>JAXERM010000055.1:0-2540 GCA_034116505.1 Bacilli bacterium
TTATCATATTAGAGATTACTGACATTACTGACCCTTTACAAATTTATGTAGAAGACAAATCACGCGGTAGTGATTATGGTGACTAATAATAAAGGTATATTTCTCTAATAGATATTTCCATTTAATAAAATTAAAAAGCTAGACATCTTTACAAATTCGTAATTCATGTCTAGCTTATTTCTTAAATTCAATAATGATTTTTATGCTTGAGTTTGTGGATTAAGTTGTCTCATTGATAGCCACATTGTACGCATACCAAGTAAAACAATATAGCCGACACCCGCTGCTTGCGAGAACATAAATCCTAAGATCATCGCTAATAAGCCTGGAGTGAGATCTATCCACCAAGAAATATTCATACAAGTGCCTAATTTTAATCCGCGATTTGGATTGTGTTTTCCACGTGTTAATAAGAAGATCATTAAACCCATGAATAATCCAAGGACTAAATAAATCGCGTAATATAAACCACTTGAGAACCAGAAATTAATTTGTTTTTGTGTTGTGTAGGCCACATTATAAACGCCTTTCCAATTATCAACCACACCATTAACGTAAGCCACATTAGTAATTGTTTTATCTAAACCTTCGACATTAACGGTTTTTGAAATTAATTCATAACCACTTGGAAAGCTAGCCCAGTTATTGCCTTTATAAGAACTAGAGGCTGCAGTAGTGGTGCCCGTTTTATAAATTTTAGAATAGATTCCGGTTGAATAAATTAATACATAACTTGGAGTGTATGTTTCAGGTTTTGTCACTCCTTCAGCAGGGACATATAAATTTGTGGTGCCTTTAACATATTCTTTTGCTTCAATCGCAGATATTAAAGAGACAATAGTTTTTGTGCCTTTATTATAATCACGGTCAGAAAAATAAACTTCAAATGCTTTTTCCGTCACATTGTTGCCGTTGACTAAACGGACAGAATTATAAGATGCGATTGGTTTTTCATCTTTTGGTAATTTATCGCTTTCTTCGACCCAAGTATGTTCAATCAATACACCATCTTTTTTCGCATCGAGTGTTTTGTTATCATTCACTTCGAAGGAATAATGTTCAGCTTCTAAAGATAATGTTGTGGCCGCTAAACCGGTTTCATAACCATAGGTATAAGATGATAAGAAAGACGCTCCATAAGTTTTACTGGTTGTGGTCATAATAGGAATAATTGGTAAGAAAGTACCCACCACAAATAAGATCAAACCAATCCACCATGGAGAAGTTTTTGCACCATCAATCGCGCGGTCGTTTTTAATTAAGGCGGCAAATAAATTGCCGATTATACGTTTTGTTTTTGGTTTCATATTTTCACCTGCTATGCTCGTATATTGTAAAAGAAAGACTTCTATTTTACAAATAGATTATAATTTTGCCCTATTAGGATTTTTAATCTCTCCGGATTTTGTTAAAGCCCATTTAGTGACTAGAGGACCGGATAATTCATAAATCATTGTGGAGATAATAATAACCGTAAAAATTAATGTGCCTAATTCTTCGTGTCCAACACTAGTTAAAAATTTATTAGCGTTTCCCGCTAAACCTAAAGCGACACCAGCTTGAGGAATTAAGGCAAAACCTAAATATTTACGCACATTTTTTTCACATTTAGTAATACTTGAGCCAACCATCGCACCACTCCATTTACCCACGACACGACTGAGTAAATAAATGATGGCGATTACAATAACTAATCCGGCATTTGGAGTAGCAAAAATACCAAAGTTCAAATTTGCTCCACTAAGGATAAAAAACACCATAAATAGCGGAGCGGTAAATTTATCAAGAAATTCATAAGTCGTATCAATTCCTTTTGCTGTATTAGCGTAGAGCGCTCCTAAGCCCATCACTGTGAGTAAGCTAGATAATTGGAAGGAAATAGGTAGATTAAATAAAGAACCAAAATTAATTTGTGAGATGCCAACACAAATAATCACACTAGCAATAATAGCGATTAAACGATTATGACGTGACTTAAATATTTTTGTTAATAAACCTAAAAGCCATCCAATTGCTGCTCCTAATACGATTGATAAAACAATTTCTAATAATGGAATTAAAATTGCTTCCACAAAATCAAACGCTGCACCTATTTGCATAATTTTCGCCATGGCAAACATGACCGAGAATGCAATTAAAGCAACTGCGTCATCAAAAGCCACAACCGGAATTAAAGTTTCAGTCACAGGACCACGAGCTTTATATTGATTGACCACTAATAATGTTGCGGCCGGTGCAGTAGCACAAGCAATGCTACCAAAAATTAAAATCATTGGAATAGTTAAGCCAAGATTTTTCATGCCCATAAAATAAGCGATTAATAATCCACCTACGACAATTAAAGCACCGCCTAACGCTTCAAAAATGGAAATAATTGTGGCTCTCTTTCCCACTCTTTTTAAGGCCGATAATTTAAAAGATCCACCGATCGTGAAAGCGATAAAACCTAAAGCAACTTCGTTCATCCATGAAACTTCTTTTAAGATATTGTTAAATAATTCTTGGTTAATTAAGCCAAGAAGCCAAGGACCAATTAATAT
>JAXERM010000056.1:0-18367 GCA_034116505.1 Bacilli bacterium
GGATGAACCGACAGGAGCCCTTGATCATCACTCTAGTATTATCGTGATGGATATAATAAAAAAATTATCAAATTCGTGTTTAGTCATATTAGTAACTCATGATTATGGATTAGCGCAAAAATATGGTGATACGATTTTATATTTATCTGATGGAGAGATAATAAAAAAAGAAATATTAAATAATAAAAGCAAAGAAAAATTATCTTTATCCTTAGCTCCTTATAATGAACGTAAACCTTCAATTCCTTTATCTTTTTTAACTTCGCATTATTCTACTACGAATAAAAAAAGAAAATGGCGATCGAGAATTGTCCATTTATTAACTTCATTAGGTTTAATTGGAATTGGTTTAGCTTCAACAATATCATCAAGTATTTCTAATGGTGTGAAAAAATCATATTCTTCCTTAATAGAAGATAATCAAATCATATTGTCTAACGAAAATAATAATGATTATATTCAATACGCTGGATCATTATATGAAGCGTCTGAATTATTAAAAAAATATCCTGATTATATTTATGATATCGGTGTTACCTACGATAATAATTTTGAATCTTTCTTTCCGCAGCAAAATTATTCTTATATTGCTGAAACTAAATATTGCGAACCAATTCATAAAATAAGTGCGAGGCATATTAATGAATTTCGTTGGTTAGATTTAGCAAATATCGTAGTCTATCCAGAAAAAGTTAATACACTAGAAGACGACCAAATCATTTTAGGTTTATCAATTGATATTATTGAAGATATTTGTTTCCAGCTTCAAATAGTTAGAACGGTAACTAGTTTATCAGAATATTTAATCGCCCACCCTTTACATCTATGCTTTTCTTTTGGAAATGATGAATGGGAATACGCAGATGAACAAATAGTGGAAATAAAAGGATTTACATTAACAAAAAATCCATGCATCTATCATGATAACCATCTTTGGAATGAATATATGTTTGAGGATCGAATGCGTTTTCCTACAAGCGATATTATCAACCTTCCTAGTTATTATCCTTGGACCTTAAAAAAGATTTATTATTTTAACACACATAAATTAACTGACGCTTTTATGCAATTAACGAAATTAAATGCAGATTTTGATCCATTTTTATTTGAACTCGCAAATAATAAATATTATCCATGGATGTATGGAAACACGGATATTAAAGAAATTGATCGCGTTTTAATATTCGCTAATAACAAGGATTATTTTTTACCGCGTTATGAACATTATTTTCCTTCTTTAATTCCTGAATATCAGAATATGGTATTAGGCAGTGATTCTGGGATTATGATATTACCAAATAATCTTCTTTATGGATTTTCGAATCATATATTTTTCAGTAAGGATCTAGAGCAATTAAATTATTATGTCAGTAAGATTGAAAACTTGAATAATGAGGAATTTGCGGCTTTTCAACCAGAAGAAGATATTTTAATTGGGCATTATTCTAAAGCTTTTAATCATGGCGTTTCATTTAGCGCGATTGATCAAAACAAGTATAAAATCGATTCCTTGGATGAAATATTTATCTCTCAGAAAATGGCAGAATTCTTATTCCATAAAGTCGATGTGGTTAACGAAAAAATCTATTTATCTTGTTTAGTTTCTTCTTATAGTGATAGCGAAGGAAAAATTTATCGAAAATTTCAAAATCTTGAAATTGTAATTAAAGGAGTCATAGAGAGTGACCAATATAAAATATATCATAATTATCTGTGGCCAATTCTATTTTTTCAATGCCGATTAGGAATATCAATCTTTAACCTTCTAACACAAAATATTTCTATTTCTTTTACCAAGAAATGCAATATGGATTTAGCAAAAAGCAAAATTCAAAAAGCTTTTCCAAAATATATAGTTAATGACCCATTAAGCGAGATTGTTAAAGGTGTGGATCAAGTATGTTTTTATATTGAAATTGCCCTAATGGTTTTTTCTTTAATTGCGGTGGTTATTTCTTCGATCTTATTAAGCGTTTGCAATTCTTTATATATTCTTGAAAATAAAAAAGACATCGCTTTAGCAAGATGCTTAGGTATTAACAAAAAAGAATCTTATAAATTCCCACTTACTTATAGTGTAATGTCTTGTTTTTCTTCCTTTTTATTATCTTCGGTCGAATTATTTGTTATTTCCTTTATCATAACGTACGAAACAGGGCAGCAATTAGGAGGAGGATTTTTCTATTACATTAATCCAATATCCTTTGTTTTGATGGGTACTTTAGCGTTAGTGCTATCCTTTGTTGTCACTATAATCAATACGAGAAAACTCAACAAGTTCAATCCGCTTGAAGCATTAAAACAATAACAAAATATATTTTGTTTGATTTATATTTTTCACTCCCATATAATATATGGCGAACTTGAGGTTATATTATGGGATTAAAAGCAGGAATTGTCGGTTTACCAAATGTTGGTAAATCCACCTTATTCAACGCGATTACGAATTCACACGTCGAAGCCGCAAATTATCCTTTTGCGACCATTAATCCTAATACTGGAGTGGTTAATGTTCCTGACGAGAGATTAGATTTTTTATCTTCCTTATTTAAACCAGAAAGAACGATTCCCGCCACAGTAGAATTTTATGATATTGCTGGTTTAGTGCGCGGTGCTTCAAAAGGTGAAGGATTAGGAAACCAATTCTTGTCACATATTCGTGAATGCGATGCGATTGTGGAAGTGGTCCGTTGTTTTAACAGTGATGATATTGTTCACGTTGAAGGTAATGTCGATCCGATTCGCGATATCGAAGTGATCAATCTTGAACTCGTGATGGCGGATTTAGATACAGTCAGTAAAAGAATTGAAAAAATTGAAAACAAAGCACGTATTCAAAAAGATAAAGAGTCGATGTTAGAAATGTCTGTTTTAGCACCGATTAAAGAATTATTAATTCAAGGTAAATCTATAAGAACGTTATCTTTTAACGAAGAACAAGAAACAGTATTAAAGAGCTATCATTTATTATCGAGAAAACCAATTATCTATGTGGCTAATGTTTCTGAAAACGATTTAGCGGATTTATCCAAAGCGGAAAATTATCAAAAAGTAGTTGAATACGCAAAGCAAGAAAATAGTGAAGTGATTGCTATTAGTTGTGAAATTGAAAGTGAATTAAGCGAATTATCCAAAGAAGAAAGAGAAGAATATTTAAAAGATATTAATGTGACGGAATCTGGGTTAACTAAACTCATTAAAGCCACATATCATCTTTTAAATTTATCAACATTCTTCACCGTTGGAAGTGATGAATGCCGTGCTTGGACTTTTAAAAACGGCTATAGTGCGCCAGAATGTGCTGGTGTGATTCACACTGATTTCCAAAAAGGATTCATCCGTGCCGAAGTATATACCTATGATGCGATTAAAGAATTAGGCAGCGAAGCGGCTGTAAAAGAAAAAGGAAAATTAAGAACAGAAGGGAAAGGCTATTATCCTAAGGATGGGGATATTATGTTCTTTAGGTTTAATTAATTATGAAAATAGGATTTGCTAGCGATATCCATCGTTTGGTTTATGGAAGAAAATTAATGCTCTGTGGCGTTCATGTTGATCATCCAATGGGCGAATTAGCGCATTCTGATGGCGACGTTGTCTATCACGCAGTTGCAGAATCTATTTTAGGTGCGCTTGGTTTAGGTGATTTAGGCAAACATTTTCCAGATAGTGATCCAAAATTAAAAAATATCGATTCTGCTTATATTGTGAAAACTGTAGTCTATAACATGAAAATCAGAGGATATTATGTTAATAATATTGATGTTTCTATTACTTTAGAAAAACCAAAATTAAAACCATATATTGATGAGATGAGGGCTAATTTGGCGAGACTATTAGAAGTGTCAGTTAATGACGTTAACATTAAAGCCGGCACAAACGAAAAATGTGATGCACTTGGATTATCTTTAGCGGTTAAGGCGGAATCCATCGTCTTATTAATGAAAAACGAGGAAAAATAAAGATGGATATAATTACAAAATTAAAACAATTAATTCGTGAAGCGATATCAAAAGCGGGTATCGAAGTAAATTTAGATGAAATCATTATTGAGCATTCAAAAGATTTAGCTCACGGTGATTACGCCACTAATGCAGCGATGAAATTATGTCGTTATTTTCATAAAGCACCAAAAGAAGTGGCGGAAATTATTAAAAATAACCTCACTTTAGATGGTATTGATAAAGTTGAAATAGCGGGTCCTGGTTTCATTAATTTCTTCATGAAAAATGATTCCTTACAACCAATTGTGAAAAAGATTATTGATGAAAAAGATCAATTTGGTCGTGGCGAAGATAAAAATTTCAAAATCAATGTGGAATTTGTCTCTGCTAACCCAACTGGTGACTTGCATGTAGGACACGCGCGTGGTGCTGCGATTGGAGATTCTCTTTGCCGTATCTTATCTTTTGCGGGATACGATGTGACTAGAGAATATTACATTAATGACGCTGGTAACCAAATCAATAATTTAGCCAAATCTTTAGAAGCTAGATATAGAGAATTATTAGGTTTACCTTTCTCTCTTCCAGAAGATGGTTATCACGGTGAAGATGTGAAAAATATCGCTAAAATTATCATCGATGATATCGGTGATAAAGCTCTATCTTTTTCTTATGAAAAAAGATTACAATTCTTCAAAGAAGAAGGTATTAGATTAGAATTAGAAAAAATCAAAAAAGATTTAAAAGCGTTTGGTGTATATTTTGATGTTTTCTCAAGCGAAATCAAAATTAGAAGCAATCAAGCGGTTGAAAATGAATTAGATTATTTAGCAAATTATATTTACGATGATGGCGACGCAAAAGTATTAAAAACCACTGCTTTCCTCGATGACAAAGATCGTGTCATTGTTAAGAGCAATGGTGACTATACATATTTCTTACCTGATATTGTTTATCATGTTAATAAGATGTCACGTGGTTATGATCAATTAATCGATGTGTTAGGTGCTGACCATCACGGTTATATTAATCGTATGAAGAGTGCATTAATGATGCATGGCTATACAAAAGACGCACTAGAGGTGGAATTGATTCAAATGGTCCGTTTTATTAAAGATGGGCAAGAATTAAAAGCTTCTAAACGCAGTGGTGACGCGATCACATTAAGAGAAATATGTGAAGAAGTTGGGGTTGATGCGATGCGTTATTTCTTTGCAATGCGCGCCGCTAGTGCTCATTTAGATTTCGATATGAATCTTGCTTTAGAACAAAGTTCTAATAACCCAGTGTATTACGCTCAATACGCTCATGCTCGTCTATCTTCAATCTTAGAACAAGGAAAAGATATACCTTTAGATATCAGCGCTTCTAATTGTTCTAAGAATAGTGAAATTGCTTTATTAAAACATTTAGCTAATTTCCCTAACGTTGTATTAGATAGCGCAAAAGAAAGAGCCCCTTATAAAATTACCAATTACATTCATGAATTAGCGGAATTAGTTCATGGATTTTATACAGAATGTCGTGTGATTGATCGCGACAACATTAATGTTAGTGCTTCGCGTTTAGCGTTATGCTTAGCGAGCAAACAAGTAATGAAAAACGCTCTTAACTTAATTGGAGTTAAGGCACCTGAACATATGTAGTGGAGGAAAAATCATATGGAAAAATCACTTTTAGATTATGCTTACGATTTATTACAAACATCTCATGAACCAGTTTTATTCAAAAATATCTGGGAATATGTTTGTGAAAATGCAGAATTAAGCAATGAACAAAAAACATCTTTAGTTTCTCGCTTCTTAACAAATATGTTATTAGATGGACGTTTTGTTAATGTCGGTGATGGCAAATGGGAATTAAGAGAACGTTTATTATTTGCTCAATCTCACATCGATATGAATGCAGTTTATTCTATCGAAGAAGAAGAAAGTCATGATGAAAACGATGACGAAGATGATGGTGATAACAGAAATAATCCTGAATTAGATGAAGAAGACAAAAATGAAACCGATGATTATTCTGATGAAGGAATAGCGGACTAATGTTTGAAAAACTCAAAGCAATTATTGAAAAAAATGATGTCATAACAATATTTGGACATATTTTTCCTGATGGGGATTGCTATGGTTCCCAGATTGCTTTAAAGCACGCAATTTTAGAAAATTATCCTTCTAAAAAAGTGTACGTTGTCGGTAGTGGTTTAAGGCGCTTCTTTGACTTTATTGATACTATGGACAATGTTAGCGATGACACAATAAAAAATTCGTTAGGCATTTTAGTGGATGGAAACGATTTCTCACGTGCAGAAGATCAGCGTATTACCCTTTGTAAAGAATGGATAAAAATTGATCATCACGTGGAAAATGGTTTATTCACTCAAGGAGAATTTGTCGTTGACGAAGATGCTAATTCGACTTGCCAGTTAGTTTTAGAATTAATATTAGAATGTGGTTGGAAAATCAATAAAACCGCTGCAAATGCTTTATATTTAGGTATATTAACCGATACTGGACGCTTTCAATTTATTGAAGATTACCCACGCGCATTTAAAGAAATTTATTATTTAAGTGAACATGGAGCGGAGCCAAAAACAATTAATGAAATTTTAAATGTTACAAGCGAAAATCTTTTAGCGTTTAAAGGATATGTCTGCTCCCATTACCAAAAAACTGATAATGGAGTAATCTATCTAATCCTAAATCAAAAAGTATTATCAAAATATCAAATTTCCGCTTCAAAAGCAGGGTCGATGATTTATTTATTAGGAAATATCGAAGGGTTCCCAATTTGGGCCATTTTTGCTGAAAATGAAAATGGTTCGATGCATATTGAATTCCGTAGTAATGGACCAGCTGTCCAACCAGTCGCTGATTCTATCGGTGGTGGTGGTCACGCTTTAGCCGCAGGAGCAACTTTGAATAAATTTGATAAAAATGAGATAATTAAAATAGTCAAGATGCTTGATAATGTGATTATCGAATATCGTAAGGAGTGTCTCTTATGTGGGAAAAAGAATTAGAAAAAGCGATTGAAGCTGGCTTATTAGCCAAAGAAAAAATCTTAGAAATTTACGAAAAAGGTTTTGATGTGGAAATTAAAGAAGATAATTCTCCTGTCACTATCGCTGATAAAACCGCAGATCAAATTATTAAAGATTATTTATCGAAAGCTTTTCCAACGCACGCTTTTTTAACTGAAGAAAGCGAAGACAATCTTGAACGTCTTAATAACGACTTTGTATGGATTGTTGATCCAGTTGATGGAACTAAAGATTTCGTCGCTCATGATGGTGGCTTTACCACAAACATTGCACTCAGTTATAAACATCGTCTTGTCGTAGGAGTAGTAATAATTCCTGTGACTGGAGAAATATATTACGCTAGTAAAGATAATGGTGCTTTCTATTTAAAAGATGGGAAAGCAACACGTATTCACGTTAACGATAAATTAGAAGACTTAACATGTTTATGCAGCGTCTTCCACATGAACGCAAAAGAAGAAGAAATCATAAAAAGACACGCTGATAAAATTAAAACAGTGGCGAGATATGGTTCTAGTTTAAAACCATGTCGTATCGCTCACGGCTTAGCGGAAATTACCTATCGCATGAGTGCGGGCACAAAAGAATGGGATACTGCCGCATCACAAATCATTGTGACAGAAGCCGGGGGATTATTTGTTGAACCTGATGGATCAGAAATCACTTATAACCGTGAAGATGTTTATAATCGTAAAGGTTATGTGGTTGTTAATCGAAAAGAAAACATTCTTCTATAAAAATTTATCCAATAAAAAAATCACTTCATCACGAAGTGGTTTTTTGTTATGGATTGATCATCAATCCTTATTTAATAACCAAGAACAATATCATTAAGATTTTGGCTGGGGTGACTGGGATCGAACCAGTGAGTGGCGAATTCAGAGTCCGCTGCCTTACCGCTTGGCTACACCCCAAAGGATTAATCTTCTATAGCTCTAACTTCAATTACGCCCGGAACTTCTTCTTGTAAGATAACTTCCACTAATTCTTTAATTTCTGTATTTGCGAAGCTACATCCTTGGCAAGCACCATGCATTTTTACTTTAACAATTCCATCTTCAAAAGAGACGAATTCAACATCGCCGCCATCTCTTTGTAAAAAGAATCTAATTTTTTCTAATGTTTGTAATATTAATTTATTAATGTCGTCCATTTCTATTAACCAATTATATGCTCTTTAACAGAGCTACGCTATAAATGATAGCAATTTTTTATAAAAATAAAAGAGGGGAAAAGAATAAAAAATATGCACAACGAGGTGCATATTATTGGATGACCATTTCTTCGATATGAGATTCCATCATATTATGGATCATATCAGATAATGATTTTGCGCTCATACCATCATATTCTTCTGGATGAATTATTGCTAAGACATCCATTCTCACCTTTGTGGGGCGAGGGAATCTTTTATGAATTTGGTCTGTCCCTTTTGTGGTTATAACCACAATTGGAACGCGAGATTTAATTGCGATATTTAGTGTTCCTTCATGGAAATCACCAATTGTTTTAGCACTTTGTCTTGTTCCTTCTGGGAACACTCCAACTGAGCTATAATCGTTTTCAATTAATGATACCGCTTCACGCATTTTTAATAAGGATTGTAATTTATCATCGCGGTCGACTGGTAAATACCTTAATCCAATCATTAATCTACCAGCAAGAGGAATCTTCATGTTGCTTTCTTTCGTGATAAAAGCGATATCTCTTTGCCCAAATTTTTCAGTAATTAGCATAGAATCAAATTTACTGCGATGATTGCAAACGATTAGAAAACGACTCTTTTGTGGGACTTTTTCTTTGCCTCGTAAATCTAATTTAATCATCGCGTGATGATTGATGAACCAAATACCTTGAATGAGCCAGAAGCGGGCAATCTTTGATGGTTTTTTAGTATATTCTTTCTTTTTTGAAAACATCACTCTTCCAGTAATATCAATAATCATCCAAGAAATAGCAATACCTAATAAATATCCAGCGATAAATAAGATTATTGGAATATAAAAGTCATATAAGTGTTGCACTTTCCAAAAGGTGAATGAACCACTTATTGCTAAAGCAAAGGCACTAATTTGACAAATAAATTCAACTACCATATTATTCAGGAATTACAATCTTCACTGCGTCTTTGATACATTTAACAGTAAATTCCTTACCTTTAATCATTTCACCATCGACACAGACATCAATTTCTTTTGGGGCAACAAATCTAATTTCTTTTGCTTGACGATAAACAATTTTCTTTCTCTTTCTGTCTAAATGTTTACCTTTTGTGTATGTACCGATGATCATTCCTAAACCTAAGAATGTCATTGTTTTTAATACACAAACATCAATTAAACCATCTGTGTTATCACTTTTTGGTGCGCAGTGGAATTGTCCACCGACAAATTGACCTTGGGCTAAAGTACATAACAAGATTTGTTTATCGTTTAATTTTTCACCATCCGCAAAAACTTCAGTGTCGTTGAAACGACCGTGTTTCATCGCATCGTTTTTTAAAGCATATGTATATGGATCTAAACCTTTTTTCACTGCTTTTTCTGGTAATCCATGTTCTTTATAATAATTACCTCTAGCCCCAACAATTGCGTCAAAACCAAAGTTGATAACATTGATGGAATATAAAGGTTCTTTTAATTCTCCACCGGTGATTTCACTTAAATCTATCGCGTGACTTTTACCGTTAATTAAAGCAGCAAAATCCGCAAATTTGTCCTTACCACCATAAATCTTAATAAAGTCATTTCCGGTTCCAGTTGGGAAAATGGCTAATTCAGCATTTTGATGACCAACAAGCCCGTTTACTACTTCGTGTACTGTACCATCTCCGCCACAAGCATAAACTCTTACAGTGTCTTTATTATTTGTGGATAAATAATCGCGTAAATAAGGAATGACACTTCTTGGGCCAGTAGTTTCATAAATTTCATAATCTAAACCTTCGAATGCTTTATCGATTTTTTTCTTAAAGCATTTTTTACAGCCAAGACTACCTGAATTTGGATTCATGACAATTAAATGTTTCATATGTAAAGTTTTCTCCGATCAATATTAATTTTATTATTAATAAAAATAATTGACAATATCAAAAAAATATCATTTATATGTCTAATTATAAGAGACTTATCCTTATCAATGTGTATTGAGATTTGATAAAAGGTTAGCCAAATAGTTTCACAAATTGTTTTTAGCTTACTGATATCTATGAACATTAACACTTATGGATAAATCAATGTGTTCGATAGTTCGAGTCTGAAAATCATTTACGCTTACCTAAAGATAAAAATATAAATAAATAAAAAAATAAAAACCCTATACATAGTATAGGGTAATTATTCAAATGGTGCCCGGGACCGGAATCGAACCGGTATGGTATCGCTACCGCAGGATTTTAAGTCCTGTGCGTCTACCTGTTCCGCCACCTGGGCATATTTGGTCACTCTCTGGAGATTCGAACTCCAGACCCCTTGATTAAAAGTCAAGTGCTCTACCGACTGAGCTAGAGAGTGTTGGCTGGGGTGACTGGGATCGAACCAGTGAGATGACAGAGTCAAAGTCTGTTGCCTTACCGCTTGGCTACACCCCAATAACCTTAATGGTGGGAGGGGGCAGATTCGAACTGCCGAAACCGTAGGTAACAGATTTACAGTCTGCCGCGTTTAGCCTCTTCGCTACCCTCCCGGGATTTGCATCTATGGTGGATGCTGAGGGGCTCGAACCCCCGACCTCCGCCGTGTAAAGGCGATGCTCTCCCAGCTGAGCTAAGCATCCAACTGGAATCTTTGCGCCTTAATTATGCGCTTTAATAATATACCACTCTAAAAGATATATAGTCAAATGAAAAATATAACGGATTTTTTTATTTATAAAAGACTAGGATTAATAACCTTTTTTTCCTAATAAGTGGAACATATTTCTTTTATAGATTTCCACCCCTGGTTGATTGAATGGATTAATATCTAATAAATAGGCACTCATAGCACATGCGCGCATAAAGAAATAGAATAGATGACCGAGTGTTTTGCTATCTAATTCATCGATGATGATGCGGTTGCAACTCACTCCACCTTCTTCAGTGTGTGCTTTATAAGTTCCGTTCATCGCTTGTGTATTGACATAAGCTAATGATTTTCCTTCTAAATAATTTAAACCATCTAAATCTTGATCATCGTGTGGAATTTTAATATCTGCATTTGGTTTTTCAACATATAAAATGGTTTCAAATAATAGTGGTGTACCATCTTGAATGAATTGACCTAATGAATGTAAATCAGTCGAGAATGTCGCACTGGCAGGGAATAATCCTTTCTTTTCTTTTCCTTCAGATTCACCGAATAATTGTTTTAACCATTCGCTGATTTGGGTGAATTGTGGTTCATAAGTGACAAACATTTCTACTGGAACATTATGACGATACATATAGTCTCTAGTAACGGCATAACGATAACAATCATTATGAGCTAAATCAGGATTTTGATATTCTTCTCTAGCTTCTTTTGCTCCTTCTAACATCGCTTTGACATCAATTCCCGCTGCTGCTAATGGGAAAAGACCAACAGCAGTTAAAACACTATATCTCCCACCAATATCTCCTGGTAAGACATATGTGGCATAGCCTTCTTTGTTACAAAGTGTTTTTAAAGCACCTTTTTCTTTATCAGTTGTGGCGTATATTGCTTTCTTTGCTTTTTCTTTTCCGATTTGTTTTTCTAATAATTCTTTTAATAATCTAAAAGAAATACTTGTTTCTGTTGTGGTGCCACTTTTGGAGATTACGTTAATTGCAAAGTTTTTACCTTTTAAATAATCTAAGACTTGAGCGACATAATTTGGAGAGAAAGTTTGACCCATGAAGATGATTTCTAAATGGTCATTACCTTTTAAGCCTTTTAATGCATCGATTGCGCATTTAGCCCCTAAATAACTTCCTCCGATACCACAAACGACGAGAACATCAAAATGTTCACGAACATATTTTGCGTCGACAATAATTCTTTCTAATTCATCTTTATCATAATTAATTGGCCAATCAACCCAGCCTAGGAAATCGTTTCCTGCTCCAGTCTTTTCCATAATCATCTGGTTAATTTTTGTTACTTTTTCTTGATAAGAAGAAATAATTTCTTCGTTAATAAGATCGTTTGGAATGTAATTGAATTTCATATTATTCACCTTTAGCCTTCTTTAATGTTTCATCAATCCATTTTGGTAAATTCTCTTGGAGTTTTTGGAAGTCTTCTTTACCATTTTCAGGCATTTTTCTATTCATGTTGACATGGGTAGAAAACGCTTCTTCTACTGGAACTTTCTTTAAAGAAACACGCAAAAATCCATTCGATTCATCAATGGAAACAATTTTCACTTTTAATTGGTCGCCTTTTGTTCCGAATTTTTCAATGTCACGAATAAAAGAATCTGATATTTCAGAAATGTGCAATAAACCCATCGTTTGATCTTCGAATTCTAAGAATAAAGCGTATGGTTTGACATTGATGACTGTGCCGATAACTAATTGACCAACTTTAAAATTACTCATAATGATTCTTTGCTATCATATCACAAAATTAAAAAGGTAGAAAACTACCTTAATAATTTTTATTTTGCTGCGAGAGCTTTCTCTTTTTTATCCATGTTGCTTAAGATGGCCACCTCATCTATGATGAGTTTTAACATTTTTTCTAAATCAGAACCGGAAGAATAATCTGCTTGGCACATAAAATTTGTGCGACCATCTTGATATAATTGACGGACTTTATCGCTTTCTTTTTCTGGATAAATCGCGATTGAGTGGCCGCCATTTTGTTTTACTAATGTCATGCACGCCACATCAGTCATTCCATCACCCATATAGACGATGTTACGATATGGAATTCTTCTAGAAGTTGTCTTTTCATTAACGCCATTATCGTTTGTAACGTCGACTACCCCTTTAGCGATACGGAAATAGAATTGTGTTTTTTGAGTGTAATTGATCGCTAATTTTGGCCAGACAGGAACTCCTTCTTCATCATAATAAAATTCGCATCCCCAGGCTTTAGTAAAGTTGTGATAAATTGAGCAACCTTCAACAATTTCTATCGTACCACTAGATACGAGATAATGTTCAACGGTTACACCTTTGCTCTCGGCATATTCGTTAATTCTTTTAAACCAAGTAGTAACACCAGGGTAAAATTTAATATCTTTACCACATTCTTTTAAAAATTCGCGTGTGAGTTTGATGTTTTTCTCTTTCGCCTTAGCGACCATCATATACATATAAGAAAGAATTCTTTCAACACCAGTTTTTTCAGAGAATTTTGTAGTATCACCCCAGAATTCTGCCGGTGTCATTCCTAAAGAAGGAATAAATGTATAATTTTGCATGTCGGTTGTTGACAATGTTTTATCAAAGTCATACATAATAGCGACAATTGGTTTGTTTGACATATGTAGCACCTCAAAATAAATAATATCATAATATTATTGTTGAAAAAAAGAAAAAAACTCTAAATATTTAAAAATTATTTAGAAATATTTCAATTTGTGCAATAATATGTTAGGTGAAATTTATGGTTATTTTAGCAAACACAAATGTTGGTCTCATCATTCTATATATCATCTTAGGTCTCATCGCTTTATGGGTGTTATTATTTGTGGTCGATTTAATTTTTGTCGGATCCTTTTTCACTATTTTCAAAAAACACCGTGGCGCTTTATCGGTTATTTTGAATACTAAACTAGAGAATATTAAAAAAATGCATTCTTTATTAAGACAATTTGGAATCGAATTGGATAACAATTTATTGATAAACTTACAAGATGTTCACACTGAAGATTTATATAATCCAGAAAGTGAAGGGTTTGAAAAAGCACGTGGTATTTTATCTTATTTAAAAGATGAATTATTTTTTATTAGTTCTCAACACGAAGAACTTCTAGAAGTAAAAGAGTTTGTTTTTATTAAAAATAATATTATTGAAACAGATGAAAAATTCCGCAGCAATGTCAGCATGTATAACGCGGATGTCCTTGGCTATAATTATTGGATTAGTTTTTGGCCATGTAAATTCATCTTTAAATTATTAAAAATCAAAAAGAAAGAAATCATTTAGTGTAATACGAGATGATTTATTTTTTATAAATAATGTCTTAACGGAGGTCAAATTATGAAAGCGGAAAGACCAATTATCTTATGTATCATGGATGGATACGGCATAAGAAAAGAAACAAAAGGTAATGCGATTAGCGAAGCAAAAAAACCAAATCTTGATTATCTTTTTTCTCATTATGCATATACAACAATTAATGCTTCAGGTGAGTTTGTTGGT
Organism: Bacilli bacterium; assembly: GCA_034116505.1. Lineage (GTDB taxonomy): Bacteria > Bacillota_I > Bacilli_A > RFN20 > CAG-826 > RUG13091. Next base: position 14,301 of record JAXERM010000056.1, read on the forward strand.
TTACCTGATGGTCAAATGGGTAACAGTGAAGTAGGTCACTGCAATATGGGTGCAGGACGCATTGTTTACCAATCATTATCTTTAATTAATAAAGCGGTTAAAGATGGTACTTTTTACCAAAACGAACATTATTTGAAAGCGATTGAACACGCTAAAAAACATCACAGTAAATTACATATTTTCGGATTGACTAGTGATGGTGGTGTACATTCCCATATCAATCATATTCTCGCGATGATCCAAATGGCGTACGACCAAGGATTAGATGATGTCTTTGTTCACTGTTTCATGGATGGAAGAGACGTCGATCCACAAGCTGGTGTCACTTACGTCGATATGATTCAAAAGAAAATGGACGAATTACATTTTGGCCACATCGCTGATATCGGGGGAAGATATTGGGCAATGGACCGTGATAAAAATATGGACCGCGTTGATATCGCTTATCGCGTCATGGTTGATCACGATGGTCCAAGTTTTAAAGATTATCATCAATATTTCTTAGATCAATACGCATATCTTCCAACCATTGGTAGAGATCCAAGCGATGAATTTTTAATTCCTTCATACAATGAAAATTGCGATGGAAGAATTCAAGATAACGATGCGATTATCTTTATGAATTATCGTCCTGACCGTGCGATTCAAATCTCAACTTTATTAACAAATCCGGATTTCTACGCTCATCCATCATTAAAAGCAGATGGCACTCCAGCATGGAAAGCATATGAACCAGCACATAAATTAAATGGCATCTATTATGTATGCACAATGAAATACGCTGATAGTGTTAAAGGCGATATTGCTTTTACAATTCCAAAATTAACTAATATTTTAGGTACTTGGTTAGCGGATCACGGTTATTCTCAACTCCGTATTGCGGAAACAGAAAAATACGCGCATGTTACATTCTTCTTTGATGGAGGAATGAGCTTCGATGGTGTAGAAAGACCAGAATTAAAAAATTGTCGTCGCGTCTTAATTAATTCACCAAAGGTTGCTACTTATGACTTACAACCAGAGATGAGCGCAAAACTCATTTTAGAAGCTTTAATAAAAGAATTAGACAAAAAAGATTTAGATGTTGTGATATTGAATTTCGCTAACTGCGATATGGTCGGACACACTGCGGTTGAACCAAGCTGTGTCAAAGCAGTTGAAACAGTTGATTATTGCGTTGGCGAAATTATGAAATATTGCGATAAAAATGGTGGCACATTAATGGTTACCGCTGATCATGGTAATGTCGAAGAAATTATTGATGAAAATAATCGTCCAATGACTAGCCACACTACAAATTTAGTGCCATTTGCTATTAATAGAAAAGATCTAAAATTAATGCCTAGTGGTGGTAAATTAGCAAATATCGCTCCAACTATTATTGAATTATTAGGCGACACAAAACCAGAGGAGATGAGCGAAAGTAGTTTAATCGTTCATGAATAATATGAGTAAAAGAATAGATAAAAAATTTGAAGATTATCAAGTTAAATTAGTGAAGCAAAATGCATTCGCTAAGAAATGTGAACAATTGATTTTGGCTTTAGAAAGCGCGACAGATTTTGTTTCATTTAATAAGGCGTATTTAAAATGGAACAAATACATGGAAGAAGTCGGCACAGACACCGCAGTAGTATCTGTTAAATACACTTTAAATACGCAAAATCCTACTTATAAAAAATTACAAGATCAACTCGATGAATTGTCTCCAATTATGAGCAATTATAGTAATCGCGTTGCCAAAATCATCACTTCCAGCCAATTTAGACCAGAATTGGAAAAGAAATATGGTAGTTATCTTCTTAAAATGTACGATGCGACCTTGACTGTTTTTGATCAAAAAATCATTCCGGAATTAATTAAAGAAAACAAACTAACCAGTGAATATGAAGCGCTTATCGGTAGTGCGGAGATTAATTTTAGAGGTGAAGTATTAAATCTTTCTCAATTAGGAAAATACACTCAAGATGTAGACCGCGAAACTCGTAAAGAAGCAGCGATGGCGATGGATAAATGGATTGGTGAACACGAAGAACAATTCGCTCGCATCTATGATGAATTGGTCCATCTACGTGATGAAATGGCCAAGAAATTAGGCTATAAAAACTACATTGAATTAGGTTATAAATCTTTAGGAAGACTAGATTATGACGCTAAGGATGTAGAAAAATATCGTAAACAAATCGCGGAATGTGTCGTTCCTGAATGCAATAAATTATATAAGCGTCAAATGAAAGAATTGGGGATTAAAAATCCACAGAATTATGACTATGCATTGCAGTTTAAAAACGGTAATCCAGTTCCTGCAGGTGATGAACAATATTTAGTGGAAGCTGCAAGAGTGATGTATACCGATTTAGGGGCAGAAAGTCAGGAATTCTTTGATTATATGCAGAGAAATCATTTGATGGATTTAACTGCTAGAAAAGGTAAAACCGCAGGTGGTTATTGTACATTTTTCTCTAAATATAAAGCACCATTTATCTTCTCTAATTTCAATGGCACAGATGGCGATGTAAATGTTTTAACTCATGAAGGTGGTCACGCTTTCCAAGCATTCTTATCTAGTGATATTAAAGTTCCAGAATATCGTTCTCCAACTTTAGAAGCTTGCGAAATTCATTCTATGAGTATGGAATTCTTTGCTTGGAAATATATGGATAAATTCTTCCAAAAAGATGCAGAAAAGTATAAATATCTCCATTTAGCGGATGCGATTAAATTCCTCCCTTACGGTATTACTGTTGATGAATTCCAGCATTGGGTATATGAAAATCCAAACGCCACTCATGAAGAAAGATGTGCTTATTGGCGATCTTTAGAACAAAAATACACTCCACATAAAAAATATGATGATTTACCAACATATAATCACGGAGCGTACTGGGTGAGACAATCTCATATCTTCTCTACTCCATTTTATTATATCGATTACACCTTAGCTCAAGTGGTGGCTTTCCAATTCTTTATCGAAATGAATAAAAACCGCGATAAAGCTTGGAAAAAATATGTCAAATTATGTAAATTTGGGGGAAAAGCTCCATTTGTGGAATTATTAGAAAAAAATCATTTAAGAAATCCGTTCATCGATGGCAACGTCAAGAAGGTTATTAAACCATTAATGAAGATTTTAAATGATTTCGATACATCTAATTTTTAATAATTTACTTGATTTATAGGTAGTTATTAGATTTAAATTATATTTAGAATTTAAAGGATTTTAGGATTATGAAAAAATATTTAAAAGTTATTTCTAGCGTATTAGCCCTTGTTGGTGTCGTCTTTATGTTTATGACTCAAGTAGTGGTTAAATTTTCATCCACAATTACTGAAAGTCTTAATGTTAGTGCATTAGTGGATGGTAAATATAATTTCGGTACAAAATTTACTGGCGCTTATAGCGGTCTTGCTGGTTATATTTTATTAGGCGTTGCAGCGATTATTTTATTACTCGTTGCCTTTTCTTCTATTAAAAACCACGACATGCTCTCTGTTGTTCTAACCGGTTTAGCGGTCATTATGTTAATTGTTGGCATTATCTTAATTTTCACAATTAGACGTAATTTCATGGAAACGAACGGATTGCTTAGTGAACAAGTTTATGTTGGCTGGGGCGCAATTACCGGTGGTGTATTTGGTTCATTATCCATCTTAAGTGGTTTATTAAGCATGGTGTTTGACCTCTCTGGTAATTAATAAATTTTCATAAAAAATATTGAGGCACTTAAAAAATGTGCCTCTTTTTTTATGAATGCACAAATAAAAAACTTCGATATTTTAAGATACCGAAGTGAATAATCATTTAGATGAAACAATACGCATTCAAGTTTTTCGCCTAGAATTAGTTCCATAAAAAAATCCTCCATTTCATTCTGCCCGATGATGATTGGACAAAACTTTGGGGGAATTTCAACTTTGTTGGTGCGCGAAATGAGAATCGAACTCACACTGGTTGCCCAATACGCCCCTCAAACGTACGCGTCTACCAATTCCGCCATTCGCGCAACTCGTGCTTGAATATTTTAGAATAAAAACATATTAAAAGTAAAGAGGTAGTCTAAAAATCT
>JAXERM010000057.1:0-4033 GCA_034116505.1 Bacilli bacterium
CGCCTTGTTCTTCACCATATCCGTGATGATCGTTATAATGACCGTAGTTATTATTGCCTCTATAGTGGTATTCAGCAATTTGTTCTTCGCTTAAGCGATTTGCTTCACTTTCGTTATAAGAAAAGTTCATGGTTACGACTTCTTTAATTTCATCTAAAGAGAAGACATTTCCTTCTTTTCCTTCTTTAGCAATAATAATTTCTTCATACATACTTCTTAAAACTTTAGAAGTGTCAAATGAAGCAGAGACAATATAATTCTTTTGAGTATTAAATGTAATTGTGGCATCGAAGTTTTCATTTGTGAATGAAATAGAAACACGATCTTCTTTAACATCTGTAACTGTGACATTTTCTTGTTCTAATAAAACATCTAATAAGTTATAGCTTTCTTCTTTGTTACCTTCAACAAATAATAAATCTAAATATGTATAACGGAAGAAATCACCAAATTTGTTGTGAATATGTTTTTTATGAATTTCAAACGCTGCTTTTTCAGAATATGTATATTGTCCCGCAACGATATTAGATGAAAGATATAATACGTTATCTTGGAAAATTGCGTTAACTTCTTCTGAACCGGAGAAATAATCATTTGCTTTATAAGCATGGGTGCGATTTAATTCCATCCACACACCATTTTCTTCATTCACTCTTGTTAATGAATATGATTCAGTTTCAAATCGATCGATAATTGTGTAACCATCAATTGACGCCTTAATTGCGTAATCATAGGAATAATCAACATGGTAGGAAGTGATTTCTTCTGGTGTTTCTTCACCTTCTGTAGTTTCACCTTCTCCGCCTTCAGTTGGTGTTTCGCCTTCTGTAGTTCCGCCTTCTTCGGTTGTAGTTTCACCTTCGGTTACAGTTCCTTCGTCATCTAAATTTTCTAAATCTTCCGCAGTTTCTACACCATCACGATATAATTTACGGACATTTGTTTTTTCTTCTTCTTGATTTACTGTACCAGTTGATGAGAATAAATCATTGTTGATGTTTAATCTAAATGAGCAAGCACTAAGGAGTGTTACTGCACCTAACATCATTAAAGCATTTGTTTTTTTCATAATCTTTTTTTCCTCTTTCACTAAACAAAACACACGAAATCGGCAAATTATTTTATTTTTTTAAAAATTTATTAAATAATATGTTTATGAAAATTTTATTAGCGACCTCAAATAAACATAAATTAAAAGAAGTTAGAGATATTTTATCGAAATATGATATCGAAATATTAGGCATGGATGATTTATCTATTCCCTCGATAGATGTGATTGAAGATGGTAAAAATTATTATGAAAACGCATTGATCAAAGCGAGTAGCTTAATCCCTTATACTTCTTTACCAATTATGGCAGACGACACTGGTCTAGAAATATTATCGCTAGATAATAAACCAGGATTATATACAGCGAGATTCATGGAACAATTTTCAAGTAGAGAAGAAACATTTAAAGAAATATTCTCTTTACTAGAAAATAAAAATAGAGAGAGTAGATTTATCTGCGACATTGTTTTAGTCAATTTAAAAGAAGAGCCTTTAGAATTTGTCGGTATTTGTGAAGGTAAGATCGCTACTCAAATATCAGGAGATGATGGTTTTGGATATGATCCGATCTTCATCGTAAAAGAAAAACAAAAAACTTTTGCGGAAATGACAGAAAAAGAAAAAAACGCTGTATCGCATCGCGGAAAGGCGTTAACGAAACTAGCGAATTATTTGAAAGATAATAAATATATATAAATATTAATATAGATAATGGACCCTTAAATGCGGGTCTTTTTAATATTCTTGCGGATTAATAAATTTGAAACAAAACCAAATAGTGAGATGACCGCGATAAAAATCGTGATGTATAAACACACTAAAGCAAATAATTTAAAAGAAGGAGATGTACCAACCGCATTAGTGACGAAATAAGTGACTAAAAATCCTAACGCCAATAATAAGTTGACAAAAGAGATAGGCAAGATAATCAATTTAGCGTAATGGAGATTACGGTATGTTTTAAAGATCTTGTCATTGATCACCTGAATCTTGTGGTTTTGATAATTTAAAGAAGAACGGTGATATTTTTCTAAATGCACACCATCATTATTTCCTATATTAGTTAATACGATATTATTTTTTACCTTGGTTAAAATATGCCCTTCACCATCAAATGTATAAACTGGGCTTGTTAAAATTGTATTTAAAGAAGTAATATCGTCAGCAATTTTTGTTTTTAAAACTTCCATATTTTCAAATTCTGCTTCATTTAATAAAAATTGTTTCATCGTTAAAAGATGATTAATTTTTTCAAAAAATAATTGCACGCAGTCGATATCAAAAAAATGATCTTTTATTGTTAATTTTTTATATAGTTGTTTTTTATATGTATCTAAGCAATTATCAATTTCTAATATCATATTTTGATAGAATGGTGCGATGTTTACTCCATGAAAGCGATCTTTTTCCACCTCAATTAAGGATTTGGCTTCCACAAAATAATCTCTTCGTAAGGAAGATAAGTACGTCAAAGAGACAATGCGACCAATCTTAGCGTGTAAATTATTAGGCTCAATTTCTAATATATAGGCAAATAAAGCATAAGCTTTATCAATAATCATCGCGTTTTTTAAAAAATAATTCGCTTTAATCAAATATTTATTGATCATGCGATTATAATTATTAACCGCGTTAATCGGGGCATATTTATGCATGCATCGAGGGCAAAAACATACCTTAGCTTCCGTATTAACTTCAAATATTCTTTTTTTATCTTCCACATTCTTACAATGAATGCAGAAAGCTCTCTTCATACTCATATTGTTATAATAATACCACCATTGATAAACCAGTGATAATCAAAAATACCGCTGAGAGATAGGTGGCCATAATGTAAAAATCTTTTCTTTTAAAATCAACAATAAATGTTGATACGGTTAAAATTGAATCCGAAATAATGAATAAAACATAACCAAATATCACTAATAATCCCGGATAAATATGAGGATTATCAACCGTTAAAAGAATGCCCATGATAATCATTAAAATTAAGAATAAGCCATAAGAATTACCACATATTGCGATTCTTCCAGCGATGTTTTTACTGATCGGAAATAGACCAATTGTTAATACAACAATAATCGATATGATTAATACATAGAACCAGGGTGGTAAACGATAAGATAATAATCTCGTGCATTCAATAAAGAAACAGATATGTGACGCCAAAAAAGATAAAGTGCCAAAAACAAAACATTTTTTGTTATCGACAAATATCAAAAATATATCACCTAGCAATGCGAATCCTAAACCGATATATATCGCAGGATGGGTAGTGAAAGAATAAATAGTAAAACCAATTAAAGGTGTTAAGCAAAATGGCTTAGTGATTTTTCTTAATTTTTCTAATTGAAAAAAACAACAAATTAGATGAAAAACACATATGCCTAAATAGGAAAATAATAAAGCGATTTGAATCTTATCGAGCATCAGAATATTCCTTTTCGATTCTTAAAGTAATTTCTTCCATTTTTTCATAGATTTTTTCGATATCTTCATTGATATAAAATTTATGATCTAGATATAAAATTTTGCCATTAATCATCGTCATTTTAATATTGTCTTTTGACCCACTATAAACAATATTATTTATAATATTATTTAAAGGACGCATATTTGGTCTTGATAAATCGATTTCAATTAAGTCTGCTTTTTTATTGATATCTAAAACATCAGCGTCATATAGTCCCATCGCTTTAGCCCCATTAACCGTCGCCATCTTTAAGACCGTAAAAGCTGGTAAAACAGTTGGATCTTTTAGTGTCACTTTTTGTAAGGAATGCACTAATGTCATTTCTTTAAACATATCTAAGCAATTATTACTTGCTGGGCCATCTGTTCCAAGAGCCACATTGATATCGTTTTCTAAATATTTGTTGATCGGTGCAATGCCACTAGCTAATTTGGTATTACTTCCCGGGCAAGTGACGATTGAACAACCGTGTTTTTTGAAAATTTTAATATCCTCATCAGAAAAATAACA
>JAXERM010000058.1:0-4156 GCA_034116505.1 Bacilli bacterium
ATCGGTGATTTATTGAATGAAATAATTAACCTCCTTCCTCAAGGAGAAGAAGAAAATCATGATGACGCGATTACTTTTTGTTTAGTCGGTCGTCCTAATGTGGGAAAATCTTCATTAGTAAACGCTTTATTAAATGAAGAAAGAGTAATTGTTTCTGATATTGAAGGAACGACTAGAGATTCGATCGATACTCCTTTTGTAAAAGGGGATCAAAAATATATTGTTATCGATACTGCTGGATTAAAAAAACGCGGCAAAATATATGAATCTGTCGATAAATATTCCGCAATTCGCGCTTTAAAAGCGATTGAAAGAAGCGAGATTGTTCTATTAGTTCTCGATGGCAAAGAAGGAATTACTGAACAAGATAAACATGTTATTTCTTACGCTACTGATTTACACAAAGCAATCATTATTGTCGTTAATAAATACGATATTGTTGATAAGACAGAAACCAATACTTCAGAAATGAGTAAATGGATTAGACAAGAATATAAATTTTTAGACTACGCTCCAATTTGTTTTGTGTCCGCAAAGACTAAACAAAGAATCAATACTATATTTGATACTTTAATTGCGGTGCATAACGCTTATTATACTCGAATTAAAACAAGCTTACTCAACGATGTAATTCAAGATGCACAAGTCATGAATCAAACTCCTAATTTTAATGGAGGAAGGGTAAAAATATTATATGCTTCTCAAGTTAGTAGTGCCCCTCCAACCATCTTATTATTTTGCAATGAACCAGAATGGATGCATTTCTCTTATTTAAGATATATTGAGAATCGTTTAAGAGAAACATTTTCATTTGAAGGCACTCCGATAAATCTCGTATTAAGAAAACGTTCAAGGAATTAAATATATGGATAAATACAATAAAAAAGATTTAATTGATGAAGTAGCAGAAAAAGCTCATTTATCAAAAAGAGATGCAAAAGCAGCGATTGAATCATGCTTTGATTTAATCATTGAAAATTTAAATGAAAACCGTGAAGTTAATATTACTAATTTTGGTGTTTTTACTCCGAAGATTAAAAAGAATCATTCTGGAACTAATCCTCGTACGCAAGAAAAGATTGTTGTGGAAGAAAAGCGTCGAGTAGTATTCCGCATTAGTAAGAATTTCTCTAAAGATTTAAATCAATAATGGATTATTTTTCTATTTTTGTTTCTTTAAGCCACACGTTTGCTCAACATGGTTATAATTTATATTTAGTAGGCGGTTCTTCTCGGGACTACCTTTTAAATTTGCCTTTATCCGATATGGATTTAGTGAGCGATGCTTCACCGAGTCAAATGTCGGAATTTTTAATTGACGCGGACTATACTTTTTCGCGTTTTGGTAGTGTTAAATTACATTATCAAGGTGTTAAATTCGATATTACCACTTTAAGAGAAGAGCAAAATTATTTAGATAGCCGTCATCCCACTCTTATCAATTTTGTAAAAAGATTAGATATTGATGTCAAAAGAAGAGATTTTACGATTAATGCTTTATATATCGATGAAAAAGGGACGGTATATGATTATGTGGAAGGACAAAAAGATCTAAAAAATAAAGTCATCAGAATGATTGGTGATCCCTCTATTCGAATAAAAGAAGATCCTTTACGCATAATTAGAGCGATTAGATTTTCTTTAGATTACGATTTTAAAATTGATGAACAATTATCTATATGTATGATGGAAAATATCGATTTATTAAATTTATTGAACAAAGATAAAATTAAACAAGATATCAAAAAGATTAAATGTCAGGATAAAGAAAAAATTAATAAAATATTTATTAAATTTCATATCAAACATCTTTTAGATATGGTAGAGTAATGGCACATATGGTTTCAGAAGCAATCGATTTTAGATTTTTATTATTAGAAAATTACAAAAAATTAAATATTAAAGAAGAAGAATTAGCGACAATCTTCATGATTGATCACTTAATCGGACAAGGTAATCCTTTTATAAACGCTGATTTGTTATCTTTAAAAATGACTTTAAACGTTAAAGAAATCGATCAAATTCTCGCTAATTTATTAACTAGAGGAATAATCGAATATAAAACAAATGGCAAAAAAACGGTCACGACATTAGATCCTTTAAAGAAAAAATTATATCGTGAATTTCAACTAACATTATCGCGAGAAAATGCTTCAAATCGACGTGATATCGATAACGAATTAAATAACATTTATGGTGAATATGAAAAATTATTATCTCGTCCATTATCTCCAGTTGAATTTTCAAAAATTAGAGAATGGGTCAGCTACGGTTATAGTGACGAAAAAATTATAAACGCTTTAAAAGACGCTTTATCAAAAGGTAAAAAATCACTTAGATCTGTCGATAAGATTTTACTTAATTGGTCAAAAGAAGAAGACATCAAAGAAGAAGGTATGTCGCCAGTTAGCGATGATTGGCGTTTAAATTTAGAAGAGACAATCCGTATTGCCAAAACACCTTGGCTTGATGACGATGACAAAGAAAATTAAAGATCTCACAACTTTTCTTGATGAAATATTTCCAAATGTAGGTTGTGAATTAATATATCATCACGATTATGAACTTGTGATTGCGGTGATGCTCAGTGCCCAAACCACTGATAAATCCGTTAATAAAGTAACACAAGTTCTTTTTTCTCATTTTCCTTCTTTAGATGCTTTAGCTAATGCTTCTATTAAAGACGTTCAAGAAGATATCCACTCCATTGGTCTATATAAAAATAAAGCTAATAATGTCATTGGGATTGCAAAGAAATTAATTTCTGATTTTTCTTACCAAGTTCCTTCTGATAAAGAATTATTACAAACGCTTCCAGGAGTGGGCAATAAGACCGCTGGGGTGATTATAACGGAAATTTTTAAAATACCAGACTTACCTGTCGATACACATATCTTAAGAATCGCTAAAAGATTAAAATTCGTCAAAGAAAACGCCACACCTTTAGAAGTGGAAAAGATATTAAAAAAACTGATTGATGAAAGTTCATGGATTAAGATTCATCATCAGTTAATTCACTTTGGTCGATATTTCTGTTTAGCGCGAAATCCTAATTGTGAAAATTGTAAATTACGCAGTTATTGCGGTAAAAAATAATAAAAAATTACTTAAAATATAATAAATCAACCGCCTTTAAATAATCAATGCGCGGGTTATATCCTTGTTTTAATAAAACACCATATTTCTTAATATCTTCATACGGAAGTGATTTTCTTTTTTGTGATTCATAAAATTCAATTACATATTTTGCATCTAAGAGATAGATCTCGTTTAAAGTTTGAAAAGAGATGATGAAAAAAGCAACACCGCCATGTCTAATCACCGCTTTTAAATGATCTATTTGATGTTGCTCAATATTGCTTAACGGGAAAGAAGTACGGTTTTTAGTATTTTTAGCTTCAAAATCAATATAGCGACCTTTATAAATTCCGTTATAGTCAGTAGTGGATTGCTTTTCAAAATAAGCATCGACAATATGTGCACCGCGAGAATAATCAACTTTGACAATATTTATCGGTGTTGGTCTTTTATAAATAACACAAATATCATGATCGCGATAATATTCGTTTGATAAATTGATATCATTTTCTAAATCCATCCCACGATTTGAACTAGATAAAGAAATCTCTTCCTTAGATTTATGAGATTGTTTTGTAGTTTTTGTAGGTTGATATTTTTTTCCGTTTGGATATTTAATCATCAGGCGATATATTTCCTAATTTCCGTTTCTAAATCTTCGATTGAAACTTGTTTATTATTAATTAATTTTTGCAACACATTTTTGATTGGTTCTGGTAAATGGTTGTGATTTTGTAACATTGTTTTCTTATATTCGGCAATCACTAAATCTTTATTTTCCACAAACGCATCATAAAGATTTGCTAAATTAATCGCATCCACAGATGGATCGTGGGCTTGTCCTACTTGTTGAACGTTAAATAATTCACAGTTATGTACTAAACTTAATGGATTTCCTTTCTCGTCACGAACAAATTCAGAAATGAAAGCTCCAAAATCAAAATAGTTCTTTTGAATTTGTGAAGTAATGTCTTTTGGATAATTAAAAGTATGGGCAATCGATTGATTTAAAATGCGTAAGTCGTGATTTCCAAATGTCACAAAAGTACATTTTTTAAAATTCATCCCACAATATTTT
>JAXERM010000059.1:0-3290 GCA_034116505.1 Bacilli bacterium
CCCATATAAACCCGCCATATGGCCACCAGCAGAAAAACCAAAGATCGCGTAATTATTCATATCGACATGATATTGTTTTTGATTGTCAATTAAATCTTTAACTGCGTGTACTAAATCTAATATCGGATTAGGGAAAATTGCTTTTTCTTTCACGCGATAATGCAAAACAAAAGCATTAATGCCTTTAGAATTTAGATATTGAGCAATTGGTTTACCTTCCATATGATTGCAAACCATGCGATAACCTCCTCCTGGACAAATAATCGCCGCAGGATGAATTTTATCATCATCCACTAGATATGGAGTGAGACTATATTCATTTGGTTCTTTACATTCTTTGATGTATTTAAATAAATGATCTAATTTGAATAACATAACGAAAAGAGTATAAAAATATTTCCGCTATTTTTCAATATAATTTATTCCTTTTTAATTAATATTTAATTAATATTTGATAATTTGCTATTTATCTAACATCATATAGCGATATAAATCAACCAAGGCTTTATTATCGTTATAAGAATAAATATTGTAATGCTCTTTGTCGCTATAAGATTGAGGAGTAATATGGGAAGCAGAAACAAATGTTCTTTCATCTTTTTGACCGACAAAAGATACATAATTAGTGGATCCAATTTTATATGAAATATGTTTTGATTTATCCATCTTAAAAGTACTGAGATCTACTTCTTCATCGTTAATTGTGCCAACATAAAGATTACAAGTGTAGTCACTAAAAGAGAAAGTATTATCTTTTAATGCATTATAAAATAAAGAAAAATCCGCTCCAGTAAGAGTGATACGCCAAGAATAGACATCAGTGAGGTTATAGGCTGATAAATATATATAATTATTAAAAATATGTAGTCCGATAATATCGTTCGCGGTATTTTTACCTAAAACATTTAATTCTTCATTAATTGCGGTCATACAATTTTGATAAACCAAAGATGTTTCTTCTTTTAAAGATGGTAATGCTTTTTCTTTATATGCACATCTATCTAAATTAAAAGAAACAGAAAGGCATAATCCAGCGCCTATAAAAATTAAACCAACACTAATAATTTGTGAAAATGTTTTTTTGTCCTCAATTTGTTTTCCCATATATCCCTACTTTTATTTAACGTTCTTCCCTTATTTGAGCAAAGCTTCGTATATTTTTAAATCATCTTGTGTGGTGATTTTAAAATTATGTTTACTTCCTTCAATTAAATGCACATCGTGACCGTATTTAAGCACTAATCGACAATCATCAGTCGCACTCATATCATTATTCAATTTCGCTAATTCATGCGCTTTTAAGATGATGTGGAAGAAAAATGACTGTGGTGTTTGTCCAAGATATAGTTCGCTTCGATCAAGAATCTCATTAATCGACTTCCCTTCAATCGATTTAAAGATTGTGTCACTCGCTCCTATCGCAGTGCTAACCGCCCCATATTTTTTCACCCCATCAATGTTGTCATCAATAATTTTTTGACTCACTAATGGTCTAACAACATCATGGATTAATACGATATCATCATCATTTATTTCACGTTCTTTTAAAAACTCTAGTCCATGATAAACCGATTCTTGACGGGAGAGTCCGCCACAAACGACATTTTTCACTTTATCTAAATGATATTGTTTTGCCCATTCTTGCACTTTTAAAACATATTCTTTAGAAGTAACAACCAATATTTCATCAATCTGTTTATTTTGATTAAATGTTTCAATCGTATGGATAATAATTGGTTTATTATTCACGACAAGAAATTGTTTAGGGCAATCAGTATGACCCATTCTTGAGCCTGTTCCAGAGGCTAAAATCATTGCAAAAACCATATATTATTGACGATGTTCTTTCCGATAAGTTTTATAATCGACATTTAAATCACAGCCTTTATGGTGATGATGCCCTACTTGTTTATCAAGAGGAGGTGGAGTCATATAATCGTGATATAAAGCAGTTAAATACGCATCATAATCATAAGGAACGTTTGCTTCAATATCTTCGAATGGAACTTTTTTAACGCCATCAAAAATCTCTCTTTTCATCGCTTCTTTTTTTGGATTTGTACCAAACCATACCGCGACATATTCACTTTGATCAAAATCATATTTATGAATCACTTTATCAATGTGTTTATTGCGATAATGACCGATATTACCCCAGAAGAAAAGTAAAGCGATAATATTAAGTCCTAAATCTTTAAAGAATGTTCTTTTTGAAAATTTTCTTAATAAGCTAAATGGATAGCATAAAAAGAAATTAAACCATGTCCAATAAACTTTATTTTTGAATTTAACTGGATTATCTTTTGTTTTTTTTGGCGTTCCATCATAAGGGAAAATATCAATCCAAACACCATGATTAAATTGTTGATGGACGAAATTATCTTCCACATATGTAGTTTCCGAATTTCTTAATTTTGAATAATTGTAAACGAAATTTTTATCAGTGTGATAATTTTGAATAAAATAAGGTGTTCCTTCATATTCTTTTTGTAAAGTGATGTAGATATCGTAATCTTTTCTGGGCATACCGACATCGATATCATCATCCCATGGGATAAATCCTTTATGTCTAATAGCACCAAGTGCGGTTCCACCTACAAGAAAATACCTTAAATTATATTTTTCACATACACGGATAAATTGTTTTAAAATCTCTAACTGGCATTTTTGTAAATCGTTCATAAGTAGATTCTAGAATATTCTAGAAAATAAATAAAGCACCAAAATCTGGTGCATTATTTATATCTAATCATATTAATAACGTTTTATTTAAAATTCGTATATGTCTTTGATAATGTCTACAGTATGGGTTAATCCTTCAATTACTGAGAAATTATCTTTATAACCAATAGCCTTAATCTTGTCGTTATTAAGTGTTGCGTTATCCATCGGATTAAATTGTTTTAAGTCTTCTTCTGTTGGTTCTTTAACTAATAAGTTAACATGTGCATGGTCCGCGAGGATACTTGACATACGACGGATTGTAGTCTTTTCATCATGACCAATATTATATGATTCTTGATCTTTGCCAAATAACAAAGCGTATAATAACGCAACCGCACAGTCTAAAGAATAACAATATGAACGAACTGTTAATCCGGTAGATTTAAGTTCTAAATCTTCTCCTCTTGCGGCTTTAAATGCAAAATCAGAAGAAACACGTTGATCTTTTAAGGAGGCAGTTGGTCCATAAATATGTCCTGGTCTTACCATCACAGTATGAACTCCGTATTCTGAAGCGTAAGAACGACATAATACTTCACTCGCTCTTTTTGCTTCATAATAAGACG
>JAXERM010000060.1:0-4601 GCA_034116505.1 Bacilli bacterium
CAAAAAGATCGTTTAATACATGATGAAAGTGGAGAATTATTATTTAAAAAAGATGGTTTAAGCGGCATCGTAATTTATAATATGTCGAGTTATATTAATCGTTTAGAAAATAAAGATAATATCACCCTACATATTGATTTCGCAAAAGGACAAGAAGTTAATGATTATTACGCTTATCTTCATCCGCGATTAGCTAAATATTTATTAGCGAATAAAATGGATATTCATGATGCCACTTTTACTTTTAAGGATCTATATCCATTTATATACGCTCAAGTGGTTAGTGGTGGAATAGCGATTGAAAATTTAAATCGTGATTTATCTTCAAAATTAGAAAATAATATTTATTTTATCGGTGAAGCAATTGATGTTGACGCTATATGTGGTGGATACAATATCATGTTTGCGTTATCTAGTGCTTATACTGTTTATGAACAAATTAAAAACCGTGATTAAGAAATAAAATATTCTTGTTTCACGGTCTTTTTTTCTTAGGCGACTACTTTATGGAAAGTTTTCTTTCCTTTTTTAATGATGACACCTTTATTTAAATCTTCCGCTTTAATCACTAAGTTAACATCATTAATTTTAACTTTATTAACGGATATTCCGCCTTGCATCACCAATCTTCTTCCTTCACCTTTTGAAGGGACTAGTTTTGTTAACACCAATAAATCTAATAATCCAATATCTTTAGCTTCATCTAAGGTTGTGGTTGGCATATTTTCATCATCCACTTCACCAGAGAATAACGCTTTTGCCGCATTTCTTGCATTAGTGGCTTTTTCTTCTCCATGGACCATTTTTGTTAATTCATAGGCGAGCAGATCTTTAATTTCATTAATGCGGGAATTATCCCACTTTTCCATCTCATTAATCTCTTCTAATGGAATAAATGTGAGCATTTTTACAAACTTTAAAGCATCAGCATCATCGACATTCCGCCAATACTGATAAAAATCAAATGGTGATGTTTTATTTTCATCGAGCCAAACTGCCCCGTTAGCGGTTTTTCCCATCTTCTTTCCTTCGGAATTAAGTAATAAAGTGATGGTCATCGCATATGCATCTTTTCCGGTTTTCTTTCTGATTAATTCTGTTCCGCCGAGCATATTGCTCCATTGGTCATCACCGCCGAATTCCATATTACAGCCATAATGTTCATGGAGATAATAAAAGTCATATGATTGCATGATCATATAGTTGAATTCTAAAAAGCTTAAGCCTCTTTCCATTCTTTGTTTATAGCATTCCGCTGATAACATTTTATTGACGGAAAAACACGCTCCGACATCTCTTAATAAATCGATGTAATTAAGGTTTCTTAACCATTCAGCGTTGTTGATAATTAATGCTTTACCATCGCTAAAATCGATAAATCTTTCCATTTGCTTTTTAAAACAAGCACAGTTATGGTCGATGTCTTCAATTGTTAAAACCTTTCTTAAATCAGTTCTGCCGGATGGGTCACCAATCATACCGGTTCCTCCACCGATGAGAGCGATTGGGCGATTGCCCGCTAATTGTAATCTTTTCATAAACACCAATGTCATAAAATGACCGCAGTGTAAACTATCAGCAGTAGGATCAAATCCGATATAGAACGTCGCTTTACCAGCATTAATCAAATTTTTGATTTCCTCTTCATCTGTGACTTGTGCGATTAAGCCTCTAGCTTTTAATTCATCGTATAATGTCATTTCTTCTCCTCCTTAAAAATAAAAATCCCCTGTTCTTATGAACAGAGGACGAATTAATCGTGGTACCACCTCTATTTGAATAATTATCGCTAATTATCCCTCATTGTGTTATTAACACTAAGATATGACGGTCTTTCCCGGCTTGCCCTACTAATCTTTCAGGTAGCAGCTCTGGAATGTATTCATTTATTATTTCTATAATTCCTTGCACCAACCGGAATCTCTCTAAATAGAAGATTAATAAACTACTTGTTTCCTTCTTTGCTTTTGTTAGCAATAATATAACACAAGTTAAATAAATCACAAAATAAAAGCGGTTTTAGAACCGCTAATATTAGAAGAGAGGATTGATTAATTTTAATTTCAGTGTGCCGTTATCTTCTTTGTTATCCCCGATAACATTGACAGTAATGTTTTCACCATTAAATTTATCGGATAAATCAGGACGAACACCGGTGGCTGATTCAATTTGAGTTTCTACATTATTTTTAGCAGAACTAATAACAGAGCTAAAATCAAATGTAATAGAGAATGTTTCTGGTTCAATTTGAATGCCATCAGAATGGCTTAAAGCAGATTGAACAATACCGAATAAAGATTGTTTAATCGAATCTGTTTCATATGTACCATAATATAAATTTTTAATACTGAATTTGATTTTTGTTCCGCTAGCACCGTCTTCTGGCACTGTGGTGTGGAAGATTAAAGAAGTGGTGTAACCATTAACATTAATCTTAGCGATGAAGTCAGCAATTTGTTCTCCATCTTTTTGATATAAATTGCAATAGAAATTATCAATCGCAATATAATTAACCGCATGGGTACCATCTTCTTTTTTACGATCAAGGACAGTGGTGAAACCAATGATATCTTTTGTTTTTAAGAAATCGTTGATTTGTTGTTCCTGTAATTCACATAAATCTAATCCACCAGCGGCAAGGCTAGCGACATCAATTGAGGCTTGCATATCGTCTAACAAACTAGCATTTTTATCGTATAGATCGAATCCTTGGTAGGTGGTGTAGTCATGAATACCAATACTAGATAAATTTATATTAGAAATTTCATCGACTATTTCTTGACTATCGGAAATGAAATCATATCCACCGAATAAATATCTGAAGAGATAAGTTAAATTATTATCTTGATGATCAATATAACCATCTCTTAATAAAGAGAGAATTGGTTCTTTAACTCTTTCTTCGACTTGGCTTGGCTGAACATAAATTTGGGTACCTGGATCATCAGTTACATAATTGAAATTAGTTTTAAAGTTTCTTAAATCAACTTGACCCGATAAAGATTCGTTAGCTTTTGTGGTGATGGTTAATAAGTCACTTTCAATAACAGAACGCATGATATCGAAGTACATTTCGAATTCTCCTGCGCTTTCTCCACCTTTAATATCGTTTAACAAATCGATTTTGCGATAAGTTAAACTCATGTCTTTCATGTTGAACACCATGTGAAGATTAGCGTCCGAAATCATTTGATTAACTGATTCTTCGGTAAAATATCTGCTTACAATTTGTGAGACTATACCTTGTATTCCTCCAAGACGACCTAAGCTCACATTTTTAATTTTAAAATAGAAAGCACTTTTATCTTCTGTTTCTGATAATGTCGCTGTCACGCAAGCGCGAGTTTGGAATAGAGGCACACGTAAATCAACATAGAATTTATAACTATCTTTCTTAATTTCTGTATAGAATTTAGTGATATATTGATTTTGAATATTCTTAGTCGCGGTATATAAGAATTGATCTAATATCTCAGGTGTGACTTTAATATTAATTAATCCGTCATTTTTTGTATTTTCTAAAGAATCAACCACGAGATTTCTTCCCATTTCTTTGGTTGTAATATCTTCACTAACACTGATTTCTTTTGTTGTGCTATCAAAGAATAAAGCATAAGCTACGACAATTGGCGAGACTAACAAAATCACTAATGAAGTGATAAATATTTTTAAACCAATATGTCTTTTCTTTTTTTCTGGGTATTTTAATTGTGCCATAGTAAACCCTCTATAAATCAAAAACAATATAACCTTTTTAACAGTAAAAATCACTACTTATTTACTATATAAATAACATAATTTATAATTAAAGCATGAAAACTTTATTAAAAAACGCACGTATCATTAAAATGATTAATGAGGATATCATCTTTGGTTCTTTAGTAATTGAAGATGACAAAATTAAATACATCGGTAATGACTACGAACCTTTTGGGCCATTTGATATTATCCATGATTGTCAAAACAATGTCATCATGCCTGGATTTAAAAATGCCCACACTCATAGTGCAATGACGTTTGTGCGTAGCAAAACTGATGATCAAACATTACACGATTGGTTATTTGACACCATTTTTCCTCGTGAAGCTAAATTACAAGAAGTAGATGTCTATAATCTAGCAAAAGGAGCTTATTTAGAATACCTTACTAGCGGTATTACAGCTTGTTTTGATCAATATTATTTTCCACTCATGAGCGCTAAAGCAGCTAAAGAAATGGGCGTGAGAATTGTTTTATTAGGAACATATAATGAGAACAATAACAATGTTGACGATATCGTTCGTTTATATCATGAATTTAACGATGAAAATGGCCTAGTATCATATTGCTTAGGTATTCATGCTGAATATACAGCAAGCGAGAAAGAATTATATTGGATGAAAGAAGCGGTCCACATTTTAAAAGCACCATTTTATACCCATATTAGTGAAACTAGTGACGAAGTAGAAGAATGCTATCGTAAACGCGGAATGAGTCCAGTAGCGTATTTAGATTCTTTAGGTTTATTTGATTATGGTGGTGGTGGCTATCACTGTTGTTATTTCTCTGATGAGGATATTGAAATATTCAAAAAGCACCATTGTTCAATCGTCACTTGCCCT
>JAXERM010000061.1:0-3995 GCA_034116505.1 Bacilli bacterium
TCATATTCCCCGGCGTATTTATACTCGCTTATCAGAGCTTTCATCCCTTTTTCGGAGTGATGTATTTTCTTTGTTCCGTCAACGTATTCAATATTTAAAATATACGATATGCTTGGTAATTTACCAAAGTTTTGAACCGTATTTTCGCAAAAAAACCTGCCGCAATACCAACCTTGGGCAACATAGAACACAAGTTCATTTTTTGCTTTAAGCATTGATTTTATATCATATTCTTGATAAAGCAATCTTCTTTTATAATATGTAAAGCCAGGTTTAAATAATTGATCACCGATTTTTTCGCCATTTAAATATGCATCATAAACGCCAAAACCAGTCATATATATGCTAGTTGTCTTAACCTTTTTTAAATCATCGATATCAAAGTGATATATGATTTTATATACTTCACCTTCAGTATATTCTTTATTTAGATATACAAAATATTTTTTTAACTCGTTAATATCCATATTTACCTACATATTTTCGTTTAAGTACTTACCACTAATTTCAATCGATAATATTCTTGAACCATCAATATAATTTTTATGCATTTCTAGTACGACATAATCGGTTTCATTTATCTTATCAATTGCTAATAGTTTTTTAAGATCCAAAGAACCATTTCCAAGTTCTATTGAATCGCTTTCTACAATTGGAGTTATAAATGGTCCAACTTTATTAGAACCACGATCGTTTATATGATGTAAACGGTTTCTTTTTCCAATTTTTGTTAATAGCGAATATATATCTACACCAGCCTCGATTGCCCAATACGAATCAAATTCAAAATTAACAAAATCAGGGTTTAAATGTTGTAATAAATATTCGTAGACAAATTCTCCAGAACTGAGCCTTTTAAATTCGACATTGTGATTATGATATAGAAGTGATAATCCATATTTTTTAACTTTTTCTCCAATAGCGTTAAGCCTATTACATAATAGAGATAGTTGTTCAACATCTGTATAATCAAAACGATACATGCCTGTAATCACTAAATACTTTGTTTTGAATTCTAATGCTTCATTAACAACACTTTCTAAATCTCTTTCTAAAGAACCTAAATCAGTGTGTAAAGAAGCCACTTCTAAACCTGACTCCTTTATTAATGAGCGCCAATCTAGTTTTCCAGCGCTGCCACTTGGCATACCTGCTAGCTTAGTGAGAACTCTCACAATAAAAGGAGTCTTATGAATCATATATCCATTTAATTCAATTGCATCAAAACCAATCTCTTTTATATGTTTTAAGAGCTCTAGAGTTTTGTTGTAGTCCTTACATAATGGACCGATCATCATTTGTTGAATTGCTTTTTTCATATTATTATTTCTTTATCTTTTGTAATGCATCATTTAATTGTTTTATCATCGAAGGCTTAACCATGTGTCCTGCCATCTTTAAGTTGTCTTCTAAGGACATATTGTCCATTTTTTCTTGCATTTCTTTTGGCATCACAAAGCTTTGGGCCACATCACCGATGGATTTCATGGCCTCTTCCATCATCTTTTTATAAAGGTTTCCAGCTACTGGATGAGCCTTTATGTCTTTGACTTTATCTTTGATAGAAAAACAATCAGAATTTAGTTCCTCTGCTTCATCAAACCAGTTAGTCACTTCCATTTTGCTACTACAAATATAACTCTGATTTTCTTTATCAACTTTTCTAATAACCATTTCATCCTCTAAGCCATTAGAAACAACTTTAATTTTGTGTTCACTATTTATTTTTATTTTGAAATCAAAAACATATTCGCCTTTTTTGGTTTCCACAAGTACATCATCGACATATAAGGAAACTTCTTTTTCGTTTGTATAAACTTTAATGTTTGTGATCTCATCAACTCTATCGACGTAACGCTTGCCTGCTAGATGAATGAAAGGTTCATTACTTAAATATGCTTTATATAAGTAAAACGCATCTTTTTTGATTTTACGATCAAAAGTTACTAACCCCTTTTGGTTTATTCCTTTTTTGCCACCTTCATCTCTTCCATCCGCTGCAAAATCAAACATATTCCAAACATGCATTGCCCAAATCCAAGGACGATCTTTTCTCATCTTAAGCATATGTTCATGATATATAGCTTGATATGATTCGCTATAGTCACCTTTTACAGGCTTTTCTGATTGATATTGTGGGTTTGCGTCAGCACCAAATTCACTTAAACCAATGGCTAATTCAGGATAGTTATTATGGAATTCATCTAACCATTTATCGTTTTCTTCTTTTTCTCCAACATACCAGCCAAAATATAGATTATAGCTTCTAACATCTGGCAATTTTACTAGTGGAGAAGAAGTTTCTAACATAAAAAGATTTGCTATAGTTGTAAGTCTTGTCTTATCTAAAGAATGGGCTAAAGCATTTAATTCTTCATGATTTTTATAGCATGAAGGACTACAGCCATTAACAACTGTGATTTCATTACTTAATCCCCAGACAATAATTGAAGGATGGTTGTAGTTTTGGATGATTAATTCTTGCAATTGGGATTTAGTATTTTCGATGGCTTCATCCATATGTTCTGTTATATATGGAATTTCGGCCCAAATTATAAAGCCATATTGATCCGCTAAGTCATAAACATATTGATCGTGTTGATAATGAGCAAGTCTAATAGTGGTGGCGCCCATTTCTTTAATAATGTCCATGTCTTCTTTATGCATTTCTTTTGTTAATGCCGAGCCAACTAAAGCACGATCTTGATGTCTACTAACACCGATTAAATCGTATGGTTTATCATTGAGATAAAAACCCTTTTGTGGATCAATTCTAAAACTTCTAAATCCAAAAGATGCAGACACTACATCTAAGTCCAACTTTGCAACGACTTTATATAAATATGGATCTTTAACGCCGTTCCATAAGTGAACATTTTTTACAAACAATGTTTGTTTGCTATATTCATCTTCAATAATGGCGTTAGCTTTTGCTACTAGTTCTTCATTATTGTCATATATTTCTAATAATAAACTATGATTATTGGAATTGCTGGTGAAGACTTCAATTTCAACCTCACCATCTACATGCGGAGTAATTTTTAATCCTTCTCCTCCAAAATAGTCTAGTTGAAAATGACTTTTATTCACTTTTATAAGATTAACATCACGATATATTCCACCATAAAAAGTAAAGTCTGCCTTTTGAGGATATATTTCTCGAGAAGCGCTATTATCAACATAGCAAACCAAGATATTATCTTTGTCATTTAGATATTTAGTGATGTTAAATCTAAATCTTGAGTATCCACCGCGATGCTCTCCCACCAAATGGTTATTCAAGAACACTCTTATCGACATGTTAACGCCATCAAATTCGAGATATATTTCCTCGTCATCTCTTAAATCGATATGATTAAGATTTTTATAATAAATGCATTTACCGCGATAATAATCGTTTCCACCATCTGTACCATCAATGTTGTTCCAGGTATGTGGAAGATTGATCTTTTCCATTTTTAAATTATTAATTTTTTGTGGAAAAGCTATTTCTTTAGTAAAATACCAATCTTTATTAATGTTAATAATTTGACGCATTATTCTAAACTCCTCGTAGAGATAAAAGCATTATTTTGAAGAATCGTTATTATCTTCTTGAGACGGTTTCTCTGATTGATCTTTTACATCAACAGATTTTTCAGCGCCTAATACCTCGCCATTATCTTTTTCAATTTCTAATGCTTTTTGAGCAGCGATGTTCTTTTGAATATCTTCCATTCTCTCTTTTGTTAATGAGAATTTGATCATTGACCATTCTGTTAATAACCAACCAATTATTGGTAATCCACAATATAAAACAGCGGTAATAATTCTGATACCCCAAGTTAATTCATCACCAGCTTGTGGGATTTTTGAACCAGTATAACCAACAATACCAATTAATAATGTGGCAAGCATTGGTGCTAATGAACTGATTAATTTATCAATAAAGGAATAAACGGCTGCAACTGTAGCTGGTAAATATTTTCCAGATCTTTCTAATTCATAATCAACAA
>JAXERM010000062.1:0-13425 GCA_034116505.1 Bacilli bacterium
AAAACCTAAGCCGAAAACAGCAGTTAAACCCACTGTGGCTTTTCTTACGGTATAATACATACCTTTATGATTTGTTTTGACTAATTTGTCTTTCATTACCATGTTACATCCCCTACTTTCTTTCGATGATTCGTAATTTTGCACTAACTGCGCGATGATTGTTTGCTAATTCTTCGTCACTAGCGACGATTGGCTTACGATTAACTAATTGATAATCAGCAACATTCTTTTCCAAAGGACCATTAATGCGATTGCCTTCAATAACACTGACTGCTTTAAATGCATTTTTGACGATACGGTCTTCTAAGGAATGGAATGTGATTATTGCTAATCGACCACCATTTGGTCTTAAAGCTTCTAATGCTTTCCCAATAGTGTCTTCCAAAACTTTTAATTCTTGATTAACTTCAATTCTTAGAGCTTGGAAGATCTGTTTAGCGGGGTGACCAGCCTTCGCTAATTCTTTTATGGGTTTACTTCTTTTGATGATTTCCACTAATTCGAATGTGGTTTCGATCGGTTTATTTTGTCGGGCAAGAACAATGTTCTTACTGATTTGATAAGCGTAACGGTCTTCGCCATATTTGCTAAAGATTTGAAATAATTGTTCTTGTGAATAATTATTAACGACTTCTTTTGCGGTCAAAGATGCGCTTTGATCCATACGCATATCAAGCGGTGCGTCAAATCGATACGAGAAACCTCTTTCTGGATTATCGAATTGGGGTGAACTAACTCCTAAGTCCATCAATATTCCATCGACGTGATGAATATGATTATTTTGGAGTATTTCATCAATGTGAGTGAAATTTGCGTGAAATAATTTAAAATTATCGCCAATTTGTTTTAATCTTATTTCGCTTTCCTTAATCGCTTCGATATCTTGGTCAATTCCAATTAATAGACCTTGATCTAAACGTTTAAGTATTTCACTACTATGACCACCACGACCAAGTGTTAAATCAACATATATCCCATCTTTTTTGATGTTCAATCCGTCGATTGTGTCTTTAAGTAAGACTGGAATATGGCTATCCATATTTAATTGTCTTGATCGAGTGATTCAGCAATATTTTCATAACGGTTATCAACATCATTTTCATATGCTTGATATGCTTGCATATCCCATATTTCAATATGATTGCCGACACCGATGATCACTACTTCTTTACCGATGTGGTATTTGTTTATGAGAAGTGAAGGAATTTGGACTCTGCCTTGTTTATCGACATCTAATTCACAAGTAGACGCTAAAGAAGCTCTAGCAAAATCACGACTGTTTTTGTGATTGTCTTTTAAAGAATTGATGCGAACAATTAGCTTTTCAAATTCTTCAGGCTTGTAAATCGATAGAGCGCCATCGTAACCTTTCATGATGAAAAGTTTTTGTCCTGCTTCCTCACGCATTTTGCTAGGGATCACGACACGACCTTTGTCATCTAATTTTCCTTGATAGGTTCCGAAAAACATATCTACCACTTTTCCCCACTTTCTACCATTGGTACCTAAATTATATGTAATTTCTTTATTTCCTCGCAACCTTTTTTTGTAAAAAAGAATAAACAAAAAAGGAGCCACATGTAGTTTAGGGCTCCTAATACTTTTTTAGCACTTATAGTGCTACTTTCTTATTGTTCATCTAAATCGATTTGATCTAAAACATCAAAAGGCGATTCTTTTTTATTTAGTTTTTCTTTTTGATAATCTCTTTCGCTTAAGACGCGATATCCTTCTCCACCTTCCGGCAATTGTTTACCTTTTTTAACAATTTTGATCGGTACTTCGGATAAAATTAAGGAAAGAATATATGGATCTAAGTCGATGATTTCTTCTGGCTCATAATATGAAGAACCATCTTCTTCGTTAGAAAAATTGAAAGATTCATCAACTTTGATACCTAAATCAACATCTTCTAAGCTATAGCTACAAATCGCCACTAATAAAGCGTCGATATGAATTTCTACGCGGATAATTTCGCCATAATCAGTAACTCGAGCTTTTGCGATGCAATTTTTGATTTCTTTAATTTGATTATTTTTGAAATCAACATGAGAAAAATCGATTTTTTCTTCTAATGTTTCCGTCTCACCAAGACGTAAAGAAGGACGATAAATTTTCATAATTACATTCTCAATTCAGCGTGGTGTTTTTTGATTAATTCAAATTTAATCTTATCAACCATTTCATTAATTTCTTTGTCGTTTAAAGTGTGATTATCACTCATAAATGTAATAGTAATTGCCACGCTCTTAAAGCCTTCTTTGACATGTTCACCTTCATAAGCATCAAAGATGGCAGCGTCAGAAACTAATCCGCGACCAGTAGTTTTAATTGTCTTAATTAATTCTCTAGCCATAATTGATTTTTCAACCACTAACGCTAAGTCACGTGTCACACTTGGGAATTTAGAAATTGGTGACATTTTTAAAACGCTAACTTTTGCGGTTAATAATGGATCAAGATTCATTTCTAACACAACCGCACTTGTTTTTCCTAAATCATATTTTGCGTATTGATTTGGATGAAGTTCACCAAAGCGACCAATGACATTATTTTGGAAAATAATATTTGCTGATTTACCAGGATGCAATTCATCTTTATGAGCATCTAATTTTTCTAATTTATAACGTGATGAATCGATACCTAATATAGTGAAAATACCTTCTAAAATACCTTTCATATGGTAGAAATCAAATGGGACTTTTTCCATTAATCCACGAGTTTCATCTTTCCCCACAAGCACAATCGCTAAATGGTTAGATGATGAAGTTTTTGACATCATATTACTAGTCTCAAATAATAAGAGATTTTTATTTTGACGAGCCACATTATAACTAGCGGTTAATAATAAGCTGTGTAAGATGTGTGTACGGAACACTTCACGGTCTTCACTGATTGGATTTAACAAGGAATAATGTTCTTCATTATTTAATAAATTAAATAAATCTTTTTCTTTTTTTGAAATCAATGAATAAGTAACACATTCATCTAATCCTTGTTCAATTAAATATTCACGAATTAATTTTAAGCGATGTTGACTTTCGTTTAGCGCACCAAGTTTTGTATCTAAACATGGTAAGGTTGATTTAACATTTTCAAAGCCTAATAAACGAATCACTTCTTCACTTAAATCAGCGTCGCAAGTAATGTCTAATCGATGAGCCGGGACATTTGCGACAAAATAGCCATTGTCCATCCGCATTTGGACACGGAAATGTAATCTTTCTAACGCATCTTTAATTTCTTTATTAGAGAAAGAAGTACCTAAACGACCATTGATACGTTTAGTAGTCGATTCAATATGTTTTTGTTCATATTGTTCTTTTGCGTATGTCACGATATTGGAAAATTCTTTTGCTTCGCAATATTTTTCCATATAGTAAGAAACTAAATTTAAGACCTCTTCATATTGGAAATGATTTGTGCCTTTAACAAATCTTTGACTCGATTCACTAGCTAAACCAAGGCGAGATGAAGTATGACGGATAGAAGCACCATCAAAACTTGCGGCCTCGATATAAATGTTTTTCGTATTTTCATCAACCGCACAGTCATGAGCACCCATCACACCACCTAAGCATTCAGCTTTATTATTAGAAGTAATGACGATATCGCCAGGAATGACATCGTATTTTTGTTCATCTAAAGCGATAAATTCAACATTTAAATCATCGCGAGCAATCAATTCTTTTTTCTCTAATTTATCAGCGTCATACATATGTAATGGTTGACCGGTTAAAAGCATCACATAATTACCAATATCTACGATATTATTAATGCTTCTAATCCCCATCGCCATTAAATAATGACTCATCCAACTTGGAGAAGGTTTTGTCACAATACCTCTAACTTCTTTTGCAGAGAATTGCACGCATCTATCAGTTTTAGAACCAACTTTTAATTTTGTGTCATAATCTTCCACTGCTGGATAAGATGGAATCTTAACTTCGCGCGAGAAAATTGCGGCGATTTCTCTAGCGACATTATAAATAGATAATAAATCTGGACGATTAGCTAAGACTTTTAAATTTAAAACTACATCGTCTAAACCGAGATATTCTAAAACATTTTCGTCACCAATTAAGGCGTCGCTTGGTAATTCTTCAATTCCTTTTGTTTGCGCTTCAGTTAAGTATTTAGCCTCGACACCTAATTCTAAAAGGGAGCAGCACATACCATTAGATTCTTCTCCTCTAATGACTCCGCGTTTAATTTCTCCTCCAGGAAGTACACTACCAGGACGGGCAACGATAACTTTTAAGCCTGTGCGCGCATTAGGAGCGCCACAAACGATTTGTTCAACACCATATTTAGGACCTAAATCCACTTTTAAAACATGGAGGTGGTCGCTATCTTTGTGCGGAACGCATTCTTTGATTTCACCAATCACAAGATTTGTGCCACTGGCTAAATGACGAATTTCTTCCACTTCTACACCAGCAAAAGTTAAACCATTCGCAATTTGTTCAGCGGTTAATCCTTCTAAGGAAACATATTCATTAATATTTTTTAAACTTACTAACATAATTCATATTCTCCTTAGATTAAATTTTCTTTTTGAATTGATGCAAGAATCTTACATCGTTTTGATAGAAACGGCGGATATCATCGATACCATATCTTAAGATAGCCACTCTTTCAATTCCGATACCAAAAGCAAAACCGCTATAAACTTCAGGGTCATAGCCATTTGCTTTTAATACATTAGGATGGACCATACCACCACCGAGGATTTCGATATAACCTGTGCCTTTACACATTGAGCAACCTTTGCCCCCACAGTTTGCACATGTAATATCAACTTCAACGCTTGGTTCAGTAAATGGGAAATATGAACTTCTTAATCTAATTTCTCTTTTTTCGCCAAACATCTTTTTCGCGAATAATTCTAATGTAGCTTTTAAGTGGCCAATATTAATATCTTTATCCACCACCAATCCTTCAATTTGGGCAAATTGATGGGAGTGAGTCGCATCATCATCATCACGACGATAAGTTTTTCCCGGACATATAATACGAATTGGTTCACCTTTTTTCGCTTCCATCGTATGGGCTTGTACAGGTGAGGTATGCGTACGTAGTAACGTGTTTGTGTCAATGTAGAATGTATCTTGCATGTCACGAGCAGGATGATCTTTAGGAATATTTAACAATTCGAAATTATAATGATCAGTTTCAATTTCTGGACCTTCCGCCACTTCAAATCCCATACCTAAGAAAATTTCAGTCATTTCATCAGTAATAATCCTAAAAGGATTTTTGCTACCGACTTCTCTTTTTCTTCCTGGTAAAGAGATATCGATTTGTTCTTTTTGTAACTTTTCTTCCAAAGCTTTCGCGTTTAAGTCGTTAATCTTTTGTTCAATTAAAGAGGTGATTTGGCCACGAACTTGATTCATTTCGATGCCAAATATTTTACGATCTTCACCGCTTAAACCACTAATTGTGCTCATTAAAGCCGCTAATTCACTTTTCTTGCCTAAATATTTATTTTTTAATGCAGTAATCGTGTCAATGTCATCGCCTTGAGCGATTTCTTCAAGAGCAATATTTAATAGAGTTTGTAATTTTTCATTTTTCATAAATTCACTCCAATTTTTTTACACGTCAAAAATTATAACATAGTTAACATATTTTATAAATATGAAAACTATAATTACAAAATTTTATCAATTTAGAACAGAATTTATCTTAATATTTCCATTAAAATTCCGGCAGCAATAGAGGCATTTAAGGAATCGATATTATTAATTGGGATGATCACTTGATAATCACTTTGTTCGATAATTTCTTTGCTCACTCCATGAGACTCATTACCGATCACTAAACAGAATTTATCTAGTTTTGGCATCTTGTGCACATCAATTGCTTCTTTTGATAATGTGGAAACAACAATTGGTGTTTTATCTTTAATATCACTAATGGATTTTTTAATAACAGGAATGGAGAATATCGCTCCTTTTGATGCAGCGATTACTTTTTCATTATATAAATCAACACATCCTTCAGATAAATAAACTGCATCATAAGAAAACGCTAAGGCTGTACGAATAATAGTCCCCATATTACCTGGATCAGATATATGGTCTAAATACACTACTTTTTGAAAATCTTTATCAACAAAATCCATCATCTTACAAATAAAGACAACACCTTCTGGATTCTTATTAACACTGATCTTTTTTAATAAGTCCATACTCACGATGTATTGAGGAATTTCTTCATCGATATCATCGATAATCTCTGTGACAAAAATTGCTTTCACAATCTTAGAAGAAAGAGCCATCAAAAGCGATTTATATCCTTCACAAAGAAATTCGTGATAAAGCTTACGATATTTATTATTTAATAACGAACTCGCGTGTTTAATTTGTTCATTGTCTTTACTCTTGATGTACTTGTACATAAAATTCCCCTTTCACTAAATGCTTATGCATTTCTTGATAATTTGGACAATATTTATTCACTAAATTATAAAAATCCGCACTATGATTTCTAATGAATTCATGACATAGTTCATGCACTATGACCGTATCGATTACTTCAATTGGATAATGCAACAAATCATATGTATAGGTGATTCTTCGTGGCTTTAATGAATTAACACCAAAGCGCGTAATCATTTTTCTGATCAAGACTTTATATGGCTTAACATCCATGATTTTTTCATAATATTTCTGGCGGTTTTCCATCACGCTTTTAAACCATATTTTTAATTTCTTTTCTAAGTCTTCAATTCCAACATAATTAATCAGATAACCGGAAGAAAAACTAATTGTTCCCGTTTCGGAAATATTAACCTTCTTACCTAATATATAATAATAGTCATCACCTTTAGGAGCGTATTTTGTTCCTTTTTTAATTAATTCTCCTGCGAATTGGTCTAAGCCTCTAAATACTTCTCTTTTTGTTTCGATAAATAAAGGCACAGAAACATAAAAAGTGCCATCACGAAAACGAAAGTGCGATCTCTTAATGCGCTTTTTTGTAACGATAACAGGATAATTTTTACCGTCATATTCATATTGATAAACACTCTGTTTCATATCTAATATGATATATTTTTGTTTAATATTAAACAATCACATATTCATTTAGTGAATAGACTTTGATTATTATTATCTTGATTATAAATAACACAAAAGATACAATATTTGAGGTTTATGGAAAAGATTTTAATCTCTGCTTGTTTAATTGGTGATAATGTCAAATATGATGGTAAAAATAATTATCAGCCAAAAATTGAACAATTATTAGAAAAATATGAATTAATTCCTTTTTGCTTAGAGGTGGAAGGTGGCTTAAAAACTCCAAGAACACCAGCAGAAAGAAAAGGTGATAAAGTCATCGATCAAAAAGGTAAAGATGTCACTAGAAATTATCTACAAGGTTTAGACTTAGCGATTAATATTGTTAATTATTTGAACATCAAAATCGCAATCTTAAAAGATAAATCTCCTGCTTGTGGCGTACATCAAATATACGATGGAACTTTCTCGCATAAAACCATTAATAAAAGTGGCGTTTTAGCAGAAGCATTAATCGCAAAAGGCATTAAGGTCTTAAGCGAAGACGAAATTGATACATTACTATAAATAAAAAGAATGTCTTATAGACATTCATTTTTATATTTTAATAATTAGTTTCTTGTCGATGATAATTGACACCTAATTTTTGATAATATGCTTTTTCTAATTCTTTATAGCGATAACCTAATAAAGGTAATAGATTTAAGAATGCTTGGAAAGCACGTATATAAGTTCGATCATCTTGATGTTTATAAAATTCATCAATACGACGATACACTAATAAGAATTGATCAGTCAGATTATCTTCATGCTTTGAAAGATGATAAACCTTCTTATTAGTATTAATATCAATACCTAGCGATAAGAAGAAATGTAAACCATCAGCATATTCATCTAAAATTCTTTCTTTAGATTCAGAAGGTTTGTTGCTCCAATATTTGAAACATCTCGTGGCGTTAGCTAATTCACCAATTTCCACCACTAAAGAGAGAATTCTTTTGTGACGAGTGGAAGAATAACTCACACCGTGATTATTAGCGATCGTTTCATCTAATTGTTTTTGCGCAACGAATAATTCATCTAAGATAATCTTAGACATAAATTAATTAACCTTCTTTAAGTGCCAAATCTCTTCAGCGTATTGTTTGATTGTGCGATCGCTAGAGAAGTAGCCACTGTTAGCGATATTCATCAAGCATTTCTTCGCCCAACCTAAACGATCTTGATATAAGCGTTCAACTTCTTCTTGTGCTTTGATGTAACTATCGAAATCTTTGAGGATGAAATATGTGTCTCTATTATTCATAATTTCATCAAAAATCATACGGAAACGATCTTGACGATATTCGGTCCATGGACCAGTGAATAAAGAATCTAAAATGGCTTTGATACGACTATCGGAATTGTAAATGTCCCAAGGATTATAGGTACCTTCTGCATTTAATTTTTCCACTTCTTCATTTCTTAAACCGAAAATCACTTCGTTTTCTTCGCCTGCTAATTCGGCGATTTCAATATTCGCACCATCCATTGTGCCTAATGTGACAGCACCATTCATCATGAACTTCATATTGGAAGTACCACTGGCTTCTTTACCGGCGGTGGAAATTTGTTCACTGACATCAGCGGCAGGAATAATTACTTCGGCGGAACTAACACCATAGTTTTCAATAAAGACAACTTTTAAGAATGGTGAAATCTCTTCATCGTTATTAATCACTTTACTAACAGCGACGATTAATTCAATAATCTTCTTCGCGTAATGATAACTAGGAGCGGCTTTCGCACCAAAGATGAATGTATGAGGATAGATTCTAAAGGATGGATCCGCTTTCATACGTTGATATAAATACATCACGTGGAAAATATTAAGTAATTGACGTTTATAAGCGTGTAAACGTTTAATTTGTACATCAAAGATTGAATTGACATCGACATCGATATCGTTATGCTCCTTAATATAGGCCGCTAAACGCTTTTTGTTATTTAATTTGATGTCATTTAAAGATTTTAAAATCTTTTTGTCATCTTTAAATTGAGCAAATTGCTTAAGTTGATCCATATCCATGATCCAACTATCACCAATATTTTTGGTAATTAATTTGGCTAATTCTGGATTGGCGTTTAATAACCAACGACGATGTGTAACACCGTTAGTTTTATTATTAAATTTTTCTGGCATATAACGGTAGAAATCTTTAAATGTTACTGCTTTTAAGATTTCAGTATGCAAAGCCGCAACACCATTAACGCTAAAGCCAGTATAAATCGCTAAGTTAGTCATATGGATTTGACCATCTTTAATGATATTCATGTTATAACGCATGGATTCACTAACGCCTCTTTCAGTCATTTCGATATTGAAACGACGATTGATTTCTTCGATGATCATGAAGCAGCGAGGAATTAAATTTTGCACATAATTTACAGGCCATTTTTCTAAAGCTTCCACCATAACTGTATGGTTTGTATAAGCCATAGATTGTCTTACTTCATTCCAAGATTCTTCCCATCCATAGCCATATTCATCCATCATTACGCGCATCATTTCTGGAATAGCTAAAATTGGGTGTGTGTCATTAAGTTGGAAAACATAATGATTATGGATACCAATTAAAGTTCCATGGTGGCGATAATAAGACGCTAAGGTGCATTGAATACCACTACTAACTAAGAAATATTGTTGTCTTAAACGTAAAATACGTCCGTGTTCTGTTGAATCATCTGGATATAAACCATGACATAATTCTTCTAATGTAGATAAATATTCTTCGAAGGAAATATTTTTTGGTAAATGATGGTTACTAGGTTCGGCGTGCCATAAACGCAAAGAGTTTGTCACATGATTACGATAACCTACTACAGGAACATCATAAGGGACCGCTCTAACGCATACTGCATTTGCGGTTCTAATCGCATAACTACCATCAGCCTTTAAATAAGTTTCTGGATTACCATAGAATTTAACTTCTACTTCGTATTTTGGACGTCTGATTTCCCAGACATTACCATTAGTTAACCATTGATCTGGTAATTCTTTTTGTTTTCCATCGATAATTCTTTGTTTAAAGAAACCATATTGATAACGAATACAGTTACCGTGACCGATATAGCCTAAAGAGGCGATAGAATCTAAGAAACATGCCGCAAGACGACCTAAGCCACCATTACCTAAACCAGCATCGGTTTCTTGTTCTTCTAATTCATGAATGTCAATTCCGAGATCTTTTAAACCATCTTTAGCCACTTCATAAATGCCCATATTTTGCATATTGTTGACTAATAAACGGCCAATAAGGAATTCCATTGAGAAATAAATTAAAGTTTTTTGGTCTTCTTTAATCGTTTGTTCTCTTGTTGTGCCCCAGTCCACGTTAGCGTAGTCTCTAACCATTTCACCGAGGATTTCATATCTTTCCGAAATATGGGATTCACCGACACTGACGCCGAAACGTTCGCGCATTCTTTCGGTAAATTGCTTTTTAAAGCTTGCTTTACTTTCAAACATTGTCTTACTCCTTTAATTGGTTATTTCGTTGCTTTTTTCGTTACTTTTTTCTTAGTAGTAGCTTTTTTAGTTGTTTTCTTTGAAACTTCTTTTTGAGATTTTTCTTTCTTTTCTTCGATATGAGGAACTTTTTTTAAGAAAATACAAGCACCTAAAGACGCTAATTTGATATCCATATGGCATGGTAAACCTTCAAAAGAACCAGGATATGTTGGTAAAGGTGCGCCATTATATTGGTTATCACCACCATAAACATCCTTATCAGTATTAAAGATTTCTTCATAAATGCCATCTTTTAAAAGTGGAATTGTGTAATGTTCATAATAATTAGTGGTCATATTGAAGACGAACACTAATGTTTGATCATCCACTGTTCTTTCAAAAGCGAAGATGGATTGATCTTTATTATCTACCATAAGCCAATGGAAATGAGCAGGATTATGCTCTTCAAAATGCATGGCTTTATAGTATTTATAAATTTCGTTTAAATCATGCATTAAGCGGGAAATGCTATCATGCATTGGGAATGTTTTTAAATTCCAAGGTAAAGATTTTTCTTCATTCCATTCATCGAATGAGGCTAATTCATTACCCATGAAATTAAGTTTTTTGCCTGGATGGGCAAATTGATAAGTATATAAATTACGTAATAAAGCAAATTTTTGATAATAATCGCCCCATAATTTATTAATGATTGTGCCTTTACCATGCACGACTTCGTCGTGGGATAAAGGAAGCATAAAATTATCGCTATAAAAATACGCCATCGAGAATGTTAATTTATTGTGGTCATATTTTTTATAAATTGGATCTTTTGAATAATATTTTAAAGTATCATTCATCCAGCCTAAGTCCCATTTATAATCAAAACCTAGACCGCCCATTTCTAATGGTCTAGTAGTACCAGCGTATGCAGTACTATCTTCAGCAATCATCATCACCGAATTATGAGCGATATGAATTTTACCATTCAAACGTTTGATAAATTCAATTGCCCCGTCATTCTGACCGATGGAAGAATCACCATTATAATAAATGATGTTACTTACTGCATCGACACGAATGCCATCGAAATGGAAATATTCGATAAAATAGTTCATCGCACTCATTAAGAAACTACGAACTGGATCTTTGCCTAAATCAAATTGTAAACTGCCCCATGGGGAAACACGCCACTGATTAGAATATTCAAATAAATTAGTGCCATCATATTCCACTAATGCCCATTTATCTAAGGCAAAATGGACAGGAGCGAAGTCAATAATCGCACCGATTCCCGCTTCATGTAAGCGATCAATTAAAGACATTAACTGGAATGGATTACCATATTTTGAGTCAATTGAATAAAAACCTGTAGCTTGATAGCCCCAACTACCCGCAAATGGGTGTTGGACTAAAGGCATGAATTCGACGTGTGTATAACCCATACCTTTGATATAAGGAATTAAGATATCAGCGATTTCTTCATAGCTTAATGTATGTCCATCGCTTGCTTTACCGCACCAAGAACCTAAATGCATTTCATAAATAGACATTGGTGTATCAAAATTTCTTGTTCGATTTTTTAACCATTTTTCATCATGCCAAGCAAAATTACGAATGTCGAATAAACGAGAACAAGAATTAGGTCTTACCTCACTATAAAAAGCAAAAGGATCGATTTTATCGACATATTCTCCTTTTGCATTTAAAAAATGAAATTTATATTTTTGATAATCCTTTAATCCAGGAATAAAAATTTCCCAAATACCAGCGTCATCAACTTTATTTAATTTGTGTTTTGTTACGTCCCATGAATTCCATTCACCGATAACGGAGACGTCTCTTGCACATGGAGCGTATAAACGAAAACTCACTCCTTCTTGCCCATCAACAGTCATAAAATGAGCGCCAAAATAATCGTATGCATTAATGGATTGACCCATTAAGAAATCGTATGCAATGCCGTAAGCCATTTATTTCTCCCTCCTATTCTGCCCACCAGATACCATATAAGCGGAACTTAGTAGTTCCTGTAACGTTAACTACATCTTTTGAGAAATTCCATAATTGATCTAAATCATCAACAATTTCATGTTCAGACCAACCCTTAAAAACTGGAAATTCTGCATAAGGCGCTACGCTAGGAGTACCTGGGTCAGTGATTTTGCTCTTATTTTTGATTTGGACGGTGGAGAATAATCCATCATCGTCATCGATTTTAGCAAAATCTATATAAAAATATACAGTAATTAAGTTGTCTTGTGAATTAGAAGTATTATTTTTATTTCCACAACCAGCAAGAATTAAAGGAAAACATATAGGTAGTAATTTAAAAATGTTTTTCATTTTCTCGTCCTCCAATTAACTATTTGTCAAACAAACGCATGTTCCCCATCCTAAACGGATATATCCAGTTTCAGGGTGAGAGAAACCACCGCCGACAGGATTAGAACAGAAAACTTGTTTATTATAGCCTTCGCTATCATATGCACCGAATGGGATATTTTGATCATTACACCCACTGAGGAAGAAGAAATAGTTACCATTCTTCACACCGATACAAGTTGAACCATCACCATAATTCCAAATATTGAATGGACTATTAGAATCATATGGATTATTCTTTTGTAAGTCTTCATAAGAATATTTGGTTAATGTTTTTCTTAATTCCACCGCTTTAATAATTTCATTAATGTATGGAGTAGTCTTCACACCATCAATGGAAATCTTACGGTTCCATTTAAAGGAATTGGTGAAATCGCCTAAATTATATGAGTTATGAGAAATGTTTTTACCGTTAATCTTAACAGCGTTATTTTTTGCGTTAGTGACGGTCGCTAATTCTTCATCAGAAATTTCTTTACTTCTAAATAATTCTTCTCCGCCCTGGATAAAAGCAACACCATT
>JAXERM010000063.1:0-11929 GCA_034116505.1 Bacilli bacterium
CGATAATATTCGTTTGATAAATTGATATCATTTTCTAAATCCATCCCACGATTTGAACTAGATAAAGAAATCTCTTCCTTAGATTTATGAGATTGTTTTGTGGTTTTTGTAGGTTGA
The DNA here is from genome assembly GCA_034116505.1 of Bacilli bacterium. Lineage (GTDB taxonomy): Bacteria > Bacillota_I > Bacilli_A > RFN20 > CAG-826 > RUG13091. The sequence continues at coordinate 118 of JAXERM010000063.1, forward strand.
TATTTTTTTCCGTTTGGATATTTAATCATCAGGCGATATATTTCCTAATTTCTGTTTCTAAATCTTCGATTGAAACTTGTTTGTTATTAATTAATTTTTGTAACACATTTTTGATTGGTTCTGGTAAATGGTTGTGATTTTGTAACATTGTTTTCTTATATTCGGCAATCACTAAATCCTTATTTTCCACAAACGCATCATATAGATTTGCTAAATTAATCGCATCCACAGATGGATCGTGGGCTTGTCCCGCTTGTTGAACTTTAAATAATTCACAGTTATGTACTAGACTTAATGGATTTCCTTTCTCGTCACGAACAAATTCAGAAATAAAAGCTCCAAAATCAAAATAATTCTTTTGAATTTGTGAAGTAATATCTTTTGGATAATTAAAAGTATGGGCAATTGATTGATTTAAAATGCGTAAGTCGTGATTTCCAAATGTCACAAAAGTACATTTTTTAAAATTCATCCCACAATATTTTTTTAAATCTTTCAATGCTTGTGCGAAAGGAACGCCTTCTTTTCTTAATTGCGCTTCGGTAATTTTAGTTAAATCAACGACATAATTACCAATGGGATTTTTAGCTAAAACATATCTTTTAATTGGCTGTTTTCTTTTTTTGATTCTGCCTGTTGCTGGATCAATTGACACTAAAATTGCTCCATAAGCAATCATCTCATGGGAATATTGTGTTCCTTCAAAATCCATAAATAGGATATGTTTGTGTCCGCGTAATAATTTTGTTAATTTTTTCATAGATTTATAAATGATAGTCTTTTTTCTTTGAAAAAAGATTGATTTCATCACTCTCTTAATATATTATAAATAAGAGGTTATAATATGGCAATCAAACTTGCATTAAATTCTGAAACAATTCTCAACAAAGTATTCAAAGGTGTTCCAAGAGGATATGACCCTTATGATGTTGATAAATTTTTAGACAAAGTGCTAGAAGATTATCGCACTATTGAGGCTAATTATATCATGTCCAAAAAGGAAATTGATGGATTAAATCAAAAGATTTTAGATTTAAATCAACAAATCAAAAACCTTGAGATTGAGTTAGGAAGATATAAATCAAAATTTGATAACATTAAGCCAGATGATAACGTGAATAACGATAACCTCGATTTATTAAAAAAGATTAATGCCTATGAACGCTTCTTATGGAATAATGGCTTTAATCCTAATAATATTAAATAACTTCGATCTGGATAATTGCTGACATACGTTAGAGGAAAGTCCATGCTCGCACAGACTGCGATGTCTGTAGTGATTGCGCTAGCGAAAAAAATAACGCTAGGCACGTAGGAGTACGTGACGGCGGAGTAAGACCTAAGGGCAACTATGGTGGAGCTCCTGAAAGTGCCACAGTGACGAAGCTTATTAGAAATAATAAGGTGGAACGCGGTAAACCCCACAAGCGAGAAACCCAAATTTGGTAGGGGAGATTAATCAAAGGAATCAAACTAAGATTAATAAGCATTGCTTAGATAAATAATTATCCTAGACAAAACATGGCTTACAGGATCGAAGACTCAACTAGAATATTTTTATGAATTTACCAACAAAAATTACATTTTCTCGAATTATTGCAATTGCATTAATGCTCATCACATTATTTGTTTTTGATGTGATTTTAATGAATAATCCTTCTTTCAGTATTCCTTCTTTAGGTAATACAGGAATTAATCTTTTGTATTTCATTTTATTTATTTTCTTCTTATTAGCATCTTTTACTGATTTCTTAGATGGTTATTTAGCTAGAAAAAATAATCAAGTCACTGATTTAGGCAAATTTTTAGATCCAGTCGCTGATAAATTGTTAATTAATTCGATGGTGATATTTTTAATTATTCCTCGTAGCTATGCTTCTAATCAGATGGATTTCTCTTTATGGTGTGCTTTATTACTAGTAGCAAGAGATATCGTTGTTGATGCTTTAAGATTCATTGCTGCTCAAAAAGGTGTAGTGATTGCTGCGAATATATTTGGAAAAGCAAAAACCGTCTTAGAAATGGTGGCGATTTCATTAGTTTTATTAAACGGATTCCCATTCACATATTTTGATGCCTCTTGGCCAGTGAGGATTGCTGATATATTTGTATATTTAGCGACTTTCACTTCCATTGTTTCTGGCGTCATTTATGTCTATTCTAATCGCAAAGCATTTATTAAATAATTATGAACTTAGAAAAAATCAAACAACACTTTAATGATAAACATTTAACGTTAGGGGCAACCGAATCTTTTACTGGTGGATTATTTGCGTCTACCATTACTTCTATTCCTGGTGCTTCAACCTTTTTTAAAGGTTCTATTGTGACATATGCGACGGAAGAAAAGATTAATATTCTTAAAGTTCCAACTGATATTATTGATCGTTTTGGAGTTGTATCTAAAGAAGTCGCAGCATATATGGCAAGTCATGGACGTGACATTTTAAATGTAGATGTGTGTGTCAGCTTTACTGGTAATGCTGGCCCTTCTGCTTTAGAAAATAAACCAGTTGGTGAAATATATATTGGTGTTTCAACTAAAGAAAGCGTTCAAGTCTATTGTTTAAACATCAAAGGAGATAGAAAATTTATCCAATCAGAAGCAGTGAAGATTGCTCTAAATGAATTAGAAAAATATTAATTATTATAAATAATTAAAAATATTTGAATTCTCACTTTTTCTTAATAATACCCCTATATATTTAGTGGAGGTCCTAATATGGCAAAAAATGAAAATGTAAACGCAACTAATCTCGATGAGACACTCAAAGAGATCCAAAAACTTTTTGGTAAAGGTTCAGTAATGAAACTAGGAGACAGACAATCAGTGGATGTCGATGCAATTCCTAGCGGATCTTTATTATTAGACGAGGCTTTAGGTGTTGGTGGTTATCCTAAAGGACGTATTATTGAAATTTATGGACCAGAATCTTCTGGTAAAACTACCTTAGCTCTTCACGCGATTGCTGAATGTCAAAAAGCAGGTGGTAGAGCAGCTTTTGTGGACGCTGAACACGCGATTGATCCAGTGTATGCGCGTAATTTAGGCGTTAATATTGATGAATTGATTCTCTCCCAGCCTGATAGTGGTGAGCAAGCACTTGAAATCGTAGAAATGCTCGCTAATAGTGGTGCTATTAGCTTAATTATTGTCGATAGTGTTGCCGCTTTAGTGCCTCAAGCAGAACTTGATGGCGAAATGGGTGATAATTCTGTCGGTTTACAAGCTAGATTAATGTCAAAAGCAATGCGTAAATTAGCAGGTATTCTCAATAAAAAAGAATGTGCGGTAATTTTCATCAACCAATTAAGAGAAAAAGTTGGTGTGATGTATGGCAACCCAGAAACCACAAGTGGTGGTAAAGCATTAAAATTCTACTCTTCTATTCGTATTGATATCCGCCGTGTAGAAGCAATTAAGAACGGCTCTGATATTGTTGGTAATACATGCCGCATTAAGATTGTTAAAAATAAAGTCAGCGCACCATTTAAACAATGTGAAATCGATATTATTTATGGTAAAGGCATTTCAAAAGAAGCAGAAGTCTTAGACCGTGCTGTTGAATTAGGCTTTGTCAAAAAGAGCGGCGCTTGGTTTGAATATAACGGCAGTAAAATTGCACAAGGAAGAGATGCCGCAAAAACATATTTAAAAGAGAACGAAGACGTTTATAACGAATTATTGAACAAAATCCGTAGTGGCGTTGTCGAATAATTTTATAAATTTATTTATTATTTAGGGAGATTATGATACATTTTTCTTATGAAAAAACATCGTTTAATCTCCCTTTTGGCTATATTATTATTGCCACTTTCTTCTTGTGATATTTCTATTAATATCCCACCGTTTTCTGGTGATAGTTCATCTCACATTTCTTCAACGAGCGCAGATGATTCGTCAACTAGTTCTTCATCAAGTGCTAGTAGTAGTTCCTCTTCAACAAGTTCGTCGAGCAGTAGTACATCGCAAGAAGAAGCTAAATATTCCATCGTTTTAAATTCGGCTAATGTATTTTTAGATATTAAATATGATACAAATTTCTCAACAGTCAATGTTGGAAGTCACACATTTAATTTTTATCGCTATGGAAAAGCCCAAAGTGATGGTTTTTTCAGATTAATATCATCTTCATCATTAACTTCATGCGTTAATCAATCTCTTACCGGTGCAATATATAATGAATTTCCTATTTACGGCATTAAAAAGATTGATATTGAAGCTAGTAATTATAGCGATATTACTATCACGTTCGGCCAAGATGAATTATGCGTTTATGAATTAGAGAATGTCACTAATGAGAATAACATCAACTCTAATGACGTTAATTTCTTTAGAATTGAAGCTAAAAAGGATGTCGATATTTCTTCAGTAACTATTTATTACACAAACGTGAATCGATATACCAAAACAGCATATCAAATTCCTGCTGGCTATCGTCAAATAGTAACTTCATCCACCCCAAATGAAGGAGATACAAGATCTATATTAGTGAAGGAAAACAATTCCTATACTAACAAATCTTATACTTACCACACTTTTGAATACGCCAAAAATAATGTTTCCGAATTAAACGAAATCGCTTTAACTGATCCAAGCGATGTGATGAATTATTATTTGTTATTCGGTGCTGTTCCAGCAAATTTTGGTTGCAAAAGTGGTAGCGATTTATTCCCTGAAGTAGGAGCAAATGAATATTCTTATACTGTTAAAAATGTCTTTAATGATCAAACTAGAACGATATCAAGATATAATTTAACAACAGGATACACTACAAGCATTCCTTATAGTGGAGGATATTATTACGAACTCGATATCGCAATTAGTGATGTTTATAGTACATCTAACCGTGATGTCGGTCGTTTAGTTCTTTTTCCTGACGGCTTTACTTGCTATGAAGATAAAACACCAGTTGGTTTATTGACAACTGATCACTATATTACATTTTGTGAATATTCCAATGCTTCCTTCTGGAATGCATTATTTGATACTTATACCTCTTCAAATGATCAACACGGTCATCGGACTTTTAAAACTTATACAGCTTGTAATACTGTGACTATTTAATCGTTTTATTAAAATAATATAACAATATGGTAATTTGAATCGGCACACCGATAATAAATAAAAGCCATAAATTGCCATGATTCATATAAATCATTTGTAAATAGACCGCTAAAAGGAGAGTCCAAACAAATAATGAACCGCTTATTACGTATGTTAAACGGTTATTAAAGAATTTTTTATTGCATAAAAAGACTAATATAGCAGATACTGGTAAAGCCCAGATAAAGCTCGGCCAAAAACCAATCTTTTGATTTAATATTAATAGTGGATAAGCAAAACTAATTGTGGCGACAATCCATATCATTGAATCTAATAAAAGAACCATAATGATTTTATTTAAAAAAGATTTTTGTTTTTCTTTTTCAATCACACTTGGATCTTCGATATTTTCTTCTTTTGTTAGATAATCGAGAGTGACACCGTAATAGTCACATAAATTTTTTAGTGTTTCGATATCAGGTAAAGTAGCCCCTAACTCCCATTTACTAACCGCTTTATCAGAATAATTAAAAATATGCGCTAATTCGATTTGCGTTAATTGTTTCTTTTTTCTGAGCGAAGCGAGATTTTTTCCGACAATTTCTTTTAAATCTTTTTCCATTTCTATAACATTTTATTATTGAAATATTTTTTTGTCTAATTAACCATTATTTTTTTATGCAAAAATCTGACTTTGTAACCAATTTATAATTCCTAGTAAAATATTATTATATTTTTTCCGTTTGTGAAAAAGTTGAACCTTTCGTATAATATACGTGTACCCTCGAAAAGTACTTACCTATATATATTCTCCTTTGAGAATCTTCTTATCAGGTTTTACCTGTTTTATATATTTTATTAATCACTAGTTGATTATATTTATTAGGTAATTTTTATAGTTATAACATAACTATTCATTTGTATAGAAAGGAATTTCATTATGCAATTATTCATTTTGAATAATGCTTTAAGTATCGCCCTTCCTATAATCACTGCTGTTCTCGGTTTATTAATCGGAATGGCTATTGTGTTTTTTATCCCTTTATTTAAAAAACAAAGAGCGACCAAAAACGCAAAAAAGATTATTCGTGATGCGGAAATTAAAGCGGAACACATTACAAAAAACGCACAACTTGATGGCAAACAAATTGTGTATGAAATGAAACAAGAAGCCGACAAAGAAATTAGAGAAAGAAAGATGGAAGTCTCTTCCATGGAAAATAAACTTTCTCAAAGAGAGCAAACAATTGATCGTCGTGACGCAGCCTTAATTCAAAAAGAAAATTCTTTAGATGAAAAGAATGAAGTCTTAATTCGTAGAAGCAAAGAATTAGATAAAAAAGATGCAGTGTTACAACAAAAAATCGATTCAATTATCTCTGAATTAGAAAAAGTTGCACAAATGAGCACACAAGAAGCAAGAGACGAATTATTTGCTCGTGTGGAAAGTAAAATTTCACGCGAATTAGCTTCATATATTAAAAATAAAGAAGAAGAAGCAAAAGAAACTTGTGACGAAAAAGCGAAAGAATTATTAGGTTTAGCTTTATCAAAATACGCACAAGATGTGACTTGTGAAAAAACCGTTAGTGTCGTGGCCTTACCAAACGATGAAATGAAAGGTCGTATCATTGGTAGAGAAGGTCGTAACATTCGTAGTTTAGAACAATTATTAGGTGTTGATTTAATTATCGATGACACACCAGAAGTCATTACTATTTCTTGTTTTAACCCTATTAGAAGAGAAATCGCTCGTCTTTCATTAGAAGCATTAATTAAAGATGGTCGTATTCAACCAGGAAGAATCGAAGAAATTGTTGAAAAATCTAAACAAGAAGTCGAAGAAAGTATTCATAAAACTGGCCAAGAAGTTGCTTTCAAATTAGGTCTACCTCGTATCAATAAAGAATTATTAGATATTGTTGGACGTTTAAAATATCGTACTTCATATGGTCAAAACGCATTAAATCATTCTGTTGAAGTCGCATATTTAGCTGGTATGATGGCGGCAGAATTAGGCTTAGATCAAAATTTAGCTAAAAGAGCAGGTTTATTACACGATATCGGTAAAGCGGTTGATTTTGAAATGGATGGTAGCCATGTTGAAATCGGTGTACGCTTAGCGAAAAAATATGGTGAACCAGAAGTTGTTATCAATGCAATTGAATCGCACCACGGTGATGTTGAACCAAAATTCATTATCTCCAATATCGTTCAAGCCGCGGATACATTATCAGCAGCACGTCCTGGATCTAGAAGTGAAATTTTAGAAAACTACATTAAACGAATTGAACAACTCGAAGAGATTTGTAAATCATATGATGGTGTTTACCAATCTTATGCAATGCAATCGGGTCGTGAATTACGCGTCATGGTTATCCCTGATAAAATCGATGATGTTGGTGCATTCCGTTTAGCGAGAGAAATCAAAGAAAGAATTGAAAATGAAATGACCTACCCTGGTCAAATTAAAGTATCTGTCATTCGTGAATATCGAGCGATAGAAACAGCGAAATAGTAAAACTATTTCATAGAAAGATAAGCATTTGAAAATATTATTTATCGGTGACATAGTCGGTCGTATTGGCCGTCGTATTTTAAAAGATAAATTGCCTTTTCTTGTTGATAAATATCAAATTGATTTTGTTATTGCTAATGGCGAAAACGCTACGCACGGGAAAGGCTTAGTTAAACATCATTATGATGAATTGATTAATGCGGGTGTAGATTGTATTACTTTAGGTAATCATTATAATTCTAAAAGTGAAATATCTCGATATATTGACCGTGTCGATCGACTAGTTAGACCAGCGAATTTATTAAATAATTTTCCTGGTGAAGGCAGTATTTTATTTGATGTTGATGGCGTTTCTGTCAGAGTGACAAATATTCTAGGCACCGCTTTTATGAATGAACCATGTACTACTCCTTATTTAAGCTTGTTAGATATCTTAAATGATGAGGAACCCGCGACGATACATATCGTTGATTATCATGGAGAAGCAACAGGAGAAAAACAATGCTATGGTTATGCTTTTGATGGCAAAGTCTCTGCGGTTTTAGGAACTCATACTCATGTGCAGACTAACGATGCACATGTATTAGAAAACGGTACAGCGTATATTAGTGATGTAGGAATGACCGGATATTATGGTGGTGTATTAGGCTTTGAAAAAGAAAGCGTAATTAACAAAACAATGTATTCCCAACCAGGAAAATTCCAATTAGTGGAGTCTGGAAAAGGCATGATTAACGCTGTCGTCATCGATGTTGATGAAATAACTGGAAAAGCACGAGATATTTTTACGATAAATTATATTGAGGACTAAAAGAAAAATGAAAACAGAAATTATTAATACTCCTGATATGAAAAAAGCCGCGAAGAGAAGAAAAGAAGCGACGGTTTTTGAAACGATAAATAATGTTCATACCCATGATTTATCTCTTTTAGCTATCAATAAAAAATATTATATTCACACCTATGGTTGCCAAGCTAATGTTCGCGATGAAGAAACGATGCGCGGCATTTTAGAAAGTGTCGGCTATACAAAAACCGAACAACCAGAAACCGCTGATGTGATTATTATTAATACTTGTGCCGTTAGAGAAAACGCTGAAGATAAAGTTTATGGCGAAATCGGTAATTTAAAAATATTAAGAAAGAAAAATAAAGACCTTGTTTTAGGCTTATGTGGATGTATGGTGGAACAACCAGAAATCTTGAATAAAGTCATGGAGACATATAAAGAAGTTAATTTGATTTTTGGCACTCACGAAATTGCTTCTTTGATTGATCTTTTATATACGGCTATTACTTCTAAAGAACGCATTATTGCCGTTGAATCAAAAGCAGGGGAAGTCGTGGAAGGTGTTCCTAGTGCTAGAAATAATCACTATAAAGCATTTGTTAATATTATTTATGGTTGTGATAAATTCTGTACGTATTGCATTGTTCCTTATACAAGAGGGAAAGAAAGAAGTCGTAAATTTATCGATGTGATTAAAGAATGTCAGGCTCTTGTGGACGCTGGATATCAAGAGATAACCTTATTAGGACAAAATGTTAATGCCTATGGCAAAGATTTAGATGAAGGAAAAGACTTTGCTGATTTATTAGAAGCGGTCGCGAAATTAGGCATTCCTAGATTAAGATTTACTACATCTCATCCTTGGGATTTTTCCATCAAGATGATTGATGTCATTGGTAAATATCCTAATATTATGAAATTCATTCATTTACCGGTCCAATCTGGTAATGATGAAATTTTAAGAAAGATGGGAAGAAGATATACTAGAGAGCAATATATTTCTTTAGTTAAAGAGATGCGTAATCGTATTAAAGGATTAAGTTTATCTACCGACATTATTGTTGGCTTTCCAAATGAAACTGAAGAACAATTTAATGACACTCTTTCGTTAGTGGAAGAAGTAAAATATGAAGCGGCATTTACTTTTATTTATTCGCCAAGAAAAGGCACACCAGCCGCAAAGATGGTTGATAATGTCTCTTATGAAACAAAATCGAAACGCTTCCAAGCATTAGTGAAAACATTAGAAAAACATATCGAAGAATATTCTTCTTCTATGGTTAATAAAATATATGACATTTTAGTCGATGGCGTTTCTAAAAATAATGAAGATATGCTTTCCGGATATACCGAAACTAACAAATTAGTACACTTTAAAGGCAATAAAAACTTAATTGGTAAAATAGTAAAAGTGAAAATTACCGAATCCCATACATATTCATTAATTGGAGAATTAGTGGATGGACAAGATAATATCTAAAGCGCAAGAAATTGCTTCATTATTAAAACAAGAACCTTTAATTGAAGAATTTTTAAAAGTGAAAAAAATATACGAAAATGATGAATATCTACTTTCTTTAAGACAAGAAATTGCGAAATTAAAAAGTGAAAACAAAGAAGAAGAAAGACAAAACTTAATAAAGGTGTATGAATCACACCCTATTGTTAATAATTACTATTTTTTATTAGACGAAGTGAATAATTTCTTATTCGAGATTAAAAATGCTTTGGAATAATTTTTCTTAACATGAACCCTATCTCAGGTTTTCCCTATATGGTAAAATTTAATTAGGAAGGATTTTTGATGATTAAGTATTTATCAAATCTTGTTAATTTAAATAATGAACCAAAGATTGAAATTGAAGCTAAATTAGTAAGAAACATCAATGACAGTGTCTCATTTGTTAATCCTTCTAATGTTTGAAGAATTAACCTCAACGCTTATAAGGTTGATATAAATCATATTTTATTTTTTCATATTAAATTTTCAGGTCTCACCGATAACGATGAATTGTTTATCGCTAACCATAATCCATTTATATATAAAGGATATTATTACGATGAAGAAACTGGTTTCTATTATGTTTCTTCTCGATATTATAATCCTGATATTATGAGGTGGATATCTCCCGATAGTGTTGATTATCTAGATCCAGAAAGCATAAATGGTTTAAACCTATATGCTTATTGTGAGAATGATCCAATTAATAAATGGGATCCAACAGGAAATTTCTGGGATACATTGTTTGACATACTATTTGTTGGGTGGGATATATACAATTTAATTGTTAACGAAGGTTATAAAGATTGGAAAAATTGGGTTGCTTTAGGAGCGGATGTAGCCTTTGCTGTTGTTCCGTTTTTTGTTGGCGGAGGCGGTCAAGTTATCAAGCTTGCAAATGTGTCAGATAACATCTCTGATTTGAACAAAGTAACTGTAATCGGCGAATCAATGGCGAGAGTTAAAACAATATCTCAATTTGTAAATGCTACTGAAAATTTATATGACGGATTTAAAGCATATAATCGACTATCGGGCTTGGGCAAATTTGGAAAAATTCTTGCTGAAGTAGGAGGAAAAACATCTAATATCGCCTGGCTGTACGGTAAATTAAGAAGTGGTTATAAAATTATTGACATTGGCTTAGATACAGCAAGAACTATAAGGAGTTCTAGTTATATTGTTGAAAGAATTACAATTGGCATTTGGAAGACTAGAAACATCTGGAAATGGATTTATCATTAATGTTTTAGATAAGGAAGCAAAATGAAAAATAACAAAATATTAAAAGCTTTTAATTATTTGCTTAATGATTATCATTGCTTGTTCTCGTTTGAAAAAAACCAAGGGAATCACTATATTTTTCAAAATGATATTTTTGCATTAAAAATCTATGTCTGGGAACAATTTAATGAGTTGGACATTACATTAATATACAATAGTGAATGTATTTATATTAATCCTTATATATAAAATCCGTCTTTAAATTCAAAATGTAAAGGTTTAAAAGGTTTTTTATTTTCTTATAGTGAAGAATTTTGGTTAATTATTGCAGAAATAGTAAAAGAGAAAATCAGAGAAACGTTAAAATAAATCTTTGCCTGCCGCCTAATGTAAATTTGGTTTTAGAAAAAGTAACAGAAACATTAAGGAGTTATATTTACAATAATTTTTATTATCCCAACGAATCTAAAAACAATATTGCAATAAAACGAATTATTACCGTGTGAGTATATCAGTATCGATAAGAATATTAACGGTGTTCATCATTATTTATCTTTTATTTATGACAATAACGATTTATTATCTACCGTGATTTATAAGAACAAGAAATATTTTTATATTAAAGATGCATTAAATAATATCCTTGGTATTATTAATAGTGATAAGCAATATATCGTTAAAAAGTCTTATCGACCTTTTGGTCAATTTATTAAGAATATATTAACTAAGAAT
>JAXERM010000064.1:0-11346 GCA_034116505.1 Bacilli bacterium
ACAAAGTAAAAAGTTTAATTATCTTGTTGCATTAAAAACTAATAATATTTAAAATATTAACGCTATTATTCAAAAGAAGGAGTGAAAAAACATGAAAAAAAGTAAACTATCAATCGGATTAGTTACTAGTTTCATTGCTACTATGGCCATGAGTGCATGTTCTACCGACGTGACAAAGAATTCCAGCGATATTTTGTCATTCCAAGGCTACAATGAACAAGACTTAGTAGTTGCAACTGATGATATTTATGAAGACTATCGTCAAAGTGCAACTGGTATTAGTAAATACTATGACCAAGTAATGGAAGTTCTTATTCGTAATGCTTTTATGAAGAATCAAAAAGATTCATCAACATTACCAAATGTGAAAAAGAACTATACCCAAATTGTCAATGAAGCAAAAGATAACGTGAACGGTGCAAAACAAACAGCCCGTGAAAACGCAGAAACTAATGGCACATCATACAAAAAAGAATGGCAAGCTATTCTTTCTGAAAAAGGTGTTAAGGACGAATACGAACTTCTCCAATATTACATCTATCAATTAGAAAAAGAAGTAATTGAAGACTGGTATTTCGACCAAAACGAAGAAGCCTTGAAGAGTGAATATCTTGGCGTTAACAAATTAGGTGAATCTACTGCATCTAACAAAGCCAGTGCTCAATATCCATACCACATTCGTCACATTTTAGTGAAAGTGGAAGATGGTGGCTCTGAATTCTGCCGTGGCACAATTAGTTCATCACAAGCTAAATTATTAAGTTCTACTGTCGAATTATTAGCCCAAGGCGTTATGACCTTTGGTGAAGTCGCTGAAAAGAAGAGTGAAGATACTTCCAACACTTCTTACGGTGATGTCGGCATTATGACTAACGCTGCTTCTACTGGTTCATTAGGCATGGTCAATGAATTCCAATTAGGTATCTATGCTTATGACGCAGTGAAGAAAAATAACGGTGGTGCCGCTACTGATGCACAAATAGATATCTCTAAAGCTTTAGGCTTATATAGCAAACCAACAAGCTCTAATACAGTTAGTCAAACATTAGCTGCTAGAGGTATTGTTGAAGTCCCTTATTCCGTATTTAAAGAATTAGGTGAAGTAGCAGAATATGAAAATAACCAAATTACTGGTTTACCAGTTGAAGATGGTAAAGCTGCTATTTATCCAAGAAACTTATTATGGAATAAATACTTAAATAACCACAGTATCTTTGTAATCACTAATGGTGCTCGTCACTTAAATGCAGACATCACAACTGCTGGTGCTAAAGATACAATTGATCACACTTCATCTACATCTTATTACGCTGGTGTCGATGCAAATGATACTTCAATCGATTACACAAAACTCGCTGGATTTAAACAAAACGAAAACTTTAATGGCACAAACGAAAAAGTTTTATCTGATGAAGCTGGCAATGTCATTATCGGTGTCCGTTCACAATTCGGTATCCACTTAATGATCGTCCAAAAATCAGTATACGATTTCGCTAATAGTGATGTGACATTAAATGAATATTACACCACTGCTGTTCCAGGCGATGCTGATTATCCAAAAGATGCTGGCGGAAAAGATAAAACAACATATGTTAACTTCATCAATTCCGTTAACAAATCTGAATATAATACACGTGCGGAAACAGTGAGAAACGCTATTAAGAATTTCGATAGCACATATGATTATCGTTTATATGAATATTTAACTGAAAATCGTGCTACTGATTTCCAAGGTAGTGAAAAGAGTTTAGCCTTACTTAAATCAATCGATGACTATATCTCCTTAAAACGTGAAAACAATTTATATTCACAAGAAGAAGGTATGGAAAAAGTTTGGAAGACATATCTTGAATTATTATCAGTCCAAGATTACTATCGTCAAACTGTGAAAAACGTCATTCCTGAAGGTTGTAAGATTGCTTTCTCTTCCAACTCATTAACTAATGAAGAAAAAGCAGCATTCGAAGAAGGAGGAGCTTGCTATGTCAAATAAGAAATTTAATAAAGTATTAGCCCTTTCTTTATTAGCCACACTCGGATTAGTTGGTTGTTCTAGTGACATCCACGCTAAACCAAGTGATTATGATGATAATATTCTTTCTTATCCGGATAATAGTGAAGACATCTATCATAATATGGTTAGTATCGTCGAAGATGCATACCGTGATGGTTCATTAGCCAGCCACGTCTTAGATGAAGTCTTATATCAATATAGTGTTTCTGTTTTCGGTAGATATAACCGTATCAGTAAACCATATAATTTAGGAGAAAATGAAATCACATTAAAAGAAGCATATGTCGATATCATTGTTAATCATGCTAATCCTACTGTTGCTCGTAGATTCATCGATGAACACAAAGCTTATTGGACAACCAATAATGAAGGTGAAAGATTAACTACAGATGAAGCAAAAGCTAGTGAATTAGCCCGTGTTAAAGCCAAATGGCAAACAATCGAAGATCGTATTTCTATCGAATTATATAACACAATTACTGCTGGTTCTTATTCCACAAGAGGTAATTTCTCTGAAAAGAGATATCTCATCGAATTAAGAAGCAACATGTCAAAAGTGAAAAACCCATACTTAAACACTACTGTCACATATGAAGAAGAAGATAAATTAGTCTTCACTCCAGATGTCAAAGACACAGAAGTGTTCACAGGTGAATGGGTTGATGGTTCTGGTCATACACAACATGGTTATTTACACCGCGAAAATTATCAAGACCCTAGAGCCTTCGATTTAAACGCTGCTACTGAAACTAAAGACGCCGAAGTGAAATATATCGAAGAAGAAATCATCCCAACAATTTATCGCTCCTTATTAGTGGAACAATATTTATTAGATGAATCATATAACACACTCGGACGTAGCTATGCGCGTAAAGTTAATGTTTTAGCGATTAAAACAAACGCAAATAACGATAAAGCCGCAAACTATTTAATGAAATATTTTGTGAGAGACGTCATCTCTGGTAGCAAGAGTGATACTGGTGTGACATTAGAAGATATGAAAGATGCTTCTGACGCGATGAAAGGTGTCAGTGCTCTTGATAGAACATATCTCGAACAAGTTAACACAAAATATCCAGGCGCTTTCACATTTGTTAATGCCGGCACTGTTAATGAATACGCAATCGGTACAGATTACGGTGATATGATGAAAGATTATGAAAAGATCACAACTGACATCAACACCACTGATTCTGCGGTTGAAAGTGATTTCACTGGTAGCTACACTTACCCAATTGAAGTCGGTAAACAAATTAAAGAAAACGACATTAAAGCAAAAGACTACACCACTGATGGTTGGTATATCAAAAATGGTGGCTTAACCACATTACCTGACACAATTAGAACTAGATTATTCAATATCGGTGTCGCTAATGTCTTAGATAGTGCTAGTGTGGTTGATAGATTTGCTACTGCTACTTATACAGTTCCAGAAAACGAATCTAACTTAGTCGCGAAGATTAACGGTAAATATTACCTCAAAGTCGCTTCTAAACAATCCGATGCTCCATCAACCGATGATATCTTATTCTACGATAATAGTTCTTCTACTTATTATGTCGTACAAATTGAAGAAGCTATCTCCGCTTCTAAATTAGCAAAAGAAGCAGAAAACCCAGTTTATTCTACTGACGCTAAAGAAGAAATTATTAACGAAGTAGCAAAAGTTATCGCAAGCGATGATACATATCGCACATTATCAACAAAACATTGGTTAGAACAAGCTTGTATCAAATATCACGATACAGTTGTATACGAATATTTCAAAACTAATTATCCTGAATTATTCGAAGACTAATTCAACATAAGGGAAGTCGCAAAACTTCCCTTTTTTGTTATTTATAAACTTCTGATAAATAATTTATCTATAAATATAATTTAAAGATATTTTTATAAAAATAAGAATATAATATAGATAAAGAAAGAAGATGATTTTATGTTAGAAAAAGATGTATTTTGTAAAATAATCGATGGGGAGATACCTTGTCACAAAATTTATGAAGATGATGATGTCATCGCCTTTTTAGATATTTCCCAAGTGACTAAAGGCCACACTTTAGTGGTACCAAAAAAACATTATGATAATTTTTTAGCCACACCACATGATATTATGCATAAGGTCATGGATGTTGCTCAAAGAATTGGTCAAGTCCATATTAAATTATTAGGGGCTAAAGGAGTTAATATTCTCACTAATATCGGAGAACAAGCTGGACAAAGCGTTAAACATTTCCATGTCCATGTCATTCCACGATATGAAAATAACGAAGGATTCTTTATCCAAATGAAGAGCAATGTTGAAGGCCTCAATTTACCCGCGATTGCGGAGACAATCAAAAAGAACTTATAAAATATCCTTTAATATACAAAAAAGCCTGTATCGCGTTAAAAATCGCATTTACAGGCTTTTATTTTATAAAATTAATCTTTCTTTTTTGGTTTATATAAGAATCTACCATCTAATGGATAAACTTTTTGGGAGAATTCTCCTTCTTTGACATTTTCTAAAGCTTTTTCCATAATCACCATTTTTGAATCGAGATTATCAATCATTGATAATAACATCGCTTCTTTTGTTAATGGTAAGACAGGAGACCCATAATCTGGTTGTCCGTGATGAGATAAAACCATATGTTCTAATAGTAGAGGAATTTCATTATCGATATGTAATTCTTCTGCGGCTTTTCTAATCTCACTAACCATAATGGTGATATGGCCTAATAAACGACCTTCTAAAGAATATTTAAAGATGACTG
Source organism: Bacilli bacterium (assembly GCA_034116505.1). Taxonomy (GTDB): domain Bacteria; phylum Bacillota_I; class Bacilli_A; order RFN20; family CAG-826; genus RUG13091. Next base: position 4,771 of record JAXERM010000064.1, read on the forward strand.
GTCCTTCAAATTCGATCGTTTTACCTAAATCATGTAATATCACACCAGAATATAATAAATCCTTATCAACATCAGGATAATGATTCACCATAAATTCTGCGATTTCTAACATCGAAGTAGTGTGCATTAATAATCCATATAAATAATCGTGATGAACACTTACTGCCGCGGGATATTCATAAATCTTATTAGAGAGACGATTGATGAGATAATCTATTATTTTTTTACAATCAGGATTACGTACTTCATTTAGATAATGATTGAATTTAGCAATTAATTCTTTTTGTTCAATCGGAGCTTTTTTAATAAATTTTGTGGTATCGATATGATCGTTATCAACACGACTGACAGAATGAATCTTTAGTTGTAAAGCATCTTTATATTTTAACGCTGTTCCAACCACATTGATCACAGTGTTAACTTCACAAATCGCAAGATCTTCTTCGCTCACTTCCCATTTTTTGGCGTTGATCACACCACTGGAGTCTCTTAAGTCCATATTTAAATACGCTCCACGTTCATTTAAACATTTCGCGACATTGACGATTAAATATTGGCCTTCAACCCGATCATTATCTTTTAATTCAGCAATCATTTTCTCCATATTTATCACTCCATACTGTTAATACATCTTTATAACGATAACCTTTATTTTTTAATTGCATAAAGATTTTATCTATTAATTGTTTATCTTCATATTTATTAGATAATCGACGATAGATTTTATCCATATCCTTAGATAATCTATCTAATTCATCAATGTGATTATTTTCTTTAATATAATCAATTGTCTCTAATGCGACATCCATCTCAAAACCTAAAGATAATAAAGCGCGATAGATCTTTTGCCTTTTCCCTTGATAAGAGCATTTATCGTATTTCTTTTCTAATTTGGTTAAATTGTTTTTCGCTTTTTTCTTTTCTAAAGATAAAGGAAAAGATAATTTTTCTATTGATTCAACAAAGATTCCTTTATCGATTAATTCTTTTTTGATTTTATTCTTACCGATGTTTCTTTCGTTACCATAATTAACCCAATCCATCATCAGCATCTTATCGTTAATAAAATCATGTTCTTTTAATCTTTTAATAATTAAATCGACTTCTTTTTTATCCGCTCCCTTTGCGTATAATTTCTCACGCATCTTCCATTCGGAATAAAAAGACTTCTTTAACAGATTTAAAGCATATTTCATATAAGAAGCAGTGTCGTTATAATGCTTTAATTCATTAATTTCTTTATTAGTTAATTCTTTATTTATGTATAAATAAGAAGTTGTGTACACTTCATGTGACAATTTAATATTTGTGTGATCAGAAAAAGTTATAGTCACATGCTTTTGACACTTTTTAATGTTAATAATTGTTTTACCAATATTTTTTGATGGCACGGTTATACACTCCTATGATGTTATCATAAAATCTTTCAATCGAATATTGGTCCACCATTTTATACGCTCCAGCGATGATTTTTTGTTTACCTTCATCGCTTAAAGATAAAATACGGTCTACCTTATCGACGAAATTGTCTTCATTAGTGAAGAAGAAGCCGGTAACCCCATCGACAATCGTGTCCGCAAGATTCGCATCAAATCTCGCTAATACGATTGTGCCACTCGCCATAGCTTCCATAAATGTTAAGCCCTGTGTTTCGGTGATGGAAGCGGAAGTATAAATATCCGCTAGATGATAATAAAACGGTACTTCACTCGCCGGTACTTTACCGATAAAGTCAACTTTATCATCAATTCCTAATTCATGGACTAATAATTCTAATTCTGGGCGTTGTGGTCCATCTCCCACCACAATTAATTTCGCATCATATCCTTGATGACGATTTAAGAATTTAGCAAATCCACGAATTGATAAGTCCATGCTTTTTTCTTGGGCAACACGACCTAATAAAAGGAAGACTTTTGTATTTTCACCAATATTATGGGCTAATTTAAATTCTTTTTGTTTTTGATAATCTACTTTATCGGAACTAAATAGATCAAAATCAATACCAGTAGGAACAACATTAATATGTATATCACTACCGATTGAACGCATATATTCTTTTGTTTTAATACTAGGAGTAATAAATTCAGTTGCGTTATCCGCTACTAATTTTGCGTATCCTCTTAATACTTTTTTACCAATGCGGTCCATTAATCCGTGCAATAGATAATAAGTATAATCTTCATAAGCAGTATGATATGTATAAACGTGAGGAACCTTTAATTCTTTCGCGGCAATTTTTGCAAATTGACCAATCCCAACATCGGTTTGGTTATGGATTAATTCCACTTTAAAATCCTTTAAGATTCTAATCACTTCTTTGTTATAAATGTTCGTGATGCGATAACCATATATCTGTTTAATTTCAAAACCAGGAACATGGATAATCCCATCTTTATATTCCAATTTGCCGTCTTTTGGTAATGGGGCCACCACTACGACATCATGACCATGTGCTTTTAAAATCTGGCATAAATTGTAAGAAGAAGTAGAGACACCATTAATAAATGGAGGATATGTATCAGTAAATATCGCAATACGCATTAGATTGAATCATCTCCATCATCGACTTCCACTTTATCGTAATCACCAGAAGCAATTCTTTCATTTGGTCGATTATTATCAGTGTCTTTTTTCTTACGATTAGATTTATTTTTAACATTTAATTTTTCCATAATCGCTTTACGATTGAGTTGTTGAGTGTGGATAATATCTTCCACTTCACTCTTACGTAAGATATATGTGTCTCTTTGCAATTCGACAAATGTTCCACGATTTGGTAAATCTCCATCTCGACCTTGTTTAATGTCTTTAGGACTACTGCGATAAAATGCAGTGACAAATCCTGACACAACGATTGGAACAATAAAAGTAATAGATCTCCAAATTAATAATGCAGCATGACATAAACCACTACTAGCTTTAACGGTTAATCTATATGATTCTGATTCAGTATTAAAGACATCAGCCGCCACTTCACCTTGAGCGATAATTTCTGAATAATAAAAACCTTCCCATGGTTTTTTAGCATTATAGAATAATGCATCAAAGAAATATTCAGAAACACCAGCAGAGCCAGGAATAGGAATTAATCCTGTTACCATCTGGTGATAATTACCTAAGAAGACACTATCCCAGAAAGTTGCAGCGGTACTTTGATTACCTAATGCTCTACCACAGAAATAAGGAATAGAGAATTTTAATGTCATATAAATCACAAAGGATACCGCCACTAAAATAAAGAATGGAATGTTAGTTAATAATCTTCTAAATTCAATTTTAAAGTTCTCAACTTGTATTCTTAATGATTCTCTAGTTCGATCTGGATTTTTAATTATGTGCATCTTCGCAAATAAACCGATAATAGGACCCATAACAAAATTATGGAAACTATGCCAATAACCCATTAATAACACTAGTAAGATAACAGAGATGTTAAGAAGGAATCCTAATATCGTTAAGATAATTGCCGGAATCTTAATTTGAATAAAGTTAAGATCTAAAACCACATCACCGATAGAATTAATTAAGTCAAATTTAATGATAAAGGCTAATAAGCCATAAATAATTAAAACAATTTGAAACACAATCGAATACATCGCTAAAGCAGATACACCACTAGAAATATGTAATCCTTGCTTTTTATATGTATAAGCTTGCATGATCTGTCCACCAGAAGCACCAGGAGTAACAGCGTTATAAAATACACCGATTTGATCGCACGCCATCGCTTGATGAAAATGATATTTTCTCGTATATAATCTAGCAAAACAAAATAGAATAAAAGAACGAACCAACATCGTTGTGAGCATAATTAAAAGAATGACTAATAACCAACGATAATCACATCTAATTAATAAATTGAAAATTGTATTCGTATTGCCATATAAAGTTAACACTACTGAAACAGCAGTAACAATTAAGACTAAAGAAATATTAAGAAGATATTTAATAATCGTCTTCTTACTCTTCTTTTTACCGTTATTTTTATCTTTTTCGTATTGTTCGACTTGTTGTTCTAATTTCTTTGAGTCTGCCATAAACTTGATTATACCATATCTCAAAACATATCGTTAACAAAGTTAATATTTATTTATATGCTTATTAACTATCTGTTTAACAAATGATTAAAGTATATCTTAAAACAACCTACGCTTCTCTCTTTTTTAAATGGATTTATAGATACATAAGGAACAGGATCCACTATGAATAATAAAGATAAAGTTATCTTTGATAAAAAAATTTCCACATGAATACAACATCTGTCTTTATATCTTAGAAAAACATGCGGATACTGTATATGACATATCCATAGATAAAAGAGAAGAATTCCAAGGCGTATGGATAAATGTCGAGAAAGACTTGTTGATCTAATCTTAGTTAAATAAATGTCTAGGTTTGAAAGAAATAGTATAAACACTCTTCAAGCGATATATGAATTAAGAAATCTAGGTATAGAAGTCTATTTTGAAACTGATGAACTATATTCTTTTAATTCAAAACTAGATTTTATGCTCACAATGTATTTAGCTTTAGTGCAGGAAGAATCACGCCAGCAGTCAGTTCGTGTTTTCTCTGGTATTAATGAAAGAATGGAATCACGCAATATATCTAAAAGAGTTAGACCAATATTAGAATATAAAAAGAAAGATACTTCTAAATGGATATAAAGGATATATCGTTACTGATGGATACGCTGGATATGATGAATTATCTAATAAAGGCATTAAGATTCAAAGGTGCTTCGCTCATATAAGAAGAAAGTTCTATGATATCGTTAAAGTACTTAATGATGAGCAAAAGAAAATAAGCGCTGCAAATGAGATGGTAAATAGAATCGATAAGTTATTTGCTAAAGAAGCGGAGTTAAAAGCAAATAAAAAATCACCAATAGAAATATATGAAATCCGTCAAAGTGATGAATATATGAAAATAGTTAACGATATTTATAATTATCTTCATTCTATTAAAGCAGAAGAAGGAACCCCACTTGACGCGGCAGTTAAATATTTCTTAAATATTGAGAAAGAAAGCAAAACCTTCCTTTTAGATGGACATATTCCTATTTCAAATAATATATGTGAAAGAGCAATTAAGCCTTTCGCGATTATGAGAAGAAACGTATTATTCGCTAAAACAGAAAAAGGCGCTTCTATATCCGGAAGAATATTTACTATAGTTCAGACCGCGAAAGCGAACGCATTAATTGTTACTAAATATCTAGAATACGCACTTGAGAATATAAATAAAATTCCTATTGAAGATCTCTTACCGTGGTCAGAGAAACTTCCAAAGGAATTATCTATAAAGCAGTATATAAATTAAGCTGTACAAATTTTTGAACACCTTGTCCAAATATTCGCACATTGTCAAGATGGATATCTTTTAGGCATACTAACAAAAACAATTATTTATTGAATTGTCGCCCATGAGGTTTAACCATCATTTGATCAAATAGAAAAAATCTGTAGAGGATTTTACTTTAGAGTTGAGGATTTTTTAACACATCATTCGCCAAAACAGTAGATGAAGCCTTGTTAATAAATAATTATCGAAAACTATATAGTGAGTCTAAGAAGATGCTGAGATATATAATTGAGAGAATGAAATGATTATTTAGCCAAGTCTTTCATTTTTTTGTCATATAATGCATGCAACCCTTCATCGATAAAAGACTTAGGTTGATAAATAACATACTCTTCGTTCGTTAATGAATAATAAAAATTGGTAAAAAGTGCTTCAACTTTAGGCAATAGATTATTCATATCTTCAAGAGAAAAAATCAAATCACCAAGCTCGGTTGATTTATGAGAATTTATGGCGTTTTGATGTGCGGCAATTTTATCTCTATTTACCTTAATTATTGGATAATATGTGATTTTAAGATTCTTGTATTTGCCACATGATTCTTTAATCATTTTTGACATAATTGACTTATTGATTGTTTTATTTTTAAATTCGATTTTATCAATATTTGATTCAAAGTAATTAATTAGCTTTTCTAATGACAAGTCTCCTTCAAATAGTGATGCAAATAACACCACTATATTTCTGCCATGGATATCAATTAAATTAGTAAAATAATTAGACGGATATCCAGCAAAAGAAAACAAAAAACCATCCGTTTGATGATTCAGTAAATAATTTAATTCATTAACTGAATGTCTAATCAATTGTAAATTGTGGTAAATAACATTCGATTTATTTAGGGCTGCCAAACTATATTTATTCATTGTTATTATGAATTGTTTTGATCTCATCAATCAAACGACTAATAAAAATGGTTTTATTATATTTACTAAAATAAACTTCTCTTGAACGTTTTCCCACTAATTGAAGATTGTTTATTGTTAAGTTATTCATTAAATTTGCTAATGCTTTGTTATCGCCGGATGGACACGACCACCCAACATCATTGTTCTTTATAAAATTTGCGCAGCTACCATTAATCGCACCAATAACAGGTTTACCAACCGCCATGTATGATTGAACCTTACCAGGTATTGTCATATTAGCATATGGTTTATCTTCCAATGTAACAAGCATTGCATCAGCGATCTTGTATAATTTTGGCAT
>JAXERM010000065.1:0-20880 GCA_034116505.1 Bacilli bacterium
TAGATATGGAACATTGGTATTTAATTTTGTTATTATCTTTAATCATCCCTGCGGTTGCTACATTAGGTGATTTTGTTTATAGTTCGATTAAAAGATCTTATGACATAAAAGATTTTTCACGTCTTTTACCTGGCCATGGTGGAATATTAGATCGTATCGATTCGTTAATCTTTTCTTTCTTAACATCCGCAGCCTTTATTATTTTGTTCTGCTATTGGAGCCAATTATAAATGCAACAAATATGTTTATTAGGGGCAAGTGGCTCTATTGGTCTTCAAACAATTGATGTGATGAGAAAAAATCCTAAAGATTTTACATTAGTTGGTTTTTCAATTGGCAAAAAAATCAAAAAAATTAACGCAATTTTGAAATTTTTTCCTTCTATTAAATATATTTGTGTTCAAAATAAGAAAGACTATGACTATCTAATAAACAAATATCCAAATATTAATTTTTATTATGGAGATGAAGGTTTAATATCCTTAATTGATTATTGTAAGCCAACGATGGTAGTCAATGCTTTAGTCGGTTTTGTCGGGTTAAAACCATCATTATTCACTTTAGAAAAAAATCTTATTCTTGCTTTAGCTAATAAAGAAACGCTAGTGGTTGGTGGTGAATTAATCAACAATTTATTAGACCAAGGTAAAGGCGAGTTATATCCGATTGATTCTGAACATGTAGCTTTAAGAAAATGCTTAAGTGTTGAAGATAAAAAAGTAAAAAATTTATATTTGACCGCGAGTGGTGGAGCGTTTAGAAATTTATCGAGAAATCAATTAAAAAATGTCAAAGCAAGTGACGCTTTAAAACATCCAACATGGAAGATGGGCAAAAAGATTACGATTGACTGTGCGACGATGGTCAACAAAACTTTTGAGATTATTGAAGCTTATCAATTATTCCATTATCCATATTCAAAACTAAAAATTATGTTGCATGATGAATCTTATATACATTCATATGTTGAATATACTGATGGAACATTAAGGTTAGATGAAGGTAAACCTGATATGCGTATTCCTATTGAATATGCGTTATACCGTGGATTAGTTCCTTTTAAAACTATAACCACTGACCGATTAACTAGTTTAAGTAAATATCATTTCCATAATTTCGATATCAAGCGATATCCGATTGTCTCTTTAGCAAAAAAAGTAATAAAAGAACAAGGTTTATTAGGAGCGATATTTAATGCTTCTAACGAAGTAGCGGTTAATGCTTTTTTACTAGATCAAATTGCTTTTTTAGATATTGAAAAGATTATTCATAAATGTATGAAGCATTTTGAAAATATTGCTCATCCAACTTATGAAGATATCTTACTTATTGACCGTTCCACAAGAGAATACGCAACATCTTTAATTAACGAGGTTAGATTATGATAATTGTTTATTTTTTATTATTTATTTTATTTATTTCAATCCTGATTACTATTCATGAATTAGGACATTTCACTGCCGCGAAAATATTTAAGGTATATTGTGAAGAATTTTCTATTGGTTTTGGCCCTAAATTATTTTCTATTAAAAGAAAAAATGGTGAAACTAAATTCTCTTTAAGAGCTATTCCTTTTGGTGGATATGTCTCTATGTATCAAGAAGGAGCGGAAATCCAAGACGGTATTAGTGTTGACAAAAGTCGCTCATTAGATGGCATTAAAGCATGGAAGAAATTAATTATTCTTTTTGCTGGTGTTTTCATGAATGCAATCTTGGCTCTTATTTTCTTTTTTGTTTCCAGTTTTATTCCCCGTCAAATGTTATATTACGGTAACATGTCTATCTTAGAAGGATCGATCGCAGCTAATGCCGGTTTACAAACTGGACAAATTATCGCATTAGATAAATATCTTATCGATGACACTACGCAATATGTTGATAATTATCATTTAATCGATAAAAGTGGTGTTGTGACTTTTACTGATGACACAACAATTGATGTTTTTACATACATGAATTTAGATACACTTAAAGATTATTCAAATATCGATTTAGCTTCTTATATTTGTATGTTTGAAACAAAAATTGAAGAAGGAAAAACTGTGGTTAACTTTGCTAAAGAAGTGAAAGTTGATGACAAATTTAAAACTTTATCATTAAATATCCACACAGTCGAATTTATTGATGAAACAATGGAAGAATATACATTAGTCAATCATACGATGGAAGTTAATAAAGATAGCAAAGAAAATACATTAGCTTCCTTTGGTTATTCTTTCTATTTAGATGTGATTAAATCTTCTTCATTTAAAGATGCGGTGATTAATTCTTTTAATCAATTTGGCAATTCTTCAACCATTATTGTTCGTTCCTTTATTTCATTATTCACCGATAAGAATGCTTGGAATAATATGGGTGGTTTGATCGCAATCGGCGTCGAATCTTCTTCCATATTAAAGAATTTTGGTTGGAGTTATTTCTTAACATTGTGGGGAACGATTTCCGTTAACTTAGCTATTATTAATTTATTTCCGTTCCCTGGATTAGATGGTTGGCAAATTTTAGTGACAACAATTGAATCGATATCACGCAAAAAAGTACCAAATAAAGTTAAGGGTATTGTTTCTTTTGTTGGCCTTGCAATTTTGTTCATCTTTATGGCTATAATATTAATTAAAGATATATTTACATATATTCTTTAGTAGGTGATTTATGCTCGATAATAAGATGGTTCGTTTCTTAAAATCAATTCATATCGATAACATCGATGATTTTGATCTTTCTTTTGAAATGGCGTCTTATGATCGTTTTAAAAAAGATCAGTTTAACATGGTGATTTTAAAAGACACTCCATGGAAATATCATCTATTGCATCAATTTCAAGAATCATTAAATTATATTACTTATAAATATTTATTACGTTTTTCATATCGCGTCCGTCCTAATAATAAAGATGTAATGCATTTATTCGAAGAATGGTATCAAAGTATTTATCATATACCTCATAATATCAATATTGTTTGTTTAGACAATGAACATATTGTTGTTACTTATGCTTCTAACGCTGAGAAAGAACAATATAAAGACATTATCAACGACTTTAAAGCTTTTTTAAATTTCATCAATTATGAATTTGTGGTGATGGAAAAAGTGGAAGAAGCTCCTACTATGGAAGAAGAAAAACCATTAGTGAGCGAAAGAAAGATGAAGACATTATTAAAACAAGCTGAAAATGTTGTTAGCGATAATGATAATGATAACGATAATCCTTACCAAACTTTAGAAGATATTGCAAAGCAACAAAAAGATGAAATGAATGAAGAAGTCTCAAAAAGGTTGTTAGAAATCGAAGAAGAGAATTTAAAAGCTATTCAAAAAGAAAGACAACGTAATCGTCTAAACCGTCGCGGAAATTATAGCTATTATGAAAACATCGACTCGATCAATGCAAGTAGTGGCAATGTCGAATTTGATGGGTATTGTTTTTCAATTGAAATTAAAGCTTATGGTAAAAAGCGTTTTACAATCGGTGTTGGTGACCATTTAGGTGGGGCAATATACGTTAGTGGTGTAGTCGAAAGAACGATTACTGAAGAGACAATTAACGCGATTAGCTATGGTCAAAATATCAGGGTTTGTGGTGTTAGTTATCTTGATGATTTCACCCATCAATTAACTATTAAAGCACATAATATTGATTTGTTACCTCCTGATGAAGTCGTTCCAGAAAAAAATGAAAAGCACCGTGTTGAACTTCATCTTCACACAAAGATGTCCGCAATGGATGGTGTCTCTAACATGTCCGACTATGCGAGATACGCAAAAAAATTAGGCCATACCGCAATTGCGATTACTGATCATGCCGTTACTCAAGGTTATCCAGATGCACAAAAAGCGGCAAAAGATAACGATATTAAAATGCTTTACGGCGTGGAATTTTATATGGTCGATGACCAACTCAATTTCATTAAAAACCCCGCAAAAAGAGAACTTGTTAATGCAAAATATGTGGTTTTGGACTTAGAAACCACTGGTTTAAGTGCGCGTTATAACAAGATTATAGAATTTGGTGCAGTGAAAATTGAAAACGGAATTGAAGTTGATAGATTGGATATTTTGATTAATCCGGAAGAACCTTTACCAAAGAAGATTAGTGAAATTACTAATATCACTGACGCAATGTTAAAAGGTCAACCAACAATCAAAGAGGCGTTAAATAAAATTGTCCCTTGGATGGAAGACGCAATATTAGTTACACACAACGCCGACTTCGACTTTTCATTCTTACAAGAAGCTTTAGTGAACAATGGAATGGATAAATTAACTAATCCTGTTATCGATACTTTATCTTTATCACGTTATCTATTTCCAGAATCTCGCAGACACCGTTTAGGCAATCTCTGTCGTGCTTTTGAGGTGTATTACGATGAAGAAAGCGCCCATAGAGCAGACTATGACGCGCATGTGCTAAATGAAGTGTGGCAACCAATGATTGTTTTATTAACAAAAGATAATCCTAATTTAACACATGAAGATTTAGGTAAATTAATCACACCTAATGAAGCACTTAAACATATTAGACCATTACATCTCTGTGCAATCGCAAAAGATAAAATCGGCTTAAAACAATTATATAAATTAGTAACTTTATCTCATGTAGATTATTTAGCGGATGTACCAAAGATTCCTAGAAGAGAATTATTAAAATTAAGAGATCATTTAATTATTGGCAGCGCTTGTTTTAATGGTGAAGTTTTTAGAACCGCCCAATATTACAACAAAGAGACTTTAAAATCTGTGATGTCTTTTTATGATTATATCGAAATCCAACCATTAGAAAATTATTCATTCTTATGGAATATCGGCGATTCAACTAAGAAAGATATTACGAAATATCTTTTAGATATTGTGGAATGTGCCGATGAATTAAATATTCCTGTTTGTGCGACTGGTGATGTCCATTATTTAAGTAAAAACGAAAAACAATTTAGAGATGTGTATATTTTTGCTAAGGGTTTAGGTAACACTCTCCATCCTTTAAATCCATATAACCGTTCTTCTTTACCACCTTTCGAAAATCCTGATCAACATTTCTTAACTACTGATGAAATGTTAGAGGCTATGAATTTCTTAGGTGAAGAAAAAGCATATGAAGTAACAGTGACAAACACTAACTTAATCGCTGATATGGTGGAACCGATTGTTCCTTTACCTAATGATAAATTGTACACTCCACACATGGAACACTGTGAAGAAGATTTAACTGCGATGGTGTATAAAAAAGCCCATGAATATTATGGTGATCCACTTCCACAGTTAATTGAGGAACGCTTAAAAGCTGAATTAGACGGTATTATTTCCAACGGCTTTACAGTCATTTATATGATTGCCCATAAATTGATTAAAAAAGCAAATGACGACGGCTATATTGTTGGTTCTCGTGGTTCAGTTGGCTCCTCTTTAGTGGCCACTATGTCAGACATTACAGAGGTTAATCCATTACCTCCTCATTACCGCTGTCCTAAATGTAAAAGAGTGGAATGGATTAATGACACTGATCCTTCAATTCGTTCTGGCTTTGATGTGGAAGATAAGGCTTGTCCAATATGTGGAACAAATATGATTCATGATGGACAAAATATTCCTTTCCAAACATTCTTAGGCTTCCACGCTGAAAAAGTTCCAGATATCGATTTAAATTTCCCGCCTGATTATCAAGCCTTTGCTCATCAATATACAAAAGTTCTTTTAGGTGAGAATAATGTTTTTAGAGCGGGAACAATTGCTACCGTTGCAGAAAAAACTGCTTATGGTCATGCCAGAAATTATGTTGAGAAAATGGGCTTTAATCCTGATGAATATTCCAAAGCAAAATTATCTCGTTTAGCCGCTGGCTGTGTTGATGTAAAAAGAACAACTGGTCAACACCCTGGTGGTATTGTTGTCGTCCCTGATGATTATGAAGTCTTTGATTTCACTCCAGTCCAATATCCAGCTGATGATAAACAAGCTGATTGGCTCACTACCCACTTCGATTTCCATTCAATTCACGACACAATTTTAAAATTGGACCTTTTAGGACATGTTGATCCTTTAGCCTTAAAGATGATGCAAGATTTAACAAAATTAAACATTCATAACATTCCGATGAATGATAAAAAAGTTTTATCTTTGTTTACTTCTAGCGAAGCATTAGGCATGAAACATGACTACTTAGCAAATAAGACTGGAGCGAGTGCAATTCCTGAATTCGGCACTGAAAATTCCAAGCGTATTTTAGAAGAAACTAACCCAACTAAATTCTCTGACTTGGTAATCATTTCTGGTCTATCTCACGGTACGAATGTTTGGGCGGATAACGCTGAAAAATTGATTCAAAATAAAATCGCAACATTAAGAGAAGTTATTGGTTGTCGTGATGATATTATGACATATTTAATCGCTCAAGGTTTGCCTGATAACATCGCCTTTAAAATTATGGAAGATGTTAGAAAAGGCAAGGGATTAAAACCGGAATATGCCGAATTAATGAAAGCAAATAAAGTTCCTCAATATTACATCGATTCTTGTAATTTAATTAAATACTTATTCCCTAAAGGACACGCTGTTGCTTATGTTACTCAAGCCGTTAGAGTAGGTTATTATAAGGTCTATTATCCTTTAGAATTCTACGCGACGTTCTTCTCTGTTAGATGTGATCAATATGATATTGAAGCCATGATTGCAGGAGAAGAGGCAATCATTCATCGCATTGACGAATTAAGAGCCAAAGAAAGAAATTCTCGTTTTGAAAAGATGACGCCAAAAGAAGTGGGACAATTGGATACATTAAAAATTGCTTTAGAAATGGTGCAAAGAGGATACAAATTCTCAAATATTGATTTATATCGTAGTGATGCGACTAATTTCGTCGTGGATTATGAAAACAAATGTTTGATTCCACCATTTATTACCATTGATGGTTTAGGACAAAGCAACGCGATGAGTGTGATTGAAGCAAGGAAAAACGGTCGTTTCTTATCTAAAGAAGATTTAGGTAGAAGAACCAGATTATCTTCAACTAATATTGATGTTTTAAAGAAATTAGGAGTTCTTAATGATTTAGACGAATCTGATCAAATGTCTTTATTCGACTTTTAGATTCTCAGGAAGTAGCGCAGTTTGGTAGCGCGCTTGGTTCGGGACCAAGAGGCCGTGAGTTCAAATCTCATCTTCCTGACCATTGATATTGAATACGCTCCCTATATTTGATTAATAATTGATTGAATAAGAAGGGAGCTTTTATTTTAAAATAATGAAGTATTTTTAGCTCTTTTCATCTTTAGATATTTTTTATTAATAAAAAATTTTCTATTTTATGTTAGAATACAAATGTAAATGAGTCGTTATCGTTAATAACAATTAGTTTACATTCAATATTTGTTAGTAAAGAAAAATAGATTATATAAGGTAAATTTCTCTAATCTATATAAATATAGATATATTTCAATAAATAAAAGTATTATACTCTTGCCTATGGAAGAAGTTATTAGTAGCGGTATTAGTCGAAAAAAAGGAGCTTTTGAAAAAAGAATTCATGAAATTGATTTCTTAAGAGGCTTTTTGATGTGCTTAGTGATAATGGACCATATATTTTGGTGTTTAAAGCATTATAACGGCATATGGTTTGACGCCACTAATGTTGCGTTCTTTAAAGTGATTTTTCAAATATTTGATTTCTACTGGAAATCTAATGCTCGAGAAATCGTTAGAGTGTTCGCTATTTTTGGCTTCTGTTTTGTTTCTGGTGTATCTAGTGCGTTTTCTAAAAACAACTGGAAAAGAGCAGGACAAATGATTTTGGTAGCGGGAGTGATTGCGGTCGGTTCTAATTTATTAGATAGTTATCATCTTTTAGGTTCTCAAGTCTTAAGAATCGATTTTAATGTTATCGCCGTATTAGCTTGGTCGACTTTGTTTTATTGCTTTGTACAAGATAAGTCATGGCGAAGCATCTTAGCGGGTTGTTTAAGTACATTATTAATCGCCTGGTATTTAGTTCCTTGGTTAAAAGAAATCAATGATGTCCATGGTTTTGATGCCTTTGTTCCTAGTTTATGGCTTCCAAGTGCTGCACAAGCAGACTGGCTCCCATTATTCCCTTATATGCTTTTATTCTTTTTGGGTGCTTTATTTTCTTATTTCTTTTATAAAGATTCAAAAGTTTCTTTAATAAAGAAAAAAGGCAATTGGGAAAGGCCATTTTGCTTTATGGGTCGTCATTCATTAATCATTTATCTCGCTCATCAATTCGTCATGACACCGATCTTTGTTTTATTGACTGTGATTATCACAGGTAAAGGAGTTTAATATGGCTGATTTGAGCATGTACGAAGAATTAGAACAGGCTTGTAAAGATTTTCCTCATGGTTTAGCGGTTTATTATCAAGGAACTAAGATTTCTTTTCTTCGCCTATTAAAATTAATTAATAAAGCTGCAGACAAGTTACAAAATGGTTTAGGAATTAAAAAAGGTGATGTGATTTTAATCGCTCAACCTAATATTCCTGAAGTTTTAATCATTTTTTATGCTTTAAATAAAATTGGTGCGGTTGCAAATTTAGTGCATCCTTTTACCCCATTTAATCAAATCTTAGCAATTATTAAACAAACTAATTCAAAATACGCTTTCTTATTCGAACAACGCGTCGCTAAAGAAGTGGAAAAATATCGTGAAATTGCTGATAAAGTGATTGTTACGAGAATTGAAGATTTTTTACCACCGATGAAGAAATTTTTCTATCACGTCTTTATGAATAAAGACATTAGAAAGAAATTGGGTCGTTACCGTGGTTCTTTTAAAGGATTTAAATATTTCCATCAATTAAAAGGCACAAATCATAAAGTTGAAACCGTCACTAATAAAGCACACGATTTATCTGTATTATTACATAGTGGTTCTACAACCGGTGCGCCTAAAACGATTTGTTTATCTGATTATAATTTTAATTTTATTGCTCATCACGCACCTGAATTTTTATGCCTTACACCAAAAGAAATTAGAGGTGGTGGAATGCTTTCGGTCCTCCCATCATTCCATGGTTTTGGTTTATGTATGACAATGCACGCTCCATTGATTAATCGCTTTGCTAGTTTATTAGTACCAAAATTTTCTACAAAAGAAGTGGTGACGATTATGAACCGCTGCCGCATGACTGCGATATGCGCTGTGCCTACAATGTGCGAAAAATTATTAGAAGACGATAAATTTACTCATCACAAAAATTTGAAAAATTTAAGAGTGATATTTGTCGGTGGAGATTCTGTATCGCCAGCCTTAAAACAAAGATTTGATGAAGCGATGGAAAAAGGCGGATCTATTTGCCGGTTATTTGAAGGATATGGTTTGACTGAAGCTATCGCCGTTAACTGTGTTAATACCTTTGATCATCATAAAGACGGTTCAATTGGTTACCCAATGACGGGAGCAGATTTTAAAATTGTCGATGAAGACGGTAAAGAACTACCTAGAGGTGAAGTGGGTGAAATCATCCTTAAATCTGATGCGATGATGCTTGGATATTATAAAGATGAAGAAGCCACAAAAGGTGCGATTAGAAATGGGTATTTATATACCGGCGATCTTGGATATATGGATGAAGATAACTTTATCTTCTTTAAACAAAGAAAGAAAAGAGTAATTAAAGTATCTGGTGTTGGTGTTTTCCCAACTGAAATAGAACATTTAATCGATTCTATTCCCGGTGTTAGTGGCTGCTGTGCGATTCGTATTCCAGATGAGAAATTACAATCCGCGATTAAAGTATTCGTGGTTGCTAAATATTTTGATGAAGAAGGTATGAGAAATACGATTATTGATACTTGCCGCAAATATTTAATTCGCTGGAGTGTGCCAAAAGAAGTGGAATTTAGAGATTCTTTACCAACAACTTTATTAGGAAAAATCGATTTCAAGAAATTACAAAATGAAGAAGATGAAAAAAGAGGATTGATTAATCACTAATCCTCATAGTCGTAATCATAATCAATTTTAACCACCAAATTATAGGTGGTTTTAATTTGGTTAAATTGTTCTTTTAAATACGATAACAATTTAGTTTCATCATATTTCTTTTTTTCATAAGGAATAACAATATCAAAAATAACATTTGTGTGTGTCACGCCATTGACTACGCGAAAATCATGAAATTTTAATTTTTTATCATATTTTTCTAAAATTATTTTAGTTTGTCCTTTTAATAATTTAACATCTTCACTTTTTGTGTCGATCGGGTCCATGTGAATAGTTAATATTACACCATATTTATTTTTGATATCATTTTCTATGTTATCGATAATATCGTGAGATACGCAAATATTCACGTCTTGATCAACCTCAACATGGACTGTCATAAATCCTTTTGTTGGACCATAGGAATGGAACATAACATCATGAATACCCAAAACACCATTATAGGTTAAGATATCTTTTTCAATTTGTTTCAATAATTGTTTGTCTGGATGTATACCAATTAAAGGATTAGCGGTTTCTATTACCATTTTAATTCCCACGATGATAATAAAGATAGACACCAAAGTACCCATCACACCATCGATAGAAAAAGGAGCAGAAATCTTGTTTAGTTTTAATATGAATTCTATTAAGGAAGCAATTAACACTGTGGAGGTAGTAATAACATCATTAATAGAATCTTGGCCGCTGGCTTTTAAAGAAACAGAATTGATGATCTTTGCTAGTTTTTTATAAAACAAACCTTGCCATAATTTCAACAAAATCGCACTAATTAAGATAATAAAGGTATAAATTGATGGGTCACTTCCTTCATTAGCAATGACTTTTTGCACTGATTGATATGCGAACAATAATGCTACACCAATAATGATGAAACTGATGATCATTCCAGCGATATATTCAATACGTTGATGACCAAAAGGATGCTCTTTATCAGCTGGTTTTCCCGCCATAATGAAACCGAATAAATTCACGAAACAACTGCCCATATCAGTTAAGTTATTAATAGCGTCTGCAATAATGGCAATTGAGAAAGTCACTATTCCAATAATAATCTTAAAAACAAATAATAATAGGTTAGTAAATATTCCGACAAATGAAGCTAAAAAACCATGCTTTTGTCTCACTTTTTCGTCCGTGATATTTTGATAATTTCTAATAAATATTTTTCGTAATAAATTAGTCATAAACTGGATTTCTTTTTTAATTGACAAAACTATCTTAACACAACCAAATCAAATTAGTTTTTACTAACTTGAAAAATATGACATATTTATTCATTTTTGTTATAATCATCTCATGCAGCTATGGCGGAATTGGTAGACGCTTTAGATTCAGACTCTAATGATGAAAATCGTGGAAGTTCAAGTCTTCTTAGCTGCACCAAAAGAATTATTAAAGCATATAACTGCACTTAATGCTTTTTGTTTCAATACATTTTATTTATGCGCCTATAGCTCAGTTGAATAGAGCGTAACTCTCCGAAGGTTAAGGTCGTGTGTTTAAGTCACACTAGGCGCACCAACAGACCATCTATTCTTATAATTTAAATAATTATAAATCGCAAAACTATTTGAGAAGAAGTTTTTTGTTTTGAACATTATATATTTCTTATTGTTTTTCTATTTTCTATTTTCTATTTTTTTTATTATAATAACCATGTTGCCCGAGTGGTGAAACTGGTAGACGCACTGGACTCAAAATCCAGCGGTAGTGATATCGTATCGGTTCAAGTCCGATCTCGGGCACCATCAGAAAAAATGTAACACTTTGGATACTTCCGGGTGTTATTTTTATATATTATGCATAGTATAATGTTTCAACGTAAAAAATGTCTTAAATGGTAAACGTCGTTAAATAACACCTAGGCATTTAAAAATCGACATATGGGATGGAGTCGGTTAAATTCCGATATGGTGGAAAATAGCGGATTACATCATCTTTTGAACTTCTTTTGAATATGAAAGCAAGTCATTCCATATCTTCTTTTTATAGATAATCGCGTCTTCTAAGGCACTTCCTTGTTTAGAATCATAATTTAATACTAAGTCGTATATTCCATTTATTATTGGCGGTTCATCATTATGTATAAATAAACTAATTTCTTTCCAAATAGCTTTTTTATGGGCTTCTTCCTTGTCTTTTTATTGTTCGATAGTTTGGTTAGTGGTAGTATTTAGTTAGCTAACAGGATGGTGCTTTATGGGCAAGAGTAAAAAACAAATATTGTCTGAACTTTATTGTATAAAAGCAGGATTGTCTGCTATATCGATGGAAAAAGATAAGGTTACTGAAGAGGAAAATAAATTAATAAAATTGTCTAAAGAAATAACTCAAAAGAATAATAATATTTCAAAATTGAAAACCTCAATTGCGAATGAAGAATGGGAAGTAACGTTTTATCAAAACAATTCTTATGAAAGTATAAAAAAGCCAAAAATTTATCATCAAATAAAAAGTGCTTTTTTGGGTGCTTTTGGCGGTGCTCTTATATCTCCGATCGCAGTTATTGTTGTTTCTTTTCTTATTGGATTAGTAGCTGCTGCTTTAGATAAAGATACTTCTGCAAGTTTTGCATTTATGCATCATCCAATTATATTTTTGTATGCATTAATCGGTTGTGCTACTGTTGGATTATTTATTGGAATAGGTGGTTCCTATTTTAAAGAATTAAAATCATATAAAGCAGATGAAGAAAGACGCCAAAAGGCTATTTCAGCTAACAATCAGAAAATATCTGAACATAAAACAATATTAAAAGGTTATGAAAATGAATTAACTAGTTGTAATTATGCATTAGAAAAAAATGCTAATTCCTATAAAGATAATTATGCTGTTTATGAGAATGTAAAAAAATTAACAATACCAACATCGGAGCAATTATATTCAGCATTAGTTAATCAATTTAACTCAACCCTAGATTGTAGAGATTGGAAACATATCGACTTAATTATTTTTTATTATGAAACAGGTAGGGCAGATACTTTAAAAGAATGCTTACAACAAGTAGATAGGCAAGTTCAAACCGATGCAATTATTAAAGAGATAAGAAGTGCTTCAAAAAATATTAGCAATACAATTAAAACTAGTATTATGGGATTACAACAAGAAATGGTTGTGTGTTTTGATAAACTTAGCGTGCAATTAGACAGACAACATAAAGAAACTATGAGCAAATTAACTAGTATTGATAAAAGCATTGCTAAGCTAAATGATGGGGTAGAAACTTTGAATAATTCTATAAAAGACGGTAATGCTATTATGAGTGAATTATCTGATAATATGAATAAAATATCCGAAGCAACATACCTTCAAAATGCTCTTTTAGAAAAGATTAGCGTTGATAGTATGACTCTAGTTAGAGATACTCATTATATGATAGATTATAAAACTCCCGACACAATAGTTAGTTTTAAAATGCCAGAAACGATAAATTATAAAGAGACAACAAGTAGAACTGGGATAGAATCAAAGACAAACTAATTAAATAATTTATATATGTTAGAGCCCATTAGTGGGCTTTTTTATTATTTAATAATAATGTTAAACATCAATAATTCTTTCTTAGATAAAAATTTTAATTAATTAAATCAACGTTTTGCACGTCAACCTCAACTATTTAAATATTAATATTTTCTTTTCTTGACCTAGGTTATTTCTAATGGTAAAAATAATTGTCAATTATAAGGATTAAATTTATGAACAAAATATTTAAATATTTATTATTATTTTTCCCGTTAGTGTTAACTTCTTGTGATTTATCTAGTCTCGGAGAAGATATTGATTTTGGTGATGATATATCTACTAGTAGTACTTCTAGTAGTAGCGATGATGATTCTTCTACCAGCAGTGGTGGTTCAACTAGTCAAAACGTTGTCAAGTTATTATCTCAAGATGAAATTTTAAGCAACATGCAAGCTTATTCACATAGTTTTTCTATCACCACCAACATTGGTGTTAAAACATTTGATGTGAAATATAACCATGAAACCAATTCTGGTATCGTGGATTATCAATACAATAATTCGGAAGGAAATACAGAAATACTAGATACATATTTCTTAAGAGAT
This sequence comes from Bacilli bacterium, assembly GCA_034116505.1. Classification (GTDB taxonomy): domain Bacteria; phylum Bacillota_I; class Bacilli_A; order RFN20; family CAG-826; genus RUG13091. The sequence goes on from JAXERM010000065.1 coordinate 14,025, forward strand.
TTTGATAATACTTGTCTCACTTATCAATCCGCTGATGAAGGTAAGAGCTTCGGTTTTTCTAAAGGCAATTATTTAGCGTTATTCGAAATCAGATATTTATATGATTATTCTAATCATCTCATAAAATCCGATGTTCCATATGAATCAAAAACCGCTATTACGTATGCAGATAGACAAGCAACAAAATATGTCATATCTGACCAAGAAACGATTATGACTGTCAGTTCTAAAATGTACTTGATTACCGATGATGAAACGGGTGCTATTTTATCTATAAATTACGAAGGTATTAGTGTTTATGATACTACTTCGTTTATTCCTAAAAATGAATCGGTTAAAAGTGAAGTATTAAATAGAAAAGATAGTCTTGTATTTGAATATTTTGACAAAAGAGCGTTATCGGTTTTTAATCTTCAAGATATCGTTTTCCCTCATGGCTTTTTAGCGGGAGCTGGCATCTCTTTTAGAGATAATACAAATTATACTATTCCTAATATGTCCGCATATAATGTTGGCTATCAATATCTAACAGATGACACCTCATTTATTAAAGAATTATGCCAATATGTCTTTGATCATGTTTTTGAAAAAGATGAAAGTGGTGAAGAATATAAATTTGAAGATTTTTATTCTGAACAAACAGTAAATTATCCTTCCGCCATGTTGACTATTAAACGTGTAAATTGTTATGTGACTATTAAAGGAATTGAATATTTAGTCAAATTACAAGGTCAATGCAATAATACTCAATCAAATTTCTGGTTTGTCCATCTAAATATTAACGAAATTATTTAATAAATGTCTTGGCTTCGGCCAAGTTTTTTTTAATTTAAAAAAGATTAAACCTTTTTTAAATTGTGGTTGTTATTTATTTCGTTTATCCTTATAGATAAGGTTGATAATAATTATGAAAAAAATTGTATGTCTTTCTATCGCTCTTACTTTTTTAACGGGTTTAGGTATCACGAACTTAATTAAAAATAATCGCGATGATTTTAAGGTTGCTGAAGCATATACCATCACGACTGATTTTCCTTCGACAATTGATTTAAACGATTGTACAGAGACTGAAATTAAAAACTATTATTCCGCATTATCTTCTTTATCGAGTAATGAACTTCAAGGAACAAATTTATTAAAGAATTTAAAACCAATCTTAAAAAATGGTCAAAAATATTATTCTTATGATAACTCTACTAGTAAGAAAAATATTTGGAGAATGTATAAAATTACTGATCGTGATTGGAAATTAAGTCCAGCTAGTTCTATTTCCGGTTATAATGCATCAACTAATACAATTACTGATTATGCATATGATAGTGATAATCCATATATACATGCTTTATATATTAATCGCGATAAAACTAATCAAACTTTAGCGAATGATCATACCGGTATGGAATGGGGTATCAACCAAGAACACCTTTGGGCTAAAGCCAATGGATTTGGAGGAGAAGAAAACACTCAATCTACTGGTGGAGCACGTGGTGATTTAATGCATTTAATGAGCGGAAACGCACACGTTAATCAAAATATCCATAAACAATATTATTTTGCCTATGTTGATGATTCTCGTAGTCCAACCAATGCAGGAGATTCATATTCTCACTTACGTGGTAATTATGTAGGTAAATCTTTAACTTTAGGAACAAACGATAGCAATGCAGTATTTGAACCCCAGGATTCTGATAAAGGCGATATTGCTAGAGCGATGTTTTATATGGTGGCCCGTTATAATTTTTTAGCGGGGGAAAGCCAAGATGATACATTTGATAATGAACCAAATTTAACTCTTGTTCAAGATTCCGTTTACGCTTCTACGAGTTATACTTCTTCATTAACTAATCCTGGAAAGATGGGTTTATTAACCGATTTATTAGCGTGGCATCACGCTGATCCAGTTGATGAATTTGAAATCCATCGTAATAACCTTTTATATAAGAATTACACTAATAACCGTAATCCATTTATCGATTTCCCTGAATGGGTAGATTATATTTTTGGAAAGGCGACTTATGATGGAAAAAATTATCAATCATATGATTCTAATCCAACTGGTTATGTCGATTTATCTAAAGATATCGTTAATGGTTATCGTAATGATGAAACAGGTGAAGAAGGCGGAGAAGTTATCACCGCTGAATATGATGAATTAAATATTACAACATTAAATTTAACTTCAACTACTAACACCACAATTAATAATGCGAAAAGTAATTCATCCGCTTCTTATCAAGGTATATCAGCAAAAAATAGTTCATCCGCTTTTAAATTAACTAGCTCAAGCGGCTCAGGAATTGTACAAACACAAAGTGGTGGAAAAGTTAATAAAGTCACTATTAATTTCTCTAGCAGTGCTTCTAGTAGCGTGACTGTTTCTTTATATGGTAAAAATGAAGCTTATACAGGTTCCACTGATTTAGATTCTACTTCCACTAGGGGGACATTATTAGGTAGCGTTACTTCTAGTAGTGGTAGTTCGATTGATATTGTTCCAAGTGAAAAATGTGATTATATCGGTTTTAAAGCGAGTAAAACTGTCTATATTGATTCAATCAAAATTTATTTTAAGCAAGCATCAAGCGTTAGTAGTATTAACGCAACATGCACTAAAGTATTCCATCCTGGTGACACAATTTCTAAGAGTGATATTGCAGTCAAAGATAATAACGGTAATGCCGTTACTAATTTTGCCTTTAATGAAGATGGATATCAGTTCTTATATGAAGATAGTGTCGGTGGTGGTATTAGCAAAACTAAATCATTTAACGTCACTTATAATGATTTAACTGCGACTGTTGATGTCGTTATTAATCGTGAGGCATATGTTGCTCCAATGGAGACTTCTACTACACTAGGAGCGACCGAATTTTACGATAGTGACGTTTCTAAAAGTTCTTACACTCCAAGTTCAGAAAATGTCACTATTGGGACTATTCCATTTACTGTGACCACTAATGCGTATATTTATAACAAACAATTATCTTTTGGTAAAAAAGTTGGGTCAATAGTGAACACAAACCCATTTGATACACCAATTAAATCAGTAACGATTACTCAAGCTAGTGGTGGAAGAGATGATGCAAAATTATATGTATCAGAAGATGGTACGACTTTCGTTGAGGCTTCTTTTGCTAACGAATTAACTAGAGGTTACCGATATTTTAAAATTGCGTATGAAACAACAAGCGCTTCTTATTCTAATATCAGCAGTATTGTAATTACTTATTATGGGGTAGAAACTCCGCAAAACATCGCTAATTATTTGATGTTCGAAGATACAATTAATCAATGTAATGATAAATATACGATCGTAAAAGGATTATTCAATTCTTTATCAAAGACAGATAAAAATGTCTTTATGAATAGTGAAGATTATCGTATTGCTTGTGCGCGTAATCGCTTAATTGCGTGGGCTAATTATCATCATGAGATTATTAATGTTAATGATGGTGATTATCATCTAGCTAATCAAACCACTAAAAGCGGACATTTAGAGTATGTACAAAACATTTTGATAGTCGGTTCAATTTCTCTTATTGGTCTATTAATGTTCGTTTATCGAAAAAAACATCAAAAATAATTAATAAATATATATAATATAGATAAACCGGGAGTAGTGAAGTCAAGTGGTCGTCAACACGATATGATTATCCGGCCTTGACCAGTTTATGAACAAGACGGTTACTAATAGGAGTAACTTTTATGTTCGAAACAAAATCTATTCAAGAAACACTCACTACTTTAGAAGTAGATCCTAATCAAGGTTTATCTAATGAAGAAGTAAGTTTAAGACAGCAAAAATATGGCTTAAACCAATTAAAAGAAAAGAAAAAGAAACCTTTAATATTAGTCTTTTTATCAAACTTTAATGACCCGATGATTTATATTCTTTTACTCGCGGTTATTTTAAGTGTTGGTATTTCTTTATATAACACGATTAGTCATGGTGAACCTTTTGATTTCGCTGATCCTATCATTATTTTATTCGTCGTCTTTTTAAACGCGATTATTTCTACTGTCCAAGAAAAGAAAAGTGAAAAATCTTTGGATGCTTTAAAGAAATTAGCGTCCCCAACATGTAATGTTAGAAGAAATGGTTTAATCCAAGAAATCAAATCTTCTGATTTAGTGGTTGGCGATATCGTGATATTAGAAGAAGGTAGAACAGTTCCTGCGGATTTAAGATTAATCAAATCGTTTAATTTAAAAACGGATGAATCATCATTAACTGGTGAAAGTCTTCCAATTGATAAAAGTGCGGATTTAGTGTTTTCTGATTCTGTTCCATTAGGAGATAGAGCCAATATTGTTTATATGTCTACACCTGTTACTTATGGTCATGGTGAAGGGGTAGTAATCGGAACAGGAATGGAAACTGAAACAGGAAAAATCGCTTCTTTATTAGATGATGGAAAAGTCGAATTAACTCCATTACAAAAAAAGTTAGCCCAATTATCTAAGTTTTTAGGGATCTTAACTATCTTTGTGGTAATTATAATTTTTGGTATTCAATTTATTGAATTATGTATTTTAAATCCTTTAGGGGCTGACCTATGGATATCGGCAATTATTGATAATTTTATGTTTGCCATCTCTTTAGCGGTTGCAGCAGTGCCTGAAGGTCTTCCAGCAGTTGTTAGTATTGTTTTAGCGTTAGGTGTACAAAAGATGGTTAAAGCCAACACAATCGTGCGTAAATTACCATCAGTTGAAACCTTAGGAGCGGTGCAAACAGTGTGTTCTGATAAAACTGGAACATTGACGCAAAATAAGATGACGGTGGTAAGTTCATATATTAATCATCATTTTTATGAAGGAAATGACATTTTAATAAAAGAAAACACCTTATTAGCAACAGGGTTATGTCTATGTAATGATGCATCGATTGATAATGGTGTTTATGGTGATCCTACCGAAATATGTTTAGTGGAATACGCACATAAATTAAATCTATCCAAAAAAGAATTAGAAAATATATATCCTCGTCTTGATGAAATACCTTTTGATTCAAAAAGAAAGATGATGTCAACCTTGCATCGTCAAGAAGATAAAAAAATCATCTTCACTAAAGGGGCGTTAGATCAAATATTAAAACATGTAAAACATATTGATATTAATGGGCAAGTGCGTCTGATTAACGACAAAGATATCGATGAAATTAATAAAGCCAGTGAAATGATGGCTAAAAAAGCATATCGCGTTCTTTGTTTAGCCTATCATTATCAAGACACAATCGATGAAGATAATCTCATATTCTTAGGTTTTGTCGGAATGATTGACCCACCACGAGAAGAAGCTAAAGCAGCGGTTGAAAAATTTAAAAATGCGGGAATTAACACGATTATGATTACCGGTGACCACATCCTAACCGCTTTAGCGATTGCTAAAAATTTAGGCATCGCCATAAAAGATGATGAAGCGATGTTAGGGGAAGATATCGATAAACTAAGCGAAGACGAATTAAGAGAAAAAGTAAAATATATCCGTGTCTTTGCCCGTGTTTCACCGATGAATAAAGTGCAAATTGTTAAAGCTTTAAAAGCGAATGGACAAATTGTGGCGATGACGGGTGATGGAGTAAATGACGCGCCTAGTTTAAAAACAGCGGATATCGGTATCGCGATGGGAATTACTGGCACAGATGTTGCAAAAAGTGCCAGCGATATGATTTTAGTTGACGATAATTTTTCTAGTATTGAAAAGGCAGTAGAAGAAGGGAGGGGAATTTTTGATAATATCAAGAAAACCGTTATCTTCTTATTAAGCACAAATATCGCTGAAGTATTAACGATGCTAGTGGTGGTGATACTTTCTTTATTCACCGTTCATAATTTAGCCACTCCGTTAATCGCTATTCACATATTATGGGTAAATCTTATTACTGATTCTTTACCCGCCGTTAGTTTAGGAGCGATGGAAAAAAGCGATGATGTGATGGATCGTTTACCAAGAAATCCAAAAGAATCTTTATTTGCTAAAGGAGGATATTTAACTACCTTTGGCTTTGGATTAGTAATCACTTTAATAACCTTATTAGCGTTTTTCTCTATTCCATTTTTTGAAAAACATTTATTCACTTTATCTAGTATTGCAGAAGCTCTAGAAAATGACCCAGTATTACTAAGAAAATGTCAGACAATGGCGTTCTCCACTTTATCTATTGGGGAATTATTCCATATGTTTGGTATGGCTAATATGAAGAAATCATTTATCCATTTATTCCATAAGAAAAACATCTTATTATTTATCTCATTCCTTTTAGGAATATCTTTACAATTTTTCGTTACTATGGTGCCAGGAGTTAATACTTTCTTCTCTTGTTATCCACTCGATTTCTTCCATTGGATTTATGTATTTGCGTTCGCACTTATTCCTTTAGTTATTCATGAAATTATTGTTTTAATTTCCTATCTTAAACAAAGAAAAAAATAATTAGTGGAGAGCGTTAAATTTTTAGTAGAGTTACTCCACGGATGTTTTGTTGCGAAATTTTTGTTCTAATTTTAATATTTTCTCATGCAACAAAAATCTATTCTCATTATCGGTGCTGGTGTCAGTGGATTATCCGCTGGGATATACGCACTCCAACAAGGTTTTAAAACCACAATATTAGAAAAGAATCCAAGTGTCGGTGGTTTATGCACAGGCTGGTATCGTAAAGGACATTATGTCGATGGCTGTATCCATTGGTTAACTGGAACATTACCAGGCACAATGCTTCATCAAATGTGGCAAAATGTCGGAGCTTTCTCTGACGATAAAGATATTATTCAATTAGATAGTTGGGGTTCTTTTGAACATGACGGACAAGTCGTCACTTTCTGGCGTGATTTAGCTAAGGCTGAAAAAGAGT
>JAXERM010000066.1:0-13928 GCA_034116505.1 Bacilli bacterium
CCACCAGTAGGAGCCATACCGTATTCGAGTGCTTCAACAAAATCGTTATCCATTTGATTTGCTTCTTCATCACCGTTTTCTTTTGCTCTAAGTTGGGCTTCAAAACGTTCTCTTTGATCAATTGGATCATTTAATTCGGTGTATGCATTAGCTAATTCATGAGCGTTGACAAATAATTCAAATCTTTCAGTAAAACGAGGATCTTTACCTTTTTTCGTTAAAGGAGACACTTCAATTGGATATTCATAAACGAATGTTGGTTGAATTAAATCATCTTGGCATAATTGTTCATAGAATTCATTCATGACATAACCTACTGTGTCCATAAATTTTTCTAATTTAACATGATGGGTTTCTGCGAGTGATTTAGCTTCTTCAAAAGAGGTGACTTTCTTAAAATCAATTCCAGTCTTTTCTAAAATTAAATCATTCATTGTTACCCATCTAAATGGTGATTTGAAATCAATTGTTTTATCTAAATATGTGACAATAGCAGAACCTGTAACTTCTTTTGCGACAGTTCTTAACATTTTTTCACATAATTTTCCGATTCCTTTTAAATCTGAATATGCTTGGTAAATTTCAATTGTGGTAAATTCTGGGTTGTGAGAGGCATCCATACCTTCATTACGGAATAATCTACCAATCTCATACACTCTTTCCATTCCACCAACAATTAAACGTTTTAAGTTCAATTCTGTCGCAATTCTTAAATAAAAATCTTTATCTAATGTATTGTGATGAGTAATAAATGGACGAGCAGAAGCACCACCTAAGATTGGATTTAAGATGGCGGTTTCAACTTCTGTAAAACCATTATTATCTAAGAAATGTTGAATGCTTCTAATCATTTTTGGACGGAGGAAAGCAACTTTTTTTGCTTCATCGTTGACGATTAAATCGAGATATCTTCTTCTGCTTCTTTCTTCGATATCAGTTAAACCATGGAATTTTTCTGGAAGTGGATGTAAGCATTTAGTCAAATGAGTATATTTTTCACATCTAATGGTTAATTCACCAGTTCTAGTCATCATGACTCGACCCTTTAAACCGACGATATCGCCGATATCAGCAAGGCGGAAAACCTCATATGCTTTTTTACCTACAACATCAATTCCAATATATGATTGAATATTACCAGTTTTATCCTGAATATTGATAAAAGAAGCTTTACCCATGCGGCGAATCGCCATGATACGACCAGCAACAGAAACATGCAAATTCATTTTATCTAATTTTTCTGCTGTTTTATTCTTGCATAATTCACGGATATCTTTGACGTGATGTGTCACATGATATTTGTGACCGAATGGATCAATACCTAATTCGCGATATTTGGCTAACTTTTCTCTTCTGACTATTTCTTGGTCATTTAATACTGTTTTTGTTTCCATAAAGTTAATAAATACTCCTTACTTCATTAATTAGTATATGTGAATAAATTGATTTTTTATAGTGAAAAATCAATGTTATTTTCATTTAAAATATCATTTAAGATATCTTTGAGGCTTTGTAAATCACAAAGTTGAGTAGAAATTCGCCCTTTAAAAGTTTTCATATTTGGAAAACCAGCAAAGAATTTTGGTGCGATACCTCGATAGATACGCATCGCACTATGTTCACCTTTTTCTTCAATCATTTTTAACGCTAAGCCGTAACAATATTGAACTTGTTCTAATAGCGAGGCATCAGGAATAATTTCTCCCGTTTTATAATAAGTGTCAATTTGTTTAATTAATGTGGGATTACCAATTCCCCCTCTAGCCACCATGACAGCGTCAGCTTTGGTAATTTCTAGAGCGTTTATTGCATCATTTAAACTAAAGATATTGCCGCTTACCACAAGTGGTACCTTCATTTTATTTCTTAAATCTTTCAATAATTCATAATGCGGATAGCCTGAATACAATTCCTTCTTTGTTCTAGCGTGAATTGCAATCATATCAACACCCGCTTTTTCTAATTCATCAATCACTTCTAAGAAATTAATTGCATCATAACCTAAACGTATTTTCGCAGTAACTGGTAAGTGGGTGGTTTCTTTTAAGATGCGGACTATTTCCCCACATAATTTTGGCTCTTTCATTAAAGCACTTCCTGCGCCTGTCTTTGTCACTTTATTAACTGGACAACCCATATTAATATCGAAAAAATCAATATTAGGATTTCTTTCTAACGCAATCAGTGCAGCTTTTTTTATACATTCTGGATCATGTCCAAATAATTGCACTCCAGTCGGAACATCTCCTTTTTCATAATCGATATAGGAATTTGTTTCTTCATTGCCATATATAAGTCCCATATCAGAAACCATTTCAGTAACCGACACTCCTACTCCAAAAGGTGTGTAATATTTTCGATAACTAGAAAAAGTAATACCCGCCATCGGGGCGAGTACTACTTTCGAATTAATTTCAATATGGCCGATTTTCCACATAGAAAATAAAGAAAACCTTATTTATTTCCCTCTTCAGGTAATTTTGAAGCTTCCTCAGTATTTTCTACCGGTTTTTGCACTTCGTCTTTTAGATGACGATGTTCTAATAAATAATCAATTTCTTCAGCGGTGATTTGTTCACGTTCAAGAAGTGTTTTAGCGATTAAAATCACATCGTCTTTATATTCAGTAATAATTCTTTTTGCTTCACTATGAGCAAAATCGATTATGTCTTTAATTGCGTAGTCAATCTTTGAAGCAGTTTCAACAGAGAAATTCTTTTGGGAATTTGTATAATCACGACCTAAGAAAACACTACCAGTATTTCTTTCATATTGAATAGGTCCTAATTCAGACATACCTAATTCAGTGACCATTAATCTAGCAATTTGTGTTGCTACTTCTATATCGTTTTGAGATCCACTTGAGACATCATCAAAGAAGATTTCTTCGCTGGAACGGCCACCTAAGTAACCAACGATTCTTGCTTCAAGTTCTTTCTTGGTTAAGATGAAACGATCTTCTTCAGGCGTCATACGCACATGCCCGCCTGTATTACCTCTTGGGATAATTGTGATTTTTTGAACTTTATCACTATGAGGATATTTTAAACCGATAATTGCGTGACCAGCTTCATGATACGCTACTACTTCTCTTTCATGGCGATTCATTGCACGAGAATTTTTAGCTGGGCCAGCAATTCGACGGTCAATCGCTTCATCGATTTCACTCATTGTAATTTCTTCTTTAGAACGGCGAACCGCTAAAATAGCAGCTTCGTTCATAATGTTTTCGATATCAGCACCAGAGAAGCCAACTGTTCTTCTAGATAAGTTTTCAAAGTTAACATCAGCAGAAACTTTTTTATTACGAGAATGGACTTTAAAAATTTCTTCACGACCTTTACGATCTGGTAAAGATACAGTGATTTTGCGGTCAAAACGGCCCGCTCTTAGTAATGCAGGATCTAAAACATCATCACGGTTAGTAGCCGCAATAACTAAAATTCCAGAATTATCAGAGAAGCCATCCATTTCCACTAACAATTGGTTAAGAGTTTGTTCTCTTTCATCGTTACCGCCACCTAAACCGGCACCTCTTTGTCTACCGACTGCGTCAATTTCATCAATAAAAACAATACATGGAGCATTTTCTTTCGCGACTCTAAACATGTCTCTTACACGACCGGCACCAACACCGACAAACATTTCGACAAAGTCACTACCAGAAATGGAATAGAATGGAACTCCAGCTTCACCAGCAACTGCTTTTGCTAATAAAGTTTTACCACATCCAGGATTACCAACTAATAAAATACCTTTAGGTAATTTGGCCCCATATTTTGCAAACTTCTTAGGTTCTTTTAAATATTCCACTAATTCTTGCATTTCAAGTTTTTCTTCATCTGCACCAGCAACATCCTTGAAACGAACTTTAGAATTGTTTTCTCTTCTTGCTCTTGAGCGATTAAATTCAAGCGCTTTATTGTTACTACCAGCAACAGAAGAAGATAAACGTCCGAACAAGAAGAAACAAATAATTAATGTTCCGCCTAACATGATGAGTGTTGGTCCCCATTGATCCCACCATGTGGTGACATATGGGTCAGTCACACTATATTTAAAAGCTCCACTATTAGCTTTAAATTGAATATATGTATCTAAAACAATAGCTTCGGGAGTTGTGCCACTACCATTAACTGTTAAATAATATGTGGTTGTGTCAGTTGTGTCATCACTCTTATAAGCCCAAGTGTTTTCGTTCGTATAGAATGAATCCCAAGACAAGGTTGTTTTAAATTTTTTGACCTGATTTGGTTTAGTCGCGTTAGCTTCTTTATAATAGCCAGTAATACCCACGACTGTTCTCTCTTTTGGGGTGATGGTAATTTGAGTAATACGATCATTACCTAAAGCGTTAACGAATTCAGGACTTGATAATGTTTTTGTGGAATTACCACCAAAAACTAAAAATATTACTAATATAATTGCACCAATAACAAAAAAGAAAGAAAGGATATAACCTAAAGATATACGTCTTTTAGGTGTTTCATTGTTTGCCATAAAAGTTCCTCCTTTTAATATTAGAAATATTATACTTAATAATTTAAATTATTCAAATAAAACTATTTCACATAGAAATTGAGGTCTTTATTGACAATAAAATCTTTTTGATATCTCGGAATGTAAATAATCACGTTGTCTTTGTTTAAAATAAGAGGCCATCTTTCTCTTAATTTTAGTGGTAATTTCATGTCTTTAAACAATTTATTCACTTTAACTTTATAATCATTAATTTGGTATTCGTCGCCTTGTCTATATGTCCTAATTGTCAAAGGATAACTGTCATTAAATATATGACGGTTAGAAGTATCGCTAATGCCATTGAAATAAAAATACTCATTATCAATAACACATGGTTTTTCGATAATAAATTCATAAGAAATTTTCTTTTTAACATTTGAAAAATAACCCTTATCATACTCTTTGATAAAAACTAAATCTTTATGCATTTTACTAATAACGTTAGGTTTAGAAGAATACATTAATTTGATAATTTCTTTTACTTGTTTGTGGGTTAGTTCATATTGAAAATCAACCTCTTTACAAAGGTGAAAAAGAATCATGTTAATTTGAAGAATGCTGTAATTCGCTAAATCATCGAAATCTATATACTTTTTATTGAATTCTTTGACACAATTTTGTTCTAACATCAGATTTTTATTTTCGTTATCGATTTCTAACAGAATATTGTTTCTCTCTTCCATCGATAAACGTTCAATAATATGATGACGGATCTTGTTTCTTTCATAAATATCAAGCAAATTGGTTTGATCAATCGCATAACGTACTTTTTGCTCCAAATTGTAAATCATGACATCTTTTTTTGTCATGTTTAATAGAGGGCGATAAATGGTCATTTCACCATAAGTAGAACACTCTTTTAAACCATATTGTTTTACTATGTTTTTGCGCTTTTTTTGGAGTAAATAGGTCTCTATATGGTCATCTTGATTATGGGCTATTAATAAAGCATCAATATTATTTTCTCGATACACTTTTTCAAAAAAATTATATCGGATTTCACGACACCTTTCTTCAGTGTTGTTTTTGATACTTTCCTGATTATCATAAACAAAAAGAGGGATATTCCGCTCAGTGCAAAATGATCTTAGTGCCTTTTCTTCATCATCGCTTTCTTTTCGTAAATGATAATTAACGTGAGCGACTATAAAATCATATTTTTCTTTTAAAAGTGCGTCAAAAAGACACATGGAATCTGGTCCAAAAGAACACGCTAATAAATATTTCTTATTTTTAGGTAAATTAAGCATTGACATTACCGATTTCTTCATAGGAAGGTATTAATCTTTTTCCTATCAATTTATAGGTTATCTTAACTGAGATGTTTTTTTGTCCAATTTTCACAGTGATAATATCGTTTTCTTTCACTTCAAAAGATGGTTTTGCTTCTTTGTTATTTACCAAGATTCTTCCTGATAGACATAACTCTTTTGCTACTGTTCTTCTTTTAATTAATCTGCTTTCTTTTAAAACTAAATCTAATCTCATATGCTCACATTAATTATTTTATGCGTCTCAATGATATTCACCAAACTATTTAGAATATTTTCTAAATCGTCAACCCATGATTGTTTTTTTCTTAAAACGATTTTAAAAACATTAGAAAGATAACTGATCTTTATTTTAGATAAATACGGGATCATACTTTCAAATAAGATATTACCTATACCTCTAATATTGATATATTCTTTCGATAATTGAATTGTGACAAAGTCTTTATTTTCGGTTAATGATTCAATTTTTGCTTCATCCACTAATAAGTCGATGCTTCTCTTTTTGAATAATTGTTCCACTTCTTTAGGCAAGCGACCAAATATATCTCTGGTACGATTTTTAATTCTGGCTAAAGCTTCTAATGATGGAGCGGATATAATTTCTTGATATAGTTCGATTTTATCGCTATCTTTCGCGAATTCATCCGGAATAAATGCTTCAATTGATAAAGTTGGATTTTCTTTGATTTCTTCTTCTTTAACTCCATAAAGTTTTTCTTGTACGGCTTCATTTAATAATTTGATGTACATATCTAAACCAATAGAATCGATAAAACCAGCTTGTTCTGGACCTAAAATATCACCTGCACCACGAATTAATAAATCGCGTTGAGCAATTTTATAACCACTACCTAATTCGGTAAATTCTTGTAAAGCTTGTAACCTTTTTTGCGCTTTTTCTTTTAAAATAACGTTTGGAGAATACATCAAATACGCATAGGCAATTCTATTGCCTCTACCTACCCTACCTTTGATTTGGTATAACTGCGATAAACCATATCTTTGGCTATCTTCAACGATAATCATATTTGCATTTGGAACGTCAATTCCATTTTCAATAATCGATGTGCATACTAAAACTTGAATCTCACCACTATAAAAGCGCATCATGACATCTTCTATACTATCTTTATCCATCTTACCATGAGCGACACCGATACTTACTCCTGGTAATAATTTTTGTAATCTACTGACACAAATATGAAGATTAGAAACATTGTTATGAAGATAAAAAACTTGACCATTTCTACCTAATTCTCTTTCGATTAATTCTTTTACAATATCCTCTTTATAAGGAGTGACGTATGTTTGAATAGGATAACGATCTACCGGTGCGGTATTAATAATAGATAAAGACCTAACTCCTAGTAAAGATATTTGTAAAGTTCTAGGAATTGGTGTCGCTGATAAGGTTAAAACGTCAATATTTGATTTTAGTTCTTTTATTCGTTCTTTTTGTTCCACACCGAATCTTTGTTCTTCATCAATGACCAATAAACCTAAGTCATTAAATTCGATTTTTTTGCTTAATAAACGATGCGTGCCAATGACTAAATGAATCTTTCCTTGCTTAATTAATTCAATATTTTCTAATTGCTCTTTTTCGCTAACTAAACGAGAAAAAAGCGCAATTTTCACGTCAAATGGCGAAAATCTTTTCATTGCAACCTCATAATGTTGTCTTGCAAGTAAAGTAGTTGGACATAATAATGCAACTTGCTTACCAGATAGTATCGCTTTAAAGATTGCTCTAAAACTAACTTCTGTTTTACCAAAGCCCACATCGCCACATAATAAGCGATCCATTGGGTATGGTTTTTCCATATCAGCTTTTATATCGTTAACTGCTTTTAATTGGTCGCGGGTTAATTCATAATCAAAATTATCTTCGAATTGTTTTTGAAGCTCATCATCCTTTAAAAATGCAAAGCCTTTAATCTTTGAACGCTCAACATAAAGTTTCATTAATCTTTCTGCTAAGTCATTGACTCTTTCTTTGATACGTTTTTTTGTATTTTCCCAATCTTTAGAATGTAATTTAGATAAACGGGGTTTTAATCCTTCTTTTCCTAAATATTTTCGCACTAATTGAAATTGTGAAAGAGGGACATATAAGGTTTCGTCGCTTCGATAAGCAATTTTTAAGTAATCTGTTTTTTTATTGTTATTTTCAATTGTTTCTAAACCGATAAATTGACCTATTCCTTGGTATTCATGAACCACATAATCTCCTGGTTCAAGCTCTTCATAAGTCTTTAATATAGTGGCTTCTTTAAAACGAGAATCATATTTACCAGTTTTAACCTTTTCATTAAATAATTCATGTCCAGTCAGGAAGACAATTTTTTCTTCTGGAAGGACAAATCCGCTTTCTAAATTACCAATAGATAAACCGATTTTATTTTCAACTACATCAAATAATGGAATTGTTTTAAAAGGAATATTTGAAGCGTATAAATCTTCCACTAATGTATTTAATTGTCTTTCATAGGAAATAACAATAGAAATTCGATAATTATCACTTATGTAATTTCGGATAATTGTTAAACAATCTTCTTTTTTATTAGCGATGAAAGGAACTTGTTGAACATTAAAAGAAATATCATCTTCGTTTTCAATAAATAGCTTTGTGGTAATACATCCTTGATAATTGATCAATTTATGAACATCATTAAACATCGATAAATGCGAAATGATTTTTCCATCTTCATGTAATTCATTTAAATAGATAAAAGAATCTTCGAACAACATTTTATTCGCATTATTAATCGCATTCTCATCAACAATGACTTTGATAAAATCTTCACAATAAGAGAATAAAGAAGCGCAATGTTCATTCAATAATGCGTAATATTTATATAAATGATCAGAAAATATTCCTTGAGAAATTTGTTCTAAATCATTAATTGTGTTATCACGTAACTTTTCAAATGTTTGATAGGTTAAAATTTCTTTATCTTTATCTAAAATATTTAAAATTTTATCACTTGCATTTTTTCTTTGTTCTTCACTCAATATAAATTCTGACGCAGGTAAAATAGTTACTGCATCTAATCGACTGATTGATTCTTGCGTAGCGATATCAAATAATCGAATTTCTTCAATTTCATCATCGAAGAATTCGATTCTAATTGGATTATCATAATTAATAGAAAAAATATCTAATATATCGCCACGAACCGCAAATTGGAGAGATTGATCGACTTTCTTAACTAGTTGATATCCAGCCTTAATTAATTGCTTTTTTAAAGTAAATAGGTCATATTTGCTTTGTTTTTTGATATTAATGACATTTCCTAAGAACAATTCTTTATCTGGTAAATACCTAGTTGCACTTGCTAAATTAGCAATGACGATCTTTGCTTTATTAGCCGCTATTTCGTTTAAGACATATAAACGAGTGGCCACCATTTCCTTAGACATCGCCAAAGTTTCTGCTCTAATCAGTTCATCAGCAGGAAATAATAAAACATCATCTTTTGATAAAAATGAACAAAGTAAGGAATATATTTTTTGTGCTTTATATAAATTTGATGTAACAATCAAATATTTATCATTTGTTTCTTTATAAATTGTAGAGATAAGTAGGCTAATTCCAACATAATCATCCACGACAAAATGACCCTTTTTCTTCAAAAGGGGGGAGGTATATTTCTGTTTTGATAATAAATTAAATAGGTTCAAACAATCCTCCTAATTATATTTGTTCATTGCTCTTTCAAAATTTGATTTCAAAATCTCTTTTAATGCATTAACTGCATCATTAATCGCTTCATCAATTAAAATTTGTTCTTCTTTTGTTGGTTTAGATAAAACAAAATCAACATTATCACGATCTAAAGGTTCGCCAATACCAACACGAATACGTTTAATATTTTGTGTTCCTAATAATTCGATGATATTTTTCATTCCGTTATGCCCACCAGCAGAACCTTCTTTTCTTAATCTGATTTTACCAGGAGGTAAGGCCATTTCATCATAGACGATAATGACATCTTCTAATGGAATTTTAAAATATCTCACTACTTGGCTAACCGCGTGACCGGATAGATTCATATAAGTTGTTGGCTTAAAAAGCATTACATCCTCATCAAATATATCACCGCGACCTAAAAGACCATTAAATACTTCTTTATCGACATCAATTTGTGAGATATCGGATAATAAATCAATCACCTCAAAACCCATGTTATGGCGTGTGTGTTCATATTTTTTTCCAGGATTACCTAAACCAACAATTAATTTCATAATGCTCTTTTGGTATTATACACTTTTTTTCTTATGATATATTATAAAAGTAGTATGAAACCTTTTTTAAAACGTTTATTTGCTGGTATGGGTATAGGAATAGGGGCAGCTATTCCGGGAGTATCAGGAGCTGCTATTGCTGTCATTTTCAAAGTCTATGAAGATATTATTTCTGCGGTCAATAATTTTAAAAAACAATTTGCTTACGCAATTAAAGTTTTAATACCAATTTTATTAGGCATTGTCTTAGCGGTTATTCCATGCATTGTTTTATTTAGTTTAGCGTTTGAACATTTGATGTTTATTTTAATCAGTGTTTTTGCTGGTTTTTTAATTGGCTCATTCCCTGGCATCACTGATGAGGTAAAAGGTATTAAACCAAATAATAAACAGAAAATAATCATCGTTATCGGTGCTTTATTTGTTCTCTTATTAGGAGTATTATCTGTGCTTTTAGGAGATAAGATGAACATCCAAGGAGCGTTTGAAAATATCAATTCCTGTTGGTGGCTTTATCTTATATTAATTCCTGTTGGTGTTTTAGCAGCAGTCGCCTTAACAGTACCTGGATTATCAGGATCATTAATATTATTAATCATTGGTTTTTATCGCCCTTTAGTGGATTATGTGAAATTATGGGCTAGTAATATTATTCATGGTGATTTTAGCCATTTAGGACCACTTTTAGGCGTCATTGGATCATTTGCCTTAGGATGTTTAATAGGTGTTTATTTAGTAAGTAAAATAATGTCTAAATTATTAGCTAAACATCATGATTCAACATTCTTCGCTATTATAGGTTTTATATTAGGTTCAATTGGTGTTTTATATTTTAACCACGATATCTTTAATTATTATTTATCATGGGCTGGTGTCACATTTGAAAACATCAATCCAATCATGCCTATTTATCTAGAAATACCGATTGGTGTAGTCATTACAATTACTTGTGCTTTTTTATCTTATTTGATGGTTAGACAGCAAAGAAAAGCATCTGCTAATAATTAAACATTATTACAAATTAAAACGAGGACGATTCGTTTGAATAAGAACGAATAACCATCCTCGTTTTTAAATATTCTTGATATTAATTATCTTTTTTACGTTTTATAACAAGAACGCTACATACGCTTACGGTAGTGAATAAGCTAATGAGCACAATCGTTAACAAATTGATATTCATATTATTGATGCTCAATAATCTTAATCCATTTTTCACGCTATAAGAGTGGTTAATTTCATCGTAAGACAATGTTCTTCCTTCATGTGCTGCCCAAGCTTGTAATCTTTCTCTAGCAGTGGAAATCACATAATCTGATGATGACCAGAATGTTGCTTTGTCTTCATTTGACATTGTATTCAATTTATCAATTGCAACATCTAATTTAGTTGTACATTGTCCGTTTGTGTCTTCATACATAATGTAGTTAGAAACATTAGTTGGATTATCGGCAGCCTTTAAAGTATAACTGATGGATGAGATATTACTATAGGTACTTGAGGAAGATGTGGTGTATTCATATTTAAAGAATCTATAACCTCCGTCCGCTAATAAAGAAGAATCGTAATTAACGTAATTTATTCCATCTTTTGAAATAGATAAAACACCGTCAGTTCTCGATCCCGATCTAACACTAATGCTAACATCGGTTAAATCACTAGCAAATGCTTCACTATTATTGATTGATCCTGCACCGATTCCGAAAGATAAATAGGAGACAGATGATTTTGTGTAAATATAAGCATTTGATGTGACCGTAAATTTTACTTCATCAATCACAACATTAGTGTCGCTTTCAGTACTAGATGATTTAGAAATAGTACTTGAAGAAAATTGTGATGAAGATAATGTCTTATTAGTGTTTGGTAATTCTTGATAAGCAACTCTTGATACTTCAACGGAGAAATCATAATTATTGCTATTATATTTGATTGAAAAATTCTTAGTGTTAATAGAGCCACCACTAGGTGCATCTAAATATGTAAATAGATAGTTATCATTTACAAAATCATAATCAGAAGTTGTCTCTTCTTTACCGCTTTCATATTTTAATGTGACGGTGAGATCAGATTTAGTAATAACTTCACCTGGATGGTAGGCTTTAGAAGATGTAACTTTCACATCTTTAACCGTATCTTCTATGACTTCAACATTAAATGAGGTAGTCATCGGAGATGATGAGGTGGATAATGTTCCTGTATAAGTGACAACCACAGTTTTTGTGCCACTCGTATCGCTACTGAATCCTGTTAAAGAATATTTACTGCTAGATAAAATTTCTTGAGGGTATTTAGTAGAATCAGTGAATGTCGCCGTAACAGTAACTTTAGATGAATCTAAACTGTCGCCGACAAATACACTTCCACCGGAATAAGAAGCAGATAAAGAACTAATAATTTTATCTGAATTATCAATTGTACTGTATGTGATTTTTACATAATCGCAATAAATTGAATTAGCAGTTGAATTAATAACTAATTCGATATCGCCTTCAACTTCAAATTCTGAAATTAAAATTTGATATTCAGTATATGTAGCAGTTAAATCACTGTTTCGAATTGTTTTTCCTAAAGTAATTGTGAAACCATTGTGAGTTAATGTTAATGTCCCAGATCCAGAAGAACTGTTTCTTTTCATATCGATGACGATACCGCTAATCTTTGTATTTTCATAACCGGTCCATTTCCATGTTTGCGAACTGTTTTTAGTCATCTGTTCTTTTGTTGTGTATGTGTTGTTAAATAAAACAGAAGAACCAGTAGGGGCGGTTCCTTCGCTAACAGAAGCAGAAGTGGTACTGTCAACAGAATATTTTACAGTTGAAGCAGTTACTGATGGAGTTGTTGTATTAGACACAGTAATGTCATATGTTGTTGTTTTTGTGATTAATCCATAAGTATAACTTACAGTCACGGTTTGTGTTCCTTCAGTAGACATATCATAACCACTAAAAGTGGCAGAAGAAGTTACGTCACTAGTAGTAGAATTGCTGAAGTAAGCAGTTACAGTTCCACCAAAACTAAATGTATCACCGACTTTAAATAAAGTAGTTTGACCACTAACTGAGATAGAAGATAATGTTAATGGAGTAGAATCAGTAACTGTTACTGTACATGAACCATACTTAGAACTATCTACTGTAGAAGTAGCTTTGATGATAGCTGAACCAGTTCCTTTTGCGGTAACCACACCACTATCGCTGACTGTAACAACTGCTGAATTTGTGGTGGACCAAGTTACTGTTTGAGCAGGACTATTAGTTCCCTTTACAGATGCTGTAAGAGTACTACTTGGATTAGAATAAACATCTAATGATAAAGAGGTTGGACTAACTGTCACTTCACTTACAGTAGGGACATTAGCGGTACCACTATCATAAGATGCTTTATATAATTGAATGACTTGTTGGGATGAATATGATGCAGATTTATAATATCTAAATCTTGCTTGATCGCTAGCAGAGTTATAACGGAGATGGGAAGTGTTAGAAACTATTTCTGCGTTTCCGCTATCGACAGATATTTGATTAGCTGTTTCGTTTGTTCCAGTGTTTATGTTGTTACTTCCAGAAGATCCGTAAATATATTTTCCACTAGCTGATTTTATGCTATATCCTCCGCTTATAGAAGCAATTGTAAATTTTGCTGCAACAGTAGCAGTGTTGTAAGGAATTGTATTATTGGTAATAGTAACACCAATTGTGTTGCTTACTGCATCAAGAGTGGTTAAACCACCATTAAAGGCAACATTACCACTTTCATAAACAATTAAATAATCACCATCAGATAAATCACTTTGAGAAGTAATTTTTTTCCAAATATTAGGTTCTGCTATTTTTGTAACGTTCACTGTTAGTTCAGCAGATCCTTCACCGTATCCAGGAA
>JAXERM010000067.1:0-3619 GCA_034116505.1 Bacilli bacterium
AGAATTCTGGTTTCGTTGAAGACTTCTAATCTCATGATTCGTGAATTATCAAAAAAGAGAACTAGACCAAAAGCCAAAGTGGCTTAGTCTAGTTCTCAAAAATCTCTTCATCCTTACCGATTGACAAAGAGCCTGTTTAATGGACATTCGTCAATGGATATCTATCGTAAGGCCTTCTACCAAGAGATATCACAGCTCCATCAACCAATAATCAATTGGTCAGTATTATTTATTTGAGTCCAGTGGCTAACTTATTCTTGAAATTTAGGAATTAGCTTTATTTTTTTAATAAATGCGCTAAAATAAAAATATAAGGTGTCCTTAGTGTAATGGATAGCACATGAGATTTCGGTCCTCATGATCCGAGTTCGACTCTCGGGGGACGCATTTTTGTAAGATTGTATAAAAAAGAAGCTCCGATAAAATGCTGATATAATGGCATTTTATCGGAGCTTTTGTTTAGTTGAAATGGTATGAAATGGTGAAAGTTTGTAAGGTTGGGGAACATTTGGGGAACATCGGCAATTTTTGTGCACCAAAAATAATCATTGTCGTAAACTTATTTTATTTAATCAAGTGTGCGGGTACTTTCAATAGAAAAATTGTTGATTATGGTGATTGTAAAAATTTAATAGTAGTAAAGTCATAGCAATCTTGCTATAATTAGTAATAAATAAGCTATGATAAAGGAAATAGTGCATGTATGAAGTAGTTTTTTACGAAGATAAAAATGGAAATAGTGAAATTGGTGATTATTTCGAGAAAATTTCGCAAAGTAAACAAAAGCAAGATAAAGCAATTTATTTAAAAATGCGCCATCAAATCAAGATGTTACAAGCTCTTGGTCCTGTGTTACATACACCACAAGCAAAAAAATTAAAGGGGTTATAGGCATCAACTATGGGAGTTACGACCTATGCCAGAAAGAGTATTTTATGGAGTGTGGAAGAAAAATAATTTTGTATTATTAAATCATTATACTAAGAAAAAGGATGAAACAGATCCTCGTCAGATAGAAAGAGCCTTGTCACTACTTGACGATTGGTACGAAAGGAAGGGTAAATAATGAGAAAATGGGAAGATATAGATAAGCATCAAACGGTTGCAACAAAAGAAGAATTATCGATTATTGATACCTTGTCTTTTTTAGAAGTACAAAGAATTAAACAGGGCATTTCGCAAACAGAATTTGCAAAAAAAATCGGTATGACACAACCTCAATTGGCTAAAATCGAGAATTTAGATTCAATCCCTACGTTGCCTACATTAAATAAATATGCTGCTGGATTAGGTTTGCAAATCAAATTATCTATTTCTCCATTGATGGAAGCCAAGTAGATAAATATTAACAATAATTGCAATTGCACCGTGAAGTAATTTCATGGTGCTTTTTGATTTTATCAATAATGTGAAAGTTGGATTGTTGTTAGTTTGCTTTTTAGTAGTAAAGGCAAGAAGTGATCTATGGCCGAGTTAAGTACTTATCTAAAAAGTCCATTACAATTTTAAATACCTGTGGTTGAAGGAATCTTACATCCATGTGACTTGCACCTTCAACTTCGTATAATTCAGCAGGAACGTTGTTTTCAACTAATGCATCATAAAGCTTTTCACTATCCTTGATTGGAACAACGACATCCTCCGTACCATGAAAGATAAGAAAGGGCGTAGAAGTAGAATTTACATAGGTGAGGGGATTTGCGGCAGAATCAAGTTCGGGAGCGTTTTCAGGCTCAGCGCCAAGCAGATTACGGTAAACAAAATCAAAATCGTTTGATGCACTTCCTGTTTTAGCGGTTAAGGGATCAACTACACCATAAAAAGGAACCGCTACTTGAACATCACTGGAGTAATCTAAATTAGCACCTTTGTCGAATTGGTTAAGACCGTTAGTAACACCTAGCATACTTGCCATATGCCCACCAGCCGATTCTCCCATCGCGATAAACCGATCAGGATCAGCTTAAAAGCGCTTGGCATTAGCTCTTATATAACGAATGGCAGCCTTAGCATCTTCCAATTGCCCAGGAAACTGAAGTATTAGTTTTGTTTAGAAAGTTTTATTAAAGTTAAAAATAAGTATTAAATAAATTCTTTTGAGAAAGTCCAAAATTGATATTCTGGGGGAATTTTAAATTTAGTCGCATTAAAACTATAATTTTAATGACAGGTTAATTTTAAAATAAATCGTTCCCTCTTTACGTATTTACTAGCAACTTCGCTTATTTTATGGTTAGATTAAATTAATATATATTTATAAGGAGCGATCATCTATGGAAATTCAATACTGGGCTGATATTGCGTGCCCATATTGCTATATGGGAATTACGCAATTACAACGGGCGCTTAAAGAATTAAAGATTGCCGATCAGACACCATTAAAATTTATGTCATTTCAACTAGATCCAACGTTGCCAACAACAACTGATCTATCAATGACAGAATATTATGCAAAAACTCATCAACTAACTAAGCAAGAAGCTGCTACACAAATACAAAAAATTGATCAACTTGCTGCCGATATTGATTTACCAATTAAGATGGAAAATGCGATTCCTGTTAATACATTAGCTGCTCATCGCTTAATAAAATACATTGAGAGTTTAAACGACCAAGCATTACTTAATAAGGCTGTTAAACGTCTTTATCAACTTTATTTTAATGATAATGAATCAATCGCGGACTATGAAGCTCTAACTGTTGCAATGAATGAAATCGGACTACCTGTTGCTGATGTTAAAAAAGTTCTTGAATCTAATCAGTATAAAGATGAGGTTCGAAAAAACGAACGGCGCGCATTTATGATTGGAATGCCAAGTGCACCGTTATTTGTGATTAATAATAAGTATTCAATCACTGGTGCGCAACCTTACGAAGTATTTTTAGAAGCCTTGAAAAAAGTAAAAAATACAACTAAATAGGATTCAAGCAAATCAGAAGATAATTTCTGGTTTGCTTTTTTTGTTCCCCCTGCTCTATTTGTAAATAGAAAAACTGTAATTCTTTATAAATTCTAATCATCCGGGTAGAATAAGACTTGAGGAGGTCTTTAGAATGAAGGTAACAAAACTTATTGTAGGAATTATTATGATTGTATTAGCCATTATTATATTTGTTCAATCGATTGTAAGAGGTTTTGGGAATCCTAATCCTGCAATTCATATTTATGCCGGAACAGCCGAATTAATTGTTTCGCTATTATATCTGGCATCAGGAATCGTCTATATCGCTACTTGTGGTATTGATGGTTTAGGTGGCGATATTGCTGGATTATCGATGATGCTAATCAGTTGGGTTTTAGGTTTGTTAACATGTACTATCTATCTTCCATTACAACTATGGTCATGGCTGGCTTTAATTATCGGAGTCTGCTTCTTTGTCTGGCATATTATGTTACGACGTGAATAAATTATGCTAGTTATTGGGCAATCCAATGATGTTCGCTTTTAGCCTACGTTATTAGATTGCCTATTTTTTTAAATCGAGTAGGAGATAATTGATTAGTTCAATTATCGACCTCTCACACCACCGTACGTACGGTTCCGTATACGGCGGTTCGACAACTTAATCACATTGAATTGACTGGAGCGTCTTGGACATATTCATAAGTCCAAGTTGT
>JAXERM010000068.1:0-9839 GCA_034116505.1 Bacilli bacterium
TTTCTTCCTAGATAATCTTTATTCGCGGCTTCAACCATATTTTTGATTAATTTTGCCCCATAAGTAGCCCCACAAGTGGTGTCTAAATAATCTTTTTCACCTGAGTTAATTGGATTGATGTAATTATCAGTTAATGTTGAAGCATAGGATTGAGTATTTTCAATTACTACCATCCTCAATAAACCTAAATCATTAATACCAAGCATGAGAGTAATTTTACCATATTGATTTTTGCCACTAGTTTGATAAATATAACCAACATTTTGTTCATTTTTAGTAGCAACATAATAATTAATTAAATATTGAGAAGAATACACAAAATCTGTTTTTGCCTTAGAAAAAACGATATTCTCGTCATTAAAAATAGCTTTTAACGCTTTTGTTTCTTTATTAGCTCTATTATTAGCGATAATTGGATTAGTTAACAAATAAGTCGTGGAAATAATAATCGCACTTATCCCACCAATAAAGGCTAAAGTTAATCCTGTTTTAAGATGTTTATTAATTTTAACCATAATAGAACATCCTTTCCCCGTTACTGTTAGTCTTGTAGAAAATTATTAATAATATTAATAATAAAATAGAAATTAGCAATAAAGAGACCATCAATATAATCTTCTTCTTCGTATATTGTTGGGAAGAGAATTTATAATAATCAATCATTGGCACAAACATATTAGCGATCAATAAAGAGAAGGCTGCACCTTCATTTGTAGCGGCAAAGAAGCGAATAAATATCGTTAAGATACCAGCAATTTCACCATAGATTATTCTTCCTGGAGAAGTAATTGGCATGGTTACAGGATCACTAACCATAAAAGCCATCAAGAATAATAATCCTCCGCTTAATAATTCATAAAAAACGTAAATGAAATAATTGATATTGTTTGGATTAACAATACAAATTACAGCACCTGAGGCCATGATTAAAAATAAGGTGGTGACAAAATAACTTAACATTGGACGATAATCTGCACTTTTACGAACAATTAGATATATCGCTCCAACAATAATTAATAAACTTGAAGCTTCTCCTAAAGAACCTCCGACTCTACCAATTAATAAATTCAAAATAAATTCCCATTGGTTTGGGTGACTGTTTAATACTACTGATAAACCAGAATTGATATTCGCTAACGGTGTAGCTCCTGCCACAACATCTAAAGAACCAGAGTTAAAGAAATTAATTAAACTATAATCCATCTGAGGATAATGACTTTCAAAACAAATTTTACTAATAATAAATCCTAAAGCTGCGGGATTAAAGATGTTATTACCTAAGCCACCAAATACTAATTTACCTAATGTAATACCTAATAAACTGGAGATAAATACGCTATACCATGTCGCGTTAGCTGGCATTAATAAAGAAAATATTAAAGCACTGACTAATGGTGATAACACATTGCTTAAATGATAATGACCTTTATAAGCAAAAAGAAATTTTTCTTTAAAGTGATGCTTTTGTCCATCTTTAGGCATTTTGTTTCTTAAGCCAATATATATGAATTCCATCATTAACATTGTTAAAATTGAAATTGAGAAAATCATCAATGCTTTTAAT
Organism: Bacilli bacterium; assembly: GCA_034116505.1. Taxonomy (GTDB): domain Bacteria; phylum Bacillota_I; class Bacilli_A; order RFN20; family CAG-826; genus RUG13091. The sequence continues at coordinate 1,565 of JAXERM010000068.1, forward strand.
TGATAAATGCATAGAGCAAAAATAATAAGCGGACTAACAGCGATAATGACATCATTCATCATGCGGTTGACCGAAGATTTTCTTCTTATATATGGCGAGGTTTGTTTACTAATTACGGTCATAATTTCGCTATTACCTTTGCTTTTTTAATATAGTCGGTCACTTTTATTTTGCTTGTGCAAACATAAGAGCATAAACCGCATTCAATACAACTTAGTGGATTAAGTGCTTTAATCTTTTCCTTATTTAATGATTTCACCGCGTCCATGATATCGACTGGTAATAATTTTTGGGGACAAGACAAAACACAAGATCCGCATCTAACACATTGTTCTTCTAAATAATCTTGTTTATTTAAAACAATAACTGATGTCACTGTTTTAGTAATAATTGTGTCATCACTTGGTAAAGAAGCACCCATCATCGGTCCGCCAAGAATAAAGATTTTTTCTTTTTCTGGGTCTTTATATCCACCGCATAGGTCGATTAATTCTTTGACTGAGGTACCGACACTAACACGGAAATTAGTGGGATATTTAATACCGTCACCCGTTACTGTAATATCTCTTTTAATAACAGGCATGTTATATCTAATCGCTTTATATAATCCAACAATAGTGGATACATTGAAATCTAAAATGCCATATTTTGTTGGTAATTCGCCTGGTTTCATCTTGATTCCAGTCGCGCTTTTTATCATTGCAACTTCCCATCCTTGTGGATAGAAATTGCCGACACGGCAAACTTTTATATTTGAACCTAATGGGTCATTTTCCTCACGTTTTAAATATTCACTCCACATTTCCGCTAAATCTTCATATTTTTTCTTAATACAAATTAAAGCTTTATGACAATTGAATGCTTGCATGACATATTTGATACCAGTGACGATTCTTTTTGGAAATTCCATCATGATGCGATGATCACTAGTAAGATAAGGCTCACATTCAATACCGTTAATTAAAATGGTATGAATCTTTTCTTTCGTTTGAAATTTAATATATGTTGGGAAAGAAGAACCACCTAAACCCACTAAGGCACAATTTTTAATGATTTCGGTCATGTCTTCTTTGGTTAATTGTTTAATTTCTTCTTCGCTTCTTTCTTTGACATAGTCTGCATATGTATCTAAGAAGTCGTTCTCAATTTTCATGAAATTTACTAATTTACCTGAACGATGATAATGTTTCTCATAGCCGACAAATTTTCCAGAACAAGCAGTGTGAATTGGCTGATCAAAGAAAGGACCGTGTCTCATACCGACAATTTGGGCACACTTAACATAATCACCAGGCTCTATAAAGACCTCGGCTTTCGGACAGCGAGCGTTATCAGTGGCAATATATAAATACTTCGAATTTGTATGCCTTAAAGTCGGTAGTTCTCTTAATAAACCGATCTCATCTTTGATTATTTCTGTTTTGCGAATCATTATAAATTAATTATAAAAGTATATGGCTTATTTTCCTAACGATATTTTATAAATATCAATTACAAGTTATTGATTTTGATATGTTTTTTAATGTTCGGTCATGATATTTTAAATAATGATGATTGGAGACGTTTTATGAAAAGAAGACATCTATTTATCAGTGGTGGAATATTGTTGGTATGTTTTATCATTGGTTCCTTTTTAGATTTAAATATTTCACAAGCCATATTTAGTAAGAATAATGGTTTTGGCATTTTCATGAGTGCTTTTGCTACGATTCCTGGCTATGGTTTATTATCATTTTTAGGCGGTGTATTATTCGCACTTACCTTAAAAAACAAAGAACAAAAAAGTTGGCTAAGAATTATCCTATTTGTCTGTGCTTTTATCGGCTTAATTTCCGGCACATATTTCTCAGGTGATGAGATCTTTTCAGTCAATGCATATAACAAAGAGAATCTCACTTATTTAGGAATGATTATTTGTGGCGTTATCAACCTTGGAATATTCGCTGCTGGGATGTGGTTTGCTAAGTTCAATAAACAGAAAAATATGTGGTTGATGATCGTACTAATTTTACTTGGCGTTGCATTTATTTCTTTAGTACCTGGTGTCACATTATTAAAGAATATTTTCCATCGTCCAAGATATCGTATTGCGGTATATGAAGGCTATGTTGATTTCCACAATTGGTGGGAACCATGTAAAGAATATAAAACCTTAATGGATACCTTCACCTTAACCAAAGAAGAATTCAAATCTTTCCCTTCTGGACATGGTGGTGCGAGTATGTTATTCGCCGTTTTGCTAAGCTTTTTACCATTAATCAATCAAAAATTAATGAAATATCAAACCCCATTATTCTATGTTGGTTTTTCTTGGAACTTATTGACTTCATTTTCAAGAATTCTAGTCGGCGCGCACTTTTTAAGCGATGTCGCAATGGGAAGTTTATTAGTCTTAATTTGTTATTATATCGTCAATGAAATAATCGTTAAAAAATTGTTCGTTGTTGAAGAAAAAGAAGCATGCTAATTATTTTATAAAAAAATATCAATCAACAATGCGTTAATTACTTTAATGAACTATTATTAATTGTTTGCTTTTTTGTCTTCTGATATTTCAATTATCTTCGTGATGAAAATGATAGTCTTATAAGAAGATAAAAATGATTAATTAAAACAACCTACAATTATTATTTTAATTTAAGATTAATGGTTTTCATTTTCGTTTACATTACTCGTATTTTGTCATATAGAAAATAAGTTGTTATTTTTTTTCGCGTATGTGTGTATTATATTAATAAGTGAGTTATTATGAATAAAAAAATATTCTTGTTGGCAATAACATTATTTTTAGTGGGATGTAATACTAATCCGCCAGCTTCTTCTAGTAGTTCTAGTTCCTCTTCTAGCAGTGAATCATCTTCATCTTCTAGCAGTGAATCCTCTAGTAGCAGTAGTAGTTCTACCTCTTCTTTATCTAGTTCATCTTCAAGCGATGATGTGCAGGATTTGGGTAAAAGGACTATCAAGGAAGTCATTGATTTAATTAGCAAAAAAAATTGGACATTAAATCAATCGGGAATCGCAGTAGATTTAACTAGTAAGGTTACTGTGGAAGCTTATGCTTTATCAAAGATCGATTTAGTGAAAAGCACTAAAAATTTTGGTTTAGATGTTTCTAATTGTTATAAAGTTATTTTAGGAGACGCTACTGGTATTATTGGAGCGGCCTCTCCTAATACAAAAAATGGAAATTCCTTATATGGTAAAGTTGGTGATTATGCTGGTCAATCAACGAGCAAATATGTTGTTACCGGCTATTTATCGATGTATTTAGGTCAACCAGAATTATATGTTCCTGGTAGAACTTTTACTTGGAATCAAGATTTAGATATTTCGTGCGATATTACTTCATTTAGTCATGAAATATCTTCTTTGTCTTATCTATATGATCAAGCTAAAAATATGAATTATAACTGTCGTGGACATGGATATTTATCTACTCCAGTGACGATTAAAGGCTTAACTTGTCTTTATAAGGCAAATGATAGTAGTTCATATTATTTTGGTGATGGAACAACATTATTAAGAGTGTTAAAAGAAAGAGTAAGTTTTACTCCTGGTCGCGTATATGATTTGACCGGTATTCTAACCATGAATTCATATCGTCCTGCATTAAGAGCGTTAGAATCTAATGATGTTTCTGATACGAATAATGCGACTTATACGGACTTAAATAACGCGGTTAATTTACCTGTTTCCTCTTTAAGAAGTTACGCACCTCGTAATGAGGATACGGATAATAGACCTGATTCATTTGTTGATTTATTTAAACATGTTTATAAAGACACTGTTTATATGAATTATGTGGAAGAAAATGGCAAATTATATTTTGGCATGACAAACGAATCTCTTGCAGGTGTTTCTTTAACTGGCAGAGATTATTGTGGAGCGAATTATAATTTTACTTTTATCGATAATGAAAATTTCTGGAACGTCGATGAATCTACCGCCACTCAATATAACCCATATGTTTATAACGATTTAGTTAACGATTCTACTAAACCAGTCGAAGTTTATTATTATATTCAACAAGTGAATCATTCTAATAATAAAGCTTATTACAAAGTAATATTATTAGAAGAAACATTCCCTGGAGACAATTAATATGGCAAAGAAGAAAAGAGATATGCCTAAAGCATTAAAAATCCCACTTATTATCATCATTACTTTTAGTATGGTAATTGTTGGTATTATCGGAGGGTTAAGTTTATTAAAATTTGGCATTTATTCTTCGTTCTATCAAACAAAAAAGAATATATTTGCTGTTCCTGGACTCAATAATGGTGGTGTTCCTCAAGGTATATGTGTAAATGAAGATAACAATACTTATTATGTGAGTGAATATGATAAAAACCACGGACAACCAAGTCGTATTTATACAATTAAAGGCGATGAATCTAGAAAATATAGTTTATATAAAGACGGCGAACCATTTACAGGACACGTTGGTGGAATAGCAACTGACAATAATTATTTATATCTTGCTGATGGGGGAAGAATCTATATTGTTAATTTAGATTTATTCTCTAAAGATAATGTCGAAGCAAAAATTAATCTTACTTCTTTTAAAGAAGTACCAGTTGCCGCAAGTTTTGTATTTACCAATGGTAACGAATTATTTGTTGGTGAATTCCATTATGATAAAGTCAAGGCTTATACATTAACTCATGATGTGACTAGAGGCAACACTACTCATCACGCTTTAGTGGCTCAATATCATCTATCGGATTTCGATCCAAACGTTGATACACCGATTAAACCTCATACATATATTTCTATCACAGATAAAGTGCAAGGTTTTGCTTACACTGATGATAATAAATTTGTCTTATCAACCTCTTGGGGTGTTTCTTCTTCTCACGCTTATGTTTATGAAAATCCAGGAATAGATGGCACTTATCAAGATGAAGGAGGAGAAACATATCCATTAATTTTCCTTGATAACCCAATTAAGGATATCGTTGCTCCACCGATGTTTGAAGATTTAGATTATAGTGAAGGACGCATTATCACTTTAACGGAAAGTGCATGCGATAAATATATATTTGGTAAGCCTTTTGGTGCTTATTATGCCTTCAGTTTTAAAATATAAAAGGGGATTACTATGTTAACTTTATTTACAGACACCGACACCGATTTTTCACCAAAACTCGCAAAAGAATATGGTTTTAAAATCATTTCCATGCCTTATTACATCGATGGTAAAGAATATATGCCATATGATGAAAACGGAGATTTTGACGCTCATAAATTTTATGATCTTTTAAGACAAGGCGTTTTACCAACAACCAGCGCTTTACCTCCACAAGCATATATCGAATATTTTGAACCAGAATTCAAAAAAGGTAACGATATCTTCTATGTGCATTTCTCTGGCGCGATGAGTGGAACATTTAACTCGATGCGTTTAGCGTTAGAAGACTTAAAAGAAAAATATCCAGATCGTAAATTCTACGAAGTAGACACCAAAGGTATTACCGCTGGAAGTTATGAAATCGTATTAGAAATCGCAAAAATGTTTAAAAGCGGAAAGACAGTAGAAGAAGTCTTAACTTGGGCCGAAACAGAAGTAGATAAATTCGCTACATATTTCTACGCCGATAATTTAAAATTCTTCGCTAAAAGTGGTCGTGTAAGTAACTTCGCAGCGATTATGGGTGGAATAATCGGCATTAAGCCAATTATCCATATGAATTCTGAAGGTAAAATGATGTCTATTGATAAAGGTAGAGGTCGTGTACAAACATTAAAGAAAATTGTCGAATATGTGAAAAAGTTACAAGATAATATATTCGATCACGAAGTCTTAATTGCGCATACTGATAATATTGAGATTGCTCATCAATTAGAAGAAATGCTACAAAAAGAATTCGGTGGTAAATTAAATATTGTCATTCGTGACGTCAATCCAACCGCTGGTAGTCACTGCGGTCCTGACTGTGTTGGCGTTAACTTCCACGCTATTCATCGATAAGATAAAACTAATGGTGTTTTGCTTTAAGGCGAAACACTTTTTTATTTTAATAAAAATGAGGACTGTGTTATTATCTAGGTATGTTACAAATATCGACTTTTGTTATTTCCTTAATATTATCAATTGGGATTATTTACTTTAGTGGATTATCTAATTTATCAGTTTATAACTGGTTTTTATTATTAGCGTTTGTCCCGGTTGGAATCTTTTTATTAATTTGTATTTATTGGTCCACAATAGTGATTATGACTTTAAAATATAAAAAGATTGATTTCACTGGTCGTATGAATTGTTTTTACACCTATAATGCCGGTGTAGTTGGTTCTTATTTGTTATTTGCCAAGTTAGCGGTCGTACATAAGGTTGGTTTTTCTCGTCTTCGTAAAGATGTACCTCAGATGATTGTCTTTAACCATTCAAGTGATTTTGATAGTTGGGTTTTATATAAAATCTTAAAAGGAAGATTTGTTTTTGTTGCAAAGGCATCGATTAAAAAATTACCAGTTTTAGGTAATTTATCAACCGCGATGGGCACATTATTTGTGGACCGTGATGACGCTGAAAGCGGGATGAAAATGGTTGATCGCGCAGTCGATTATATCACTAAACAAAATACGTCTGTCGTCATCGCTCCTGAAGGAACAAGAAATATTACAGGAAAATTACTACCTTTTAAACATGGTGGTTTTCATATCGCTTTAAGAGCGAGATGTCCGATTGTTTTGATCGGTTTAAAAAATACTGAAAAGTTATATCATAATAAGCCATTTAGAATCACGCATATTGAAGCTCGTGTCATCAATGTTATTCGTCCGGAAGATTATGAAACAATGCATGCCGGAGAACTATCGGATTTAGTAAGAGACCAATATCTTGCTTATTTAGGACAAGAAAATGAATAGGTTAATTATTATCACTGGAGGTCTAGCTAATGGCAAATCAACTTTAGCAACCTCTTTAGCGGATTATTTTCACGCTGATTTATATATTAAAGATTTAATTAAAGAAGCCCTTGTTGACCAAGAAGGTTTTTCTAATCGTGAAGAGAATTTAGCTCTTTCCTATAAAGCAGTTAATTACATGATTGAACAAACAAAAAATAGTTTATCCTCTCATCACGATGTTATATGCGAAGCGAATTTTCGTCATCAACAAATATTACAATTAATTGATATTGCAAAAAGAAATAACGCAAAAATTGATGTGTTATTAATTACATGTGATATCGAGATATCTTATCAACGCTTTTTGAAGCGTGTGCCATTTCGTCATAAAGCTCATTTATCGATGGGTTTAGATCAAGACTTTACTGCTTTTAAAGCATATAATGCGATGATTTTAGGGCAAATTGATGGTATTCCTCATATTGAAATCGATTCAACTAGTCTAGATCCTGAAGCATTAAAAGAACGCGTGATTAATTTATTGGAGGAGTGATTATGAAATCTATTCGTGATTTATATATTATTGGCCATGGTCCTAGTTCATCTCATACAATGGGACCAGGCTTTGCTTGTGATTATATACTTAATAAATATCATCAAATCAAGCAAATAAAAGTAATCTTATACGGCTCACTTGCCCTCACAGGCAAAGGCCATTTAACTGATTATGTGATTAAGGAAAAGCTCAAAGACTATCCTGTCGAAATTCTTTTCGATTTACATTATAAAGTTAAACATCCAAATACAATGGAGTTTTATATTACTGATCTAAATGATGTTGTGCATTTTGAAAGAATTATTTCTATCGGCGGAGGTAGTATAAAAATTTTCAATCATAAAGAACGTAAAAATGATAAAGTTTATCCGCATAATTGTTTAAAAGATATCCTTTTATATTGTCAAGAAGAAAACCTTTCTTTATATGAATATGTCGAGCGTTTTGAAGATGAAGATATCCGCTCATACATGGATAAAGTTTATCAAACAATGGAAAACGCCAAAAAGGAAGGTCTTAAGAAAGGCGGACTTCTTCCAGGTCCATTAAAAGTTGTTAGAAAAGCTCGTCTTATGAACCAAAGAGCAAAAAATGTCGATAAGTTTAAAGATGATATCAATTTGCAGATCGCAATTACTTCTTTTGCTGTAGCAGAAGAAAATGCATCTGGCGGAATAGTTGTAACCGCTCCAACATGTGGTAGCGCTGGGGTTGTTCCAGGTGCGATTACCTATTGTCTTCAAAAAGGTATTTCTCACGATAAGATAATAGACGGATTATTAGTTGCTGGTTTATTTGGTATGCTAGCAAAAACTAATGCCTCTATCAGTGGTGCAGAATGTGGTTGTCAAGCAGAGATTG
>JAXERM010000069.1:0-4777 GCA_034116505.1 Bacilli bacterium
AAGAAGTCGATAAGAAGTTAAAAGATATCATGGTAAACATCTACCATAACATCGACGAAGCTAGTAAGAGATACGGCTATGAAGGCGACTATTTGATGGGTGCTAATATAGCTGGATTTGAAAAAGTTGCGGAAGCTATGATGGCTCAAGGAGTGTGTTAATGCACTCCTTTTTAAAACTTAAATCCAGTCAAAGAATCTTGATAGTTGACATCATTTCCTCACACGATTTAGATAATCATATCTACTAAATACATTTATTCATTTATCTATTTTAAAACGAAAAAAATTCCTATTTTAACAGATTTTTTAAACATGTTATATCTATATGTAAAAAATAAATGTATTAAAATGCTCTTTAATGCACAACAAATGTTTTAAATATGTGTTATCTTTAAATAAAGAGGTATTAATTATGGTATTTGAAGCTAACATCCCTTTATATATTCAGATAAGTAACGATATTCTTTCTAAAATTGAAGGAGGAGAGTTTAAAAACATGCTTCCTTCGGAGATGGAATTAGTTAATCTATATAACGTTTCTAGAGTTACTATTAGAAAAGCGTTAGAAAAATTAGAGAAAGAAGAAATCATTACAAGAAGAGCTGGATTTGGAACTAAGATCAACTCAAATAAAGAAGAGTTAAAGAATTTTACCTTGGTAAAAAGCTTTACTAATGAGATGAAAGAATCGGGAGCTAAAAACTCAGTTACATTCTCTTCTACAATCTCTATTGTCTACGCTAATAAGGACATGATTTCGATTTTTAAATGCGAACCAACTAGCAAACTATATGAATTAAAAAGGTTAAGAGGTGTTAACGAAAAACCAATCGTCTTTTCTGATACCTGGTTAAATCTTCCAATAGATTTACCAACTTCAAGAGAATTCCTTTTCGGATCTTTATATGACTATTTAATATCTAACAACGTCTACTTCTCTCGTTTTGAAGAGGAATTAGAGGCGATAACTCCAACTAAAGAATTAAGAGAGTTATTAAATTTAGATAAAGATAGCGCAGTATTAAAAAGAGTAAGAAAAGGTTATTCGGAAAATGATGAATTACTAGAGTATACAATTAACTACTACGACGCAAAATTATATAGATATTCAGTTGAAGTAGCTTCGATAGAAAAGGTCAAGAGATAATTATGGATGAAGTATTATTTTTAACTTACGGACTTAAAGAAAGAATTTGGGGTGGAGATTACTTTAAGAAGGTTATGAAAGTAACCGAAAGTGAAGAACCTATAGGAGAGTTATGGTCCTGTTCAGGTCATAAAGCTTTTGAATCGGTTATCTTAAACGGTACTTACAAAGGAAAGACATTAAGAGAAGTATTTAAAGAACATAGAGAGTTATTTAAGAATTCTTCTTTAGATGAATTCCCTATTCTTATAAAGTTAATAGCAGCAAGAGATAAGCTTTCAGTTCAAGTACACCCATCTGACGAATACGCTTTAAAAAATGAAGGTCAATATGGAAAAACTGAAGGTTGGTTGATATTAGATAAAAAAGAAGACTCTTCTTTAATAATAGGTCATAACGCTAAAAATAAAGAAGAATTAGAAAACTATGTTAAAAACGATGACTTTAAGGGTCTGTTAAAGGAAGTTAAAGTTAATAGAGGAGATTTCTTCCCTATTGAAGCGGGAACGATACACGCTATAGGTAAGAACATAGTCTTATTAGAAGTCCAGCAATCGAGCGATGTAACTTATAGATTCTACGACTACCACAGGGTAGATAAAAACGGAAATGAACGTGAGCTCCATATTAAAAAAGCTTGTGAAGTAACTAGCTTTGTTCCTTATGACTACAACGTCAAGAACATCAACAGTTTAAAAACCCCTTCTCTTTGGAAGAATAAATATTTTGAAGTCGACTATATCAACGTCGATGGATCTACAGAAATATCAAACGAAGAAAAAGACTATTTGATATTAACTGTTGCTGAAGGTGAAGTTGAATTAGAAGGAAGAACATTAAAATATGGCGAAAGTGCTATATTAACTTCTAATTGCCAAAAAGCTTTACTAAAAGGAAAAGGTAAAGTAATTATCTCTAAAAGCTTAATCTAGTCTAGTCTCGGCTTTTCTTTCTATATGAAAGAAAAGCTTTTTTGGTTGACAGGCATGTCACTTATTCTTTATTGATTTTGCGATACTCTGAAGGAAGATATCCCATTTCTTTTTTAAATACTTTAACGAAATAATTATTATCTAGATAACCAACATATGCGGCAATTTCTTGAATGGAATAATGAGATTCCCTAAGTAATCGTCCAGCTTCCATACATCTCAAAGATGATATATATTTCCCAATTGTTATCCCCATTTCTTTTTTAAAAAGTCTAGAAAGATTAGCATATGTCATCTTTGCATAATTCCCTAATACAGTTGCGGTTAATTCTTGAGAGTAATTTAATCTTATATAATCTGCGATTTTAGAAATAGTTGGAGATAAGCCTTTTTTATTTTGTTTGCTCTTTTTTACAGATTCGGTTAATTCTAAAATCATTGTTTCAATATCATTCTTGATTTCCACCAAATCTTGGGATGACGTCGTTTTTTGCACAAATCGTTGTGTTATCTCGTTAATATCAATAGGGGAAGCACCACCATTTTCTGCCGCTTTTCTTGCTAAGGTTCTAATAATATTGATACCAATAGATGGATCTTGTTGAATGGCGTTAACGTATTTCTTATCGTTTATTCCTTCCGTGTTCATTCTATTAAAGGCGTTGATGACATGCTCAGTATCACCAATTTCGATATATCTAAGAAATTGATTTTCTAATTCGTAACGCTTATATATCGCTTCAAAGTCAATATTTTCTTGGTAAACAATCTTTATCGGCTTTTGTTTTTCGACATAATTTTCCATGCGATAAAGCGACATTTCTTTTTTGTTAGGAAAAAACGAACGGACTAGTGCGTTAATAATCGTGTAAACACGGGTGATGCTTATAATCGGGAAATTAGAGAGATACTGTTTGATAGAGGTAAAATATGATGCCGGAAGAGAGGAATCAATTAAAGAGCTCTTAATTTTATCGTCGTTAATTTCTCTTCTTAAAAATGGTCCAACCACTAATACAGAGTCATCTAATAATAAAGTGATGATGCAGGTTCCTAATCGATCGCGTGAAGAATAAATATAGTCTTCTTCTAAATGGTTACTAAAATCGAGAAGATTATCGCTGACATATAGTGGTTGTATACCAGGGTTAAAACAATACTTTTGTTCAAAGTCAATCGCGCTTTCTTTGTTTAATATAAAAGCATTTGTATGAATTAGATTTTTAATTAAAGAAAAGAAGAGTTGATAATTCATATCAATATTATACTATAAATTATCATTTTTGTTCTAACAAAATAAAAATACAGTCAATATGATTAAATTAGATTCAATTCTTTTGAACAATTAAAGGAGACTAATGTTTATGACAGAAAATGTTCAACAAAGTCCATATAGAAAGGCAAAAACTTGGCATATAGCTTTGGGCTCAATGACAGGTATCATTCAAATGGCTTTCTATGTCTTATTAGGTTACGCAGCCTATATCGGCAATTTAGGCTACGCGATTGCAACCGGTGTTGTTGGTATTCTTATCACTTTATCCCGTGTCTTTGATAGTGTGACAGATCCTCTCATCGCTCTCGTTATTGAAAAATTTAAATCAAGATTTGGCAAAATGCGCTTCTTCTTGATTGTCGGATGGCTATGTATGGCTGCAGCAACAACACTACTATGTAATGTCTTTGCTGGTCATTTCTCATTTAGTGATGAAGCTCAAACATTATCAAGCCCAGCTGGTGTAGCGGTTTTCATCGCTATTTATGCTTTATACATCATTGGTTATACATTTGTTAGTTGTACTGGCAATATGACAGGAAACATTTTAACAAACGATCCAAAACAAAGACCAATGCTTGGCGTTTGGCAAGTTATTTATTCATATTTATCACCAATGATTATTTCTATGGTTATCATCGTTGCTATTTTACCAAAATTTGGTGTACCAATTGTTTTGCCGGATGGATCTACTGATTATCAATGGACCAATGAAGTATTTTTCTATTCTAATTTCATTGTTGTAGGCGCATCCTTCCTTGCTCTTGTTGCTTCTTGTATCGGTTTAGCACCGTATGACAAAATGGAAAACTTTGAGGGTATTAAAAAAACAAAAGTATCTTTTAAAGATATGTGGTTATTAATTAAAGATAACAAAGAGTTAAGAAGATATATTGTTGCTGCAAGTAGTGATAAACTAGCACAAACAATTGCATCACAATCGGTAATTACCACTTTACTATTCAGCGTTCTATTAGGAAGCATGGTTGGTTCATCAATCATTTCTATTATTGCAATGCTTCCTTCTATTGTCTTTGCCTTTATCGGCGCAAAATTAGCAGGAAAACAAGGCAATAAAAAAGTTATGGTTTTCTGGAGCTGGTTATGTGTTGCATGGAACGTATTGTTCACTTTATTCATTCTATTTGTTCCAGAAAAGAGTGCTGGTACCTTTGGATTCCCATTAATATTATTCTTCTTATTAATGCTTGGAAATAACGCTTTAAAAATGGTCGTCAGTTCTGCAACCGGAGCTATGAGAATGGATGTTGTCGATTATGAATTAGAAAGATCTGGAAAATATTTACCTGTTACAGTTGCAGCTGTTTATTCCTTTATTGATAAATTAATCAGTTCTTTAGCTCCAATGCTTGCCACATTATTAATTGGTATTGTTGGTTATACTGGTTCAAAAATCCCA
>JAXERM010000070.1:0-3830 GCA_034116505.1 Bacilli bacterium
GACACTTTTCGCTTAAAAACCGGCACACCTCCTAGAATTAAAAAAGACTCAATCGATTTTACAAAAGGTTCTCTTCAACCAGGCACTAAAGGTCATCTAGCTTTTTCTTACGAAACAAAAGAATTTATTCCTGTTGAAGAACAAATTCCTTGTTATTTGATTTATACGACATCAAAAACCCATGAGATTATTAGAAATCACCTTTCTGAAGCTGCCATTTTTAGTGGCTTAGTGACAGGAGTGGGCCCAAGATATTGCCCATCAATCGAAAGTAAGATAGTGAATTTTGCTGATAAAGAAAGACACCAATTATTTTTAGAACCAGAATCTCGTTATAGCGATTCGATCTATTTACAAGGTTTCTCAACTTCTATGCCAATTGAAGTACAAGAAGAAATGGTTCGTTCCTTACCTGGTTTTGAACATGCTGAATTTTTAAAATACGCATATGCGATTGAATACGATGCGATTAGAACATATGAATATGGCCCAACTTTAGAAATCAAAAAGTGGCCTGGATTATATATTGGTGGTCAAATCTGCGGTACTTCTGGGTATGAAGAAGCGGCTGGTTTAGGCCTTTTAGCGGGTATCAATGCTTGTTTAAAAATTGAAAATAAAGAACCATTAATCTTAAGAAGAGATCAATCTTATATCGGAGTAATGATCGATGATTTAGTGACAAAGGGAACATTAGAACCATATCGTTTAATGTCCTCAAGAGCGGAATTTCGCTTATTATTAAGGCATGATAACGCGGATATGCGCTTAACAGAAATTGGTTATAATGTAGGTTTAATATCTTTAGATAGATATCAAAGATTTTTGAAGAAAAAAGAAGATATTGCTAAGGTGATTGAAATCTTAAAAAATACCTATTTAGGTAAAAGAAAAGAAATTGAAGATTATGTTACTTCTTTAGGCTTTAATGAGCTTAAAGGGGGAATTCAAGCTTTTGAATTATTGAAGCGTCCAAATGTAAAATATACCGAAATTGCGCATTTTATCCCATCATTATCTGATTTTAATCTCGATGAAGGGACGATTGAAGAGATTGAAATTATCGCTAAATATGAAGGCTATATCGTCAAGCAAATTAAAGAAGCAAACAATTTTAAAAAATTAGAAGAAATGCATTTACCTAACGATATTGATTATTTGCATATGGATGGGTTAGCTTTAGAAGCAAGAAGCAAACTTAATGAGGTTAAACCATTAACGATTGGACAAGCTAGTCGTATTTCTGGTGTTAATCCTGCTGATGTCTCAGTTTTAATTATGAACATCAAGAAAGGATACCGTTCATGAATAAACAAGATTTCATCACTTTATTAAAACAACAAGATATTATCATTAACGAAAAACAATATGATGATCTTGTCGATTTTATGCACTATACCTTAACTGAAAATGAGAAATTTAATCTAACCGCGATTAAAGATGAAGAAACATTTTTAGAAAAGATGATTTTTGATTCTTTGTTAGCGATTAAAGATTTAGATTTAAAAGATAAAAAAGCGATTGATGTTGGAACAGGGGCTGGATATCCTGGAATGGCACTCGCTTTAACTACTCCTTTAAATCTTACGTTATTAGATTCCACTAATAAGAAAATTAATTATTTAAATGCATATATTGAAAATAATCATCTAAAAAATGTCATAGGAGTGAATGCGAGGATTGAAGATTTTGCGCATCAAAATATCGAAAAATATGATTATGTCTTTGCCCGTGCTGTCGCTCCACTAAATATATTATTAGAAATGGTTATGCCATTACTAAAAGTCGGTGGTGTTTTCATCGCTTTAAAAGGACCAAGCGGTCACGAAGAAATATCTTTATGTCAGAAAGCGATGAAGAAATTAACTTGTCACGTTGATAAAATCATCGAAACAGAATTATATCTTTCTAAAGAAAAACGCTTGTTAATTCATATTAAAAAAGATCAAAGTACTCCAATAAAATATCCTAGATCTTATTTATTAATTAAAAAGCAACCTTTATAAATATTTATAAATATCGTAAAATGTTTCACGAGGAACAATATGAAGAACATTATTGCTATTGCTAATCAAAAAGGCGGTGTGGGAAAAACTACCACAGCGATTAATCTTTCTAGTGCTTTATCTCACTTTAACCGTCGTGTTTTATTAATTGATATGGATCCTCAAGGTAATTCTTCGCGTGGATTAGGTATTGATATTACATTAATCAACCGTTGTGTGATTGATGTTTTAACTAATGAAAGTGACATTAATAATGTCGTTAGAAAAACCGTATTAAAAAACCTTGATATACTTCCTTCTAAATTAATGCTATCGAGTATTGATACATTAATCGTCGGAAAAACGAGTGAGCCATTTCTTTTATTAAAGAAAGCAATCGCAAATTTAAAAAAAGAATACGATTATATCATTATTGATTGCCCACCTTCTTTAGGTTTTTTAACGATTAATTCTTTAGTGGCGGCCCATAATGTTTTGATTCCTGTACAATGTGAATATTTTGCGATGGAAGCGGTTGCTCAAATTCTTTCTTCTGTCAGTAAAATTCAAGCGAATTATAACCATGATTTGGGAATTGAAGGATTCTTATTAACGATGTATGATCCAAAAACTCGTTTAGCCACTGAAATATCAACTCAAATCAGAGGATTATTTAAAGAAAATACATTCTTAACCCAGATTCCGAGAAATATTTCCATTCCTGAAAGCAACGCGAAAGGAGTGCCGGTCACCTTATATCGCCCTTCCTCTTCTGGTGCGCTTGCTTATTTCTCTTTAGCTAAAGAAGTGATGGATCATGAAGAAAGATAATTCCGATAAAATTTTAAAGCAATCACTATCGACATTATTAAAAAGATTTTCTAGTACCGATGTCGTGAGTGAGATCAAAAAAGAATACGCTCCTAGTGTCCCTCATAACATTCCTTTAGACAACATTAAGGATAGTTCTTTTTTACGTAAAGCGCGTATTAACGAACAAAAATTAAATAAAGTGATGAAATCAATCACTGAAAAAGGAATTACTAGACCGATATATGTCATGAATAAAGATGGTGGTTATGAACTTTTGTATCCCCGTTTAGTTTATATTGCCGCGAAGAAATGCCATTTGTCTTCTATTCCTTGTGTCTTATTAGATTTAAATGAAGAAGATGCGTTGTTATATTTAGCTAGCCGTATCTTACAAGATAAAGATTATAACATCGTCGAGATGTCATTAATTTTTAATAAAATTAAAAAGAAATATAAATATACGCAAGAAGATATCGCTCATGCGATGCATTTATCCCGTTCTCAAGTGACTAATATCATGCGTTTAAAACATCTTCCAGAAGCAATATTAAAAGATGTTGGTGAAGGAAAATTATCATTTGGTCACGTTAAAGCGATATCTACTTTAAAAGAAGATGAGATGATTGATATGGTTAATTCTATTTATCAAAATCATCTTTCAGTCAGAGAAGTAGAAAGAAAAGTTTATCAATTAAAACATCATTTAGATTTCCATTTAGAAGAAGAAAAATTACAAGAAAAATTCCCATACCATTTATCGATAAACGCTAAAAGTATTACTTTTACTTTTGTTGATGAAAAAGAAAAACAAAAATTTATTAAAACATTAGTGACATGCTCCCGCCACTTATTTTAGAAGTGGGGGCTTCTCGCTCAAGGATTCTTCTGAATCCAGCTTCAACGAGCTAACCGGCAATGTCCTTGCCTTTAATATATCAAGTCCTTTGTTTAGAATATTGATACTTGCATTATGATCTCTATTATGGGTAGTTCCACATTTAGGGCATGCCCATTTTCTTATGGACAAGTCCT
>JAXERM010000071.1:0-10616 GCA_034116505.1 Bacilli bacterium
ATTTTTCACCTAATTTATCAGTTACGACAAATTCTTTTCTTTTAATAATAAAGCTATCCATACTAAGTGCCATTATAGATAAAAAGCATTTAATTGCAAATATTATTTATTAATATTTTGACAAAAATTTAAAAGGAGACACTCATATTGAATGCCTCCAATAAAGGGTTTTTAATGGCGATTAATCTTCGTCTTCATCGTCATCATCATCGTCATCGTCTTTGTCAACGTATTTCCAATCAACATCTAATCCTTTGACAATACGAACTTTTTTGATGTATTTGTCAATAGGATGGAAAATGATGTAATACACTGGGAAGATTATAAATCCAACCCAACCAATAGCCCACGCACGAGCACCGATAAGCATACCACACAAACAATATGCCATCACGACGATAACTGGAACACACACTTCACAGAATTGGTGTTTAGCAAATGCACGATAAAATGACGGGACAATAGGAATTAATAAGAATAATGTCCAGAATACAGCCCACGAACTTGTACCAGTTAATCCAATAGGACCTTTTAATAAGAAACCTAATAATAAGTACGCGGTTGTAACTGTTAACGCTGTAACACTAGTGATAATACCAGAGATCATATCGATTTTACTATGTTGATGAGCTTTCGCTTTCACAGTATCTGTGGTAATGTGCACATCTTCTTTATCTTTACGGTCAGTGACATGAATTCCTGTTTTATCAATCACTACTGTGCCATCTTCATCTTCGACATGGATACCGTGTTCATTAATATTAAATGATGAGTGGCGTCTTTTTTCTTCAGTTTCTTCTTGTTTATCTCTTACGATATCTTCCACGCTTTCTTCTGTATTTAATAAAGAATCTAATGAAACACCATATAGTTTTGCTAAACAAATTAAGTTATCAGTATCAGGTGATGCAGCGGCAGTTTCCCATTTACTAACTGCTTGTCTTGATATACCTAATTTTTCAGCTAATTCTTCTTGAGATAATCCTTTTTTCTTTCTCAATTCAGCAAGTCTATTTGCGATTTCAATGTTCATAACTTTTCCTCCAAGTTTTCATGGCTCAATTCTAATCAAATCGTGCCGGTTGCGACCACCAATTCTAGTTGGAAATTTGTCAAATATTGGTTGCATTTTCACTTTTTTCATAAAAAACAATATTTTTAGCTCAAATAGTATAAATAAAAATATAAGTTTTGATAACGCGATAAGGAGATAATATTGTTATCTTCATCGACTATAGTTGGGTTATCAACATAGGAATTTGTGCCTTCTTTTTGACCTGATATTTTCAAATATAAGTCATTAAAGAATTCACCAACTTTATTTAGCCACATTTTATCTTTCCAATAGTTATTAATATAGTTCATGTTGTCTTTTATCTTTGAAGAAATATTGTTTTTAAAAGTATCGTACATTGTAGGATTATCAGAAAGTTTTGCTAAAGATAATAAGCGTGAAAA
The DNA here is from genome assembly GCA_034116505.1 of Bacilli bacterium. Classification (GTDB taxonomy): domain Bacteria; phylum Bacillota_I; class Bacilli_A; order RFN20; family CAG-826; genus RUG13091. Next base: position 1,459 of record JAXERM010000071.1, read on the forward strand.
TGTCATTAAATACCCACTATAGCGGAGATATGGTTGACTACTAGATAAACAAATATAAGCAGCGAGTAAATTGGCTTCTTCTTCTCTCATTACTCCTTTTGCGTGCGCTAATTCATGAGCAAAATCAAAAGGTAATTCCGCAAGCGTTTGTTCTTTATTATAATGGGCTTCATTAAACGGGCCATAGTAATTACCAACAATCCCAGTACTAGAGAAAAACCAACTAGTCATTAACCCCTTCATATCAGGTGTAAACGCATTATAATATGAGTCGGTCAATTTCATATATTCGTCTTTCATCATTTGATTTAATTGCGAAGTTGTAATATCAATTCCTAATTCACCCAAATCATTAATATTCATTAAAGAAGCGCATTGATTAAAATCATCCAAATAATGACTGATGATATTGTTTATTTCTCCTTTATTAACCGTTTCTTGATATGTCGGTAAAGGAATGCTTTTACGATTATAAGCAAATTCCACGGAGTAACAATAAATATTAGATAAGGCTAAAGCGGAAACAAGAATTGTTAATAAGCGATTAACCATTCCTAATATATTTAATTTAATTAATAGGATAATTGCCCAAATTACTTGTAAAACAATCAAGATGATAAATGAGATCACAAATATTTCCGAAACAGAAAAAGGAATCTTAGATGTGATCTTACCAGTAAAAGAAGCGCTTGGAAAAACAATATGACGTGTGTACCATTCACAAAAAGAAACATTATTTTTTAATATTGCAAATAGGATTAATAAACTGACAAGAAATGTGCTAGTAATGATTAAGGACAAAAAAGTTTTAGAATATCTTATGAATTTCATGTTCTTATTGTAAAATAAAACCAAACGAATAATAAAGGTTGTACTTATGAAAAAATTCAAATTGTTAGCGAAATTAATTTCTATTATTTCACCGATTGCTTTTTTGGTTTTAGGTATTGTTATTTTAGCTTTGACCAATCATAACCAAGCATCCCTTGATAGTATCTTTCTCGGTGTTGTATTACTACTTTCTGGTGGGACATCAATCATTACCTATTTTGCTTTAAAAAGATGGAAATCGAAAAGCTTTGAATTAGCGATTGGCTGTATTTTGTTCGCTTTAGGCTTTGTCTTTATGTTCTCTAGTTTAGATATTAAGTATTTAATCTTCTTATGGGGCTTATTAGAAATCATTAAAAGTAGTTTTGAAATTCAAATTAATTTAAAAGAGATAAAAGATAACAAATTATCAATCCTAAATGTGATTCTTTCAATCGCGGAAGTCGTTTTTGGTATTTTGTTATGTGTCCATATTGAAGAAGGAATTAAATTACACCTAATCTTCTTAGGCATATCATTTATCATCACTGCGATTGACTACGAACTAGAAGGCATCTTCTTCGCATTAGGAAAAAATAAGGAAGAACAACAACATGAATAAAAGAAATATAATTCTAGATTGTGATCCTGGACATGATGACGCGATTGCGATCGTTTTAGCAGGTCATAATGAGAAAATAAATTTATTAGGTATTTCCGTAGAAAGCGGTAATCAAACATTAGAAAAAACCGCAAAAAACGCTTTAAATCTCACTTCCTTTTTGAATTTAAACGTTCCTGTTTGTAAAGGATTAGATACACCAATTATTAGAGATAAAGTGATTTGTGAACAAATTCATGGAGAAAGCGGATTGGATGGTTTCACCTTCCCTAAACCTTCTTATGACTTTGATTCTCGTAATGGTGTTAATTTCATTATTGATACGATTAAAAAATATGATGATGTCACGATTGTTGCTACTGGTCCATTAACTAATGTCGCGATGGCAATTAAGATGGAACCACTAATCAAAGAACGAGTGAAAGAAATTATCATCATGGGTGGTTCAATTGATCACGGAAATACTTCTCCAGCGGCAGAGTTTAATATTATGTGCGATCCAGAAGCTGCTTATATTGTTTTTAATTCTGGTATCACAGTGAAAATGATTGGTTTAAATGTCACGAGAAAAGTTTTGGTCTATCCAGAAATCATCGCTCGCATGAAAGAAATAAATAATAAAGTCAGCGAGATGTTTGCTGATTTAATGAAAGTATTTAACGAAAATCAAAGAAAAACTTTTGGGATTGTTGCCGGCCCATTGCACGATCCTGCCACTATTGTCAGTTTAATTGATGAATCGGTAATTACATATCAAAAAATGAATGTGGAAATTGATATTAGCCACGGTCCTTCTTATGGAAGAACTAATTGCGATGTATTTGATTATCTTCATAAAGAGAAAAATGCATATGTCGCAGTCGATATCGATGTAGATAAATACTGGGATATCATTTATCAAGGAATAAAAAACTATTCCAAATAATATTCCATTAAAAATTTCAAAAATATACTTGTATATTATTACAATATATATAAAATAAACGCATGAACGAAAAAGATGTTAAGACTCCGTTTCTTGATGCTTTGATTAATTACACTGAAGAAAACAATTCCTCTTTTGATGTTCCTGGACATCATTTAGGTAATGTCGATAACAAAATGACGAGATTTGTCGGCAAAAAAGTCTATCAAGCTGATTGTAACGCCCCAGTTGGATTAGACAATCTCGCCCATCCTAATGGTGTTTTAAAAGAATCGATGGATTTAATGGCAAAAGCATGTAACGCTGATCATGCTTTCTTTTTAATTAACGGTACTTCCAGTGGTTTACAAGCCGCGATTTTAACGTACTGCCAACCAAACGATAAAATCATCTTACCAAGAAACGTCCATAAAAGTGTCGCTAACGCGTTAGTGTTATCAGGTGCTATTCCAATTTATGTTACTCCTGATATTGATACAAATATTGAAATCGCAAATCAGCCATCAGTAGAAGCATATAAAAAAGCCATTATTAGATATCCATCCGCTAAAATGGTCATAGTTATCAATCCTACATATTTTGGTGTTATTACTGATTTACAAGAAATTGTTAGATTCGCGCATCAAAGAAATATGATTGTTCTTGCGGACGAAGCGCATGGAGCCCACTATTACTTTTGTAAAGATAATCCGATTTCTGCAATGGACGCAGACGCTGATATCAGTGCGGTTTCCTTTCATAAAACAGGTGGTTCATTAACGCAATCTAGTGCTTTGCTATTAAAAGGTGATAGAGTGGATCCTTTAAAAATGCAAATAACACTAAATATGCTAAATACCACTTCTCCTTCTTCATTATTATTAGGTAGCTTAGATGCTGCTCGCGCATACATGGAAGTTAACGGTGAAGAAACAATGCGTAGACTAAAAGAATTAAGCCAATATGCATTTGAAAAAATAAATGAAATTCCCGGTTTTATTGTTAGAGGCGAAGATTATTTTAAATCACGTGGGGCGTTTGGGTATGACCGCACAAAATTATTAATCGAAATTGATCGTTTAGATTTACATGGTTTTGAAATCTATCGACTATTAAAAAATCGCTTCCATGTTCAAATCGAATTAGCGGAATCATATGTTATTTTATGTGTTTTAGCGTTAGGAAATACCAAAAAGCATGTCGATGCTTTAGTAAAAGCACTAAAAACTATTTCTAAAGAGCATTTTAAAAAGAATTTATCTTATCCAACACATTCATTTAAATTTGATTTTTCTTATATGTTAATCCGTCCTCGTACTGCATTCTTTGCACCAACAAAAACCGTGCCTTTAGAAGAATCTTTAAACCATATATCAAAAGAATCAATTGTTATTTATCCACCTGGAATTCCTTTAATTCTTCCTGGTGAAGTTTTTACTAAAGACACAATTAACCAAATTAAAGATGGATTAAAGAAAGAATGTACCCTTTTAAGCAATCATCCAAAAGCGGAATATGTCGACATTATCGATGAACATAGATGGAAAAGATTTACATTTTATAAAAAGCGTCTTGATGATTTTGTTTTAAGTCAAAAGACTACTCCACGTGGTGATGGCTATTTACTACCAGCTGAATGGGAAGAACATCAAGGCACTATTATTCTTCTTCCATATCGAAAAGATGTATGGAGACATAAAGGAAAAGAAGCCACAGAAGAATTTAAAAATTTAATTACTGCGGTTGCTAAATTTGAACCTGTATATGTCGGTGTTCATCCTTCTATATATAGTAAGTCGATTGAATGGTTAGAAAAAATCGATAACGTTATTCCTTTAAAAATCAAATATAACGATTCATGGGCTAGAGATAACACATTAATTTTTGTCAAAAATAAAAAAGAAGAAATTAGAAGCGTTGATTTCCGTTTTAATGCCTGGGGTGGAGAAGTGGATGGCTTATATTCTAATTATTCCGATGATGATTTATTAGGTAATGCCTTAACCAAGAAATTAAATATTGATTCTTATCGTCATCCATTCTTCGTTTTAGAAGGTGGCAGTATATTAACTGATGGGGAAGGAACATTAATAACAACTGAGGCATGTTTGTTATCTAAAGGTAGAAACCCACAGTTAACAAAAGAAGAAATTGAAGAAACATTAAAGATTTATCTCGGAGTAAGTGAAGTAATATGGTTGCCTCACGGTATTATCGGAGATGAAACTAATGAACATATCGATAATTTTGTGAGTTTTGCTCGTCCAGGTGTCGTCTTATTATCTTGGCCAAACAGCAATGATAAAGTACAATACGCTGCAGCAAATAAAGCTTTGAAAATATTAGAGAATTCTCTAGACGCAAAAGGAAGAAAATTGCAAGTTATCAAGGTAAAAATGCCTGAGCCAATTTATCTTACAAAAGAAGAATCAAAAGGGATATCTCCAAGTAAATATAACGCTAAACCACGTTTAGAGGGAGATAATTTATTAGCCTCATATATCAACTATTATCAAGGAAAAGATTTTGTCATCTTACCATGTTTTGGCGTTAAAGAAGACGCGATCGCATTAAAACAATTCCAAGAGATCTATCCTGATAAAGAAGTCATACAAATTAAGAGCAAAGAAATACTCATCGGAGGCGGTAATATTCACTGTGTCACGATGCAAATACCGAAAGGAAAAAAGTAATATGAAAGTTAAGGTAGCATGTACGCAAATGTCTTGTTCTTGGGACAAAGAAAATAACGTTCTCAAAGCAACTGAACTAGTAAAAAAAGCCGCAAAAGAAGGAGCAAATATCATACTTTTGCAAGAATTATTCCAAACTCCTTACTTTTGTCAGAAAGAAAAATACGAATATTTCTCTTTAGCGGAAACATTAGAAGATTCATCATTAATTAAACATTTTTCTAGCTTAGCAAAGGAACTCAACGTTGTCTTACCGATATCTTTTTATGAAAAAGACAATAATTGTTATTTCAATTCTTTGGTGGTTATTGATGCGGATGGAACAATTGTAGATTTATATCGTAAAAGTCATATTCCAACTGGTGAATGTTATGAAGAAAAATTCTATTTCACACCTGGCGATACCGGCTTTAAAACTTTCAAAACGAAATATGGTCGAATCGGTGTTGGGATATGTTGGGATCAATGGTTTGTCGAAGCTGCAAGAATTATGGCTCTTCAAGGAGCGGAGTTATTATTTTATCCTACAGCAATTGGAAGTGAACCTGTTTTACCAAAAGATACAAAATCGCATTGGCAAAATGTGATGAAAGGTCACGCAGCTGGAAATATTATTCCTGTTATCGCTTCAAATAGAGTGGGCTTAGAAACAGAAGGCGATTCTAGTATGACATTCTATGGTTCTAGTTTTATCGCTGACCAACACGGTGACATCGTCAAAGAAATGGATCGAACAAGCGAAGGATATTTGATTCATGAGTTTGATATAGATGAAATTAATAAAGAGAGACAAAGTTGGGGAATTTTCCGTGATCGTCGTATTGATTTATATAAAGATATCCTTAAACTCTCTATTAAAAATAAATAATGATATTAAATTAGGTAAAAAAGTATCAAAAATATACAAATAAGAAAAAAATACTAGCATTTATCAAACTTAGCGATTATGATATATGGCAAGAAAGGGAAAGACATTATGAAAGTAAAAACAGTTAACACATCAAAAGCATATTTCTATTTTTACTTTTATTTTGAAAGCTAATCCCTTCCAAAGATTTTTTTATACTTTGGCAAGAGATAAAATGAACGCCAAAGTTAAAAGTAAATATGTTGCTAATAACCTCGGTGTTCAAGCCGAGGTTTTTGTTTAAGAAAGAAGGTATTGCTTATGAAAAAATCATTATTAAAAACATCTTTATTATTAGCAACTTTGTCTTTATTAGCTGGATGCGGAAAGTCACCACTAGATATGGACAAATGGGTATTCTCTCCAAAAAACGCTAATAACATTGAAGTGGGTATTCTTCAACCACTCGAACATGGTGCTTTATCTTTAGCAAGAGAAGGCTTCCTTGAAGGTTTAGCAGAACAAGGATTCACTAATGGCGTGAATATGACTGTCACATATCAAAACGCAAACGCGAATGAAGCCGATTTAGTGACATTAGCAAAAAACTTAGTAACAAAATGCGATTTAAATTTAGGTATTGGTACTGGCGCTTCTCAAGCATTACACTCTGCCCAAATTAATAAAGGATTAACTAAACCAATTCTGTTCACTGCAGTGACTGACGCTGTTAGTGCCCAATTAGTAACATCAAATGAAAATCCTGGTGGTTATATTACAGGATCTAGTGATGCTAATCCGGTTGAAGCACAAATTCAATTAATTAAAGAATGTATTCCTGACGCTGACTTAATCGGTATCTTATACACTCAAAGTGAAACTAATTCTGAAGTCCAAGCTAATCAAGCAAGAGCAGCAGCTACCGAATTAGGTATTTCAACCAAAGTCAGTACTTGTACTGATTCTAGTGATATTTCTTCCGTTGCCTTAGCATTAGCACAAACAGAAGGTTTAGATGCAATTTATATTCCAACTGACAATAATATTGCTGGTAATATGCAAGGTGTGAAAAACGCAGCTGAAAGTACACATGTTTTAGTTGTTACTGGTGAAGAAAGTATGATGAAAAATGGTGGTCACGTCACATTAAGCGTCAATTATAAAGAATTAGGTAAAAGAGCAGGCTTAATGGCGGCTTCCATTATGAAACACGAACATAAACCTAATGAAATTCCAGTTGTTACAATGACAAAAGAAGAATGTTCTTACTTAATGTGTTCCGCTAACTTAGAAGCGGCTGGAATTAATCTTCCACAATCTGTGGTAGAAAAATGCGTAGATGTCCCAGTAGAATAGATTTTATGTTAGACATTATATTCAACATATTAACTTCAGGATTGCCTTGTTGCTTATTAGCACTAGGCATTTTCCTCACATATCGACTATTAGATTTCGCTGATTTAACGGCAGAAGGTAGTTTCTTAATTGGAGGAGCTAGTTGTTTAACACTTATTTATAACGGCGTTAATCCTTTCCTCGCTACACTTATAGCCCTTTTTGCTGGTGCTTTATGCGGTTTATTAACTGGGATTATTCACACTAAATTAGGTATTCCAAAATTATTAAGCGGTATTATTACATTAACCGCTACTGCATCGATTGGTTTATTTATTATTGGTTTTACCAAAAATAACGATGTGTTCTCTAATTTAGTTACTCTTAGAACAAACGATTTCACTATCTTTAGTATTTTCTATAATTCAGTAATGGATAATTCATTAGTGGAAACAATTGTCATGGCGATCATTGTCATTATTGTTTTTGTCATCATTTATTTCTTCTTTGGAACAGAATATGGGATGGCGATTAGAAGCACTGGTATGAACGAAGATATGGCTAAATCACAAGGCATTAATGTCACATTATCAAAAATTGTATGTATTACTTTATCAAATGCATTAATAGGTTTAGCAGGTGCTCTATTTGCCCAAGACGCCAGAGCGATGGATATTAAATCCGCTTCTGGATTCTTAGTAATCGGTTTAGCGTCTATCTTGATTGGAGAATCAATTTTTGGCAAAAGAAATTTCAAAAACTGGATTATCTCTGTCGGGTTAGGTGGGATCTTATATTTTATTATCGTCACAGTGGCGATTAGATTAGGTTTCCCAACTCAATTAAAGAATTTATTATACGCAGTATTAATCACTATCGCTTTATGTTTGCCTCTTATTAAAAAGGGTTTTCAATCACTATGGAAGAAAATAGGAGGTAATAAACATGCTAGAACTTAAAAATATTGTCAAAATTTTTAATTTAACCGGGAATAAAGATGATATCCGTGTTGCCTTAAATCATGTTAATTTAACGATTGAGGACGGCGAATTTGTTACCGTCATTGGAGGTAATGGATCAGGTAAATCAACTATGATGAATATTATTTCTGGTGTTTTATCTCCTGATGAAGGCAGTGTCATTATCGATAATCACGATGTCACAAACATGAAAGAGCATAATAGAGCGAAATTCATCGGACGTGTCTTCCAAGATCCAATGAAAGGAACAGCAGGAGATATGTCAGTATTAGAAAACCTCGAAATAGCGATTAGAAGAGGTAAAAAGCACACACTTGCTTGGGGTTTTTCTAGTCAAAATAAGCAATTGTTTATCGATCAATTAGCGAAATTCGATTTAGGTTTAGAAACTAGACTTCATCAAAAGGTTGGTCTACTTTCTGGTGGACAAAGACAAGCTCTCACTCTCATTATGGCGTCCATCAAAAAGCCATCATTATTGTTATTAGATGAACATACTGCCGCTTTAGATCCAAAAACCGCAAAAAAAGTTTTGCATCTAACTGAGCAAATCGTCAAAGAACAAAATCTTACCACAATTATGATTACGCATAATATGCGCGACGCATTAACATATGGAAATAGATTAATAATGCTTAATAATGGCGTTATCACTTTAGATGTTAAAGGGGAAGAAAAAGCAAAACTAACACCAGAAGATTTATTTGCAAAATTTGATGAAGCCGAAAATACCTTTGAACAATAATTATTTTTCTTTTATTTATTTATAAATAATCAAATTAAAACCGACAAGTAGTTTTTGTCGGTTTTTGATTAATCACAATGAACGAATAATGTTTTTGGTGCGGCTTGGAAATATCTTTTGTCTAACGGTTGCTTTGTGACAATAATTGATACATCCTTTAAATCACAAGTTTTAAATAAAGACTTATGATCAATCTTGCTGTCATCCACGAGATATAAAGAT
>JAXERM010000072.1:0-37252 GCA_034116505.1 Bacilli bacterium
GGCCGTTTTCGTCAATTCTTACAATTCGGTGTTGAGTCTGTTGGCACAAACAATCCATATAACGATGTTGAAGTCATCGTATTAGCTTATGCTTGTTTAAATTCTTTAGGCTTTAACGATGTTCGCGTCAAAATTAATACATTAGGCGATGAAGAAAGTCGTAACGCCTATCGTTTAGCATTAAAAGAGTTCTTTAAAGACAAAATCGACCAAATGTGTCCAGACTGCAAACAACGCTATGAATTAAATCCATTAAGGATTTTAGATTGCAAGGTCCCAGAAGATCAAGAAATCGTTAAAGACGCTCCTAAGATGAGTGATTATATTTCTAATGAAAGTAAAATGCGCTTTCAAAAAGTTTTAGAAGCATTAAAAACTAACGATATCCCTTACGATATTGATGACACTTTAGTGCGTGGATTAGATTATTACAGTGAAACTGTATTTGAATTCCATTATGTGTCTAATACCGGTAATAATTATGGGGCAATCGGTGCCGGTGGTCACTACGATAAATTAATTAGTGAATTAGGTGGTCCTAATGTTCCTGGTGTTGGTTTCTCTTTTGGTTTAGAAAGAATTGTTAGCATCATGATTGATAATGGATTAATGAACCCTGATTTCAATTACTTAGATTTCTATGTGATGCCATTAGGCGAGGCGGCACAGAATTACGCCCATTATGTCGCGAATGAAATTAGAAAACATTCGATGATGGTGGATATTTGCTATGAACAAGTCAAAATGGGCAATATGTTCAAAAGAGCAGAAAAGAAAAATGCTGCATTCGCAATTATTATCGGAGAAGATGAAGTTAATAATGAATCGATTGTTTTAAAGAATTTAAAAACCAAAGAACAATTTACTTATAAATTTGAAGATTTTAAAGAAGAAATGAAAAATGGTGCTTTTAGCCGTTTGGATTTCGATTCTAATGATAACGACAGCGAAGAACGCTTTGATTCATAAAAAAAAGGAGATAAGGGAAGATGGAAAGAACATGTCGAAATGCCGAACTAACTATTAACGATGTTAATAAGAAAGTCGTACTTGTTGGTTGGGTGAGTAAAAAAAGAAATCTTGGATCAATTTTATTCATCGATTTAAGAGACCGTTCCGGTATCGTACAAATCATGGTGAAAAATGTTGATGAAAGTCTCGATATTCGCAATGAATATGTTTTACAAGTTTATGGCACAGTTTCAAAAAGAGAAACGCCAAATCCAAAATTAAAAACAGGAGAAATTGAAATTATCGCCGATAAGATTATCGTGGTTAATACAGCTAAAAACCCACCTCTTATCATCGCTGATGAAACAGATGCTTTAGAAGATACAAGACTAAAATATCGTTATCTCGATTTAAGACGTCCTTGCATGCAAAAATATTTTGATATTAGAGATAATATCAAGATTACAACTCATAAATATTTGCATGAGCACCAATTCATCGAAGTGGAAACTCCGATGTTATGTGCTTCTTCTCCAGAAGGAGCAAAGGAATATTTAGTGCCTTCAAGGATTCATCATGGAAGTTTTTATGCTTTACCACAAAGTCCACAAATGTTTAAACAACTTTTAATGGTGGGCGGTTTTGAAAGATATTATCAGATCGCTCGTTGTTTCCGCGATGAAGATTTACGTGCAGACCGTCAACCAGATTTTACTCAAATCGATATTGAAACTAGTTTCCTCGATCAAGATCAATTCTTACATTTGATGGAAGGATTAATTCATGAAATATTCATGAACACCATTGGTTATGATGTGAAATTACCTTTACGTCAAATACCATATAAAGAAGCGATGGAAAGATTTGGTAGCGATAAGCCAGATACACGTTTTGGTATTGAATTACATAATTTAAAATCGCTTTTTGCCCACACAACCTTCGAAGCTTATCAAAAAGCTGAAGCAATTAGAGGTATTTGCGTGCCTGGCGTAGCCCATGAAACTAGCCGCAAAGTGATTGATAACTTAACTTTAGAAGCTAAAAAATTCGGTTTAGGCGGTTTGGCGGTTCTTAAAGTAGAAGAAGGACAATTAACCGGATCGTTTGTAAAATTCCTTCTAGATGACGAAAAAGTGGCGTTAATTAAAGAAATGGACGCACATGACGATGACATTATCATCATTTCTGCCGGAAGTGATAATCGTGTCACACCTTTATTAGGGGCAATTAGATTGCAATATGGTAAATCATTAGGTTTAATCAAACCTAATACTTATGACTTATTATGGGTGGTTGATTTTCCAATGTTCGAAAAAGATATGGAAAGTGGTAAAATAGTAGCGACACACCATCCATTCACACGTCCAAAAGACGAAGATGTTCATTATTTAGATGAAGATCCAACCAAGATGCTAAGCTATGCTTACGATATCGTTATTAACGGTTATGAAGCAGGCGGTGGCACTCTTCGTATATACGATCAAAACATCCAAAGAAAAATCTTCTCAATTTTAGGATTAAGCGATGAAGAAATTTCCAAGAAGTTTGGTTATTTCGTCGATGCCTTACAATATGGCACTCCACCTCACGCTGGTATGGCTTTTGGTTTAGACCGTTTAGCGATGATTTTAGGTGGCACAGACAACATTCGTGATGTCATTGCATTCCCAAAAAATCTCGCAGCTGTTTGTCCGATGTCTGGAGCGCCTACAAACGTCACTCAAGAACAACTTGATGACTTAGGTATTATAATTAAAAAAGATTAAAAATAAACAAAGTTTATAAAATACTAAATATCGACTAAAAATATACTAATTAAGGAGAAGGTAAATGAACAAAAAAATTGATGACTTAGCGGTGGCAACGATTCGTTCTTTATGTATCGACACCATCAACAAAGCGAATTCTGGACACCCAGGAATGGCATTAGGCAGCGCACCTATTCTTTATACTTTATGGACTAGACATTTAGTTGCAAATCCAAAAGATCCTGAATGGGCAAATCGCGATCGTTTTGTATTAAGTGCTGGTCACGCTTCCGCACTTTTATACACAATGCTTCATCTTTCTGGATATGAAGTATCGATGGATGATCTTAAACGTTTCCGTCAAATCGATTCTTTAACTCCAGGCCATCCAGAATATCATTGGACTAAAGGTGTAGACGCTACAAGTGGTCCTTTAGGACAAGGTATCGCACAAGCTGTTGGTATGGCGATGGCGGAAGAAAGCATCCGCGCTAATTATCCTGAAGGCGAAAAGATTATGGACCATTACACATATGCATTATGTGGTGATGGATGTCTCCAAGAAGGCATTTCTCAAGAAGCAATTTCTTTAGCGGGTCATCAAAAATTAAATAAATTAATTTTATTCTATGATGCAAACCAAGTCACACTCGATGGTGCGCTTGATTTATCATTCTCTGAACAAGTTAAAGGCCGTTTCTTAGCATCAGAATGGGATGTTCTTGAAGTCGAAGATGGAAACGATATTGAAGCGATTGACAAAGCAATTATCAAAGCGAAAAAATCAAAAGATAAACCAACTTTGATTATTATTCATACAGTCATCGGCTACGGTTCTAGCAAACAAGGGACATCAAAAGTTCACGGTTCTCCTTTAGGAGCAGAAGATGGTAAACACGCAAAAGTGGAAGTTTACGGCTTTGATCATGAAGATTTCTTTGTTCCAGAAGAAGTAAGAAATCAATTCCGTGATACATTCTTAGCAAGAAATGAAAAAGCTTATGATGCTTATCAAAAACAATTTGCAAAATATAGCGAAAAGCATCCAGTCGACGCTGCTAGATTCACTTCTTTAATTAATCTTGATGTTAAAGATTATTTACCAAAAGTTACACCAACATTCGTTGAAGGTAGTTCAGTTTCTACCCGTGTTGCTTCTGGAAAAGCATTAAATGCTTATATGCTCAGTTTGCCAAACTTAATCGGCGGTAGCGCTGACGTTGCTGGCAGTGTTATGACTAAACTTGATGGCGGAGTTGACTTTACTAGCGATACCCGTCATGGCCATAACGTGAACTGGGGTATTCGTGAATTTGCCATGGCCAGTGCACAAAACGGTATGTTATTACATGGTGGTTTACGTACTTATGTCGGTTGCTTCTGCGTATTTGCTGATTACATGAAACCAGCAATTCGTATGGCGGCTTTAAGTCATTTACCAGCGATTTATTTATTCTCTCATGACTCAATCGCCGTTGGCGAAGATGGCCCAACTCATCAACCAATCGAACAATTAGCAATGTTAAGAAGTATTCCAAACGTTCACGTCATTCGTCCTTGCGATGAAAGAGAAACATACGCTGCTTGGTATCAAGCCTTAGCGTCAACTAAAACCCCAACTGCTTTAATTACTTCTCGTCAAAACTTACCTTTAATTCCAGGAAGTTCTAGCGAAGGGTTAGCTAAAGGCGCTTATGTTATTTCTCGAGAAACTAATGAAGCGATGGTGGAAATTATCGCGACTGGTAGCGAAGTCTCTTTAGCGATTGAAGCACAAAAATTATTGTTAGAAAAAGGAATTGACGCTCGTGTTGTCTCAATGCCTTCATGGGAATTGTTCGAAGAACAAACTCAAGAATATAAAGATGAAATCTTATCATTACCATATGAACGTCGTGTCTCAGTTGAAATGTTAACTTCATTCGGTTGGGATCGTTATACTAAACATCATATGAGTATGGATTGCTTCGGTGCTTCCGCTCCAGCAAAAGATGTCATTAAGAAATTCGATTTCACTGCTGAACGTTTAGTGAAAATTTGTGAAGAAATTGTTAAATAAACGAATACAAAATTAATAAGGTGATAGGAAACTATCATCTTTTAATTTGATACTTTTCCACATTTCTTATATAGTATATGGGAGGACAAACTATGGCGAATTATGTTTATTTAAATAATTATTCCAAACAAGGAAAACTTGGTATATCTAAAGACGTCTTTACGCAATTAGTGAACGAAGTTATCTCGAAAATTGATGGTGTTACTACCGCCAAAAAATTATCGAAGAAAAACCATATTTTCCATTTAAATAAACCAGTGAGAATTGATATTCGTCATGATATTGTTCATGTTAGAATTTCTATTGATGTTGCCAAAGGCAACGATTTGCAAAAAGTCATTAATAGAATTCAAAAAGATGTCGTGAATAACTTGTTAGTTTTAACCGAACAAGTGCCTTTCGATGTTCAAGTTAAAGTTGAGTCGATTATTTAATGTTTAGACGTAAATCTCCAAAAAATAAAGAAAGAACCCCAGCGTCATATGTATATTTGCATAATCGTGCGGTGAACCGTTATAGACAATCAAGTCGAATCCTTTTATGGGGCGGAATCTTAAATTTTGCGGGATTAGGCATTGGCATCAGCCAACATTTTATTAATCAATCAACGACCAAAATTCCATTTTATTTATGTTTTGGAATATCTGATTTTTTGTTTACGTTAACACAAAATCATATCGAGGATTGGGTATTTTGGACTTTGGTTATTAGTTTAACTTTAATTCTCTCCTCTTTAGCTGCTCTTTTAGGAGTGTTAGCTTCACAAGGAAAAAAGAAATATTTAATTATTTCTGTAATTAGTTATTTCATTGATTGGATCTTTGTATTCTTAGCGATGTTTATAGCAGGAGAAACAATTGAAGGCTTTTTATTCAATAGCGGTATTCACGCAGTGATCACATTCTTCCTAGTAGTGGCGTTATATCAATACCGCCAAGTATTAGAGATAGAAAAAAGGTTTGAAAAACCAAATAAAACAGTAAACGGAGGCCAAAATAATGGTGCAAATGAGTCGTAATCAACAAAATTATGTCATCATGACAGTCATATATGATGAATTAAACGATTTTTATCACTCTAACGGGGAAACATTTCGTGACGCACGTGATTTAGTGAGTGAATTAATTAACGCTCCTTATGAAGCCGCGGATGATTATATCAAACAATCAATCACTAGTGTTTTAAATAATTACGGTGCAATCGTTTCTAGTTTTAAACCTTTTTTAAAGGATTGGAAATGGGAAAGATTACCACTTTTAACCCAAGCAATTTTATTGATGGCGTATGCTCATTTCTACTATGTAGAAAAAGTAGATAAAAAGATCGTTATTAATGTCGCGGTCGAATTAGCCAAAAAATATATCGATGAAAAACAAGCTCGCTTTATCAACGCAATTTTAGATGGAGTGATTAAATAATAATGCTTGGTGAAAGAACCGTATACACAGTAAGCGATGTGAATCGCTATATTAAAAATATCATTTCTAATGATCAGAATTTGAAATTCATTTCTGTTCGCGGTGAAATCTCGAACTTAAAGAAAGCAATGAATGGTCATTTTTATTTTTCTTTAAAAGACAAAGACGCAAATATCAGCTGCATGTTATTTGCTAACTATGCACGTGAATTGAATTTTGCTCCCGCGGATGGCGATGAAGTTGTTGTTCTAGCGAGTGTAGATTTCTATCAAGCAAGAGGAAATTGTTCCCTTATTGTTTATCAAATGCAAGAAGTGGGAAAAGGGGCTTTATTAATCGCTTTAGAAAAATTAAAAAAACAACTTCAAAAAGAAGGATTATTCGACGAATCAAGAAAAAGAAAGATTAATACATATCCAAAATCAATCGGTGTCATTACTGCTAAAAACAGCGCCGCAATTAAGGATATTATTTATAATATCAATCGCCGTTATCCTTTATGTCAGATCTATTTCTTTCCAAGTTCAGTACAAGGCGATAACGCTCCAAAAGAATTATTAGCAGCTTTTAATAAAACACAACAATACGATTTAGATACATTAATCATCGGTCGTGGTGGCGGCGCTAGTGAAGATTTAAACGCTTTTAACGACGAGAAACTTGTTAGGGCATTATCTTTATCGAAAACGCCGATAATTGCCGCGATAGGGCACGAAATCGACTTTACTCTTGTTGACTTTGTGGCTGATAAAAGAGCTAGTACTCCAACTGCTGCTGCAGAATTAGCGACTGCAGACATTAATGAAATTAGAGCCAAATTCCATGATTGGGATGAAAATATGAAAAAACATCTAATCAATAAATTAGATGATATGAAAAAAGATGTCCAAGAAGCAAAAGAAGATTTATCGTTAGAATTCAAAAGATATTTTGAAGATCTAAAAAAGGATATTGAAAACCGAAAGAAAACACTTGAGGCAATTAATCCGAAAGCAATATTAAAAAGGGGATATTCTATTTCTCAACTAGAAAATGGTACAATAATAAAGACCACAAAAGATGTAAAACCAGGACAAAAAATTGTAACGGTTTTAGCAGATGGAAATATTATTAGTGAAGTGAATGAAATTAAGGCGGAATAAAATATGGAAAAGAAAATTGATTTTGAAACATCGTTAAAAAGACTAGATGAGATTATCCAAATTGTCTCTTCTAAAGCCTTATCACTAGATGAAAGCGTTGCTTTATATGAAGAAGGCCAAAAAATTATCATCGAATTAGAAGCCGAGATTTCTAAAGCGCAAGAAAAATTAGAAAATATAGTTACCATCGAATAAAATTGAATTTCATTAGTAAATTATTAGTAGTTTATTAGTATAGTATGTCAAGCAAAAAACAGTTAAAAAGGATAGATTTAAGCACAATTAAGAATCCAGATTTTCTTAAGGAATTGTCTTATAAAGAGCTGGATGTTTTTTGTGATGACGTTCGAGAAAATATCGTGTCTAATGTCGCAAAAAATGGTGGACATTTATCTGCAAACTTAGGATCAGTTGAATCAATTGTGGCTTTATGCCGCAAATTTGATTTTTCTAAAGATAAGATTATTTTTGATGTCGGTCATCAATGTTATACTTATAAAATTTTAACTGGTCGTTCTTTAGAACGTTTACGTAAAAAAGATGGTGTTTCCGGTTTTCAAAAAATGGACGAATCGCCATATGATCATTTTGAATGCGGCCATAGTTCAACATCGATAAGTGCTGCTGGAGGAATGGCAATCGCCCGCGATTTGAATAAGGAAAAATATGATGTTATCGCTTATATTGGTGATGCTTCTATCACAAATGGTTTAGCGTTTGAAGGTCTAAATAATATAGCGGGTTCAGGTCATAAAGTAATTATCATTTTTAATGATAATGATATGTCAATTACTAAGCCGGTTGGTGGTTTAGCTAAATCATTTAGGAGATTATCAAATTCCTCTTTATATCGCCGCAGTAAAAATGCTTATTCTCGCATTATGAAAACGACTGGTTTTGGGCGATGGGTTTTAGGATGGACTGGATCCATTAAAAATTGGCTAAAAAGACATTTAGTCAGTCTAAACTTATTTGATAATATCGGCCTTTCTTATATTGGACCAGTGGACGGTCATGATATTAAGAAAATGGAAAAAGCATTTGAAAGAGCAAAAAGAATAAATAAATCAGTAGTTGTTCATATTAAAACCATTAAAGGCAAAGGCTTTAAATATGCTGAAAATGATGATTACGGTTCATGGCACGGAGTTAATCCTTTTGATCCAAAAACCGGTAAACCATTATCACCGAGTGAAAAATTATCATGGTCAGAATTGTATTCTGATATCTTGTTTGAAAAAATGGTTGAACATAAAGAAGTGTTCTCCATTGTCGCAGCAACTGGATCTGGAAGTCACCTAACAACAATTTTTAAAACCTTCAAAGATCGAATTGTTGATGTTGGTATTTCAGAAGAGCATGCATTTACATTAGCGGGCGGGTTATCTGCCAGCGGTTATCATCCAGTTATCAGTATTTATTCTACCTTCTTGCAACGCGCATATGATGAATTAAGCCATGATTTAGCTAGAATGAAATTAAACGCCACTGTATTAATTGACCGTAGTGGTTTTGTGGGAAGAGATGGTAACACTCATCAAGGCATCTATGATGAATCCTTCCTTGTTGGCGTTCCAAACACTGTTATTTCTATGGCGGTTTATGAAAACGATGCAAAAGTTTTAATGGATGAATCTTTAAAACAACATGGTGTTTTTTGCATTAGATATCCAAAAACAGCCGTTTCTAGTGTTGATAAGAAAGAATATCAAGCGATTAAATTCGGTGGTTGGAGAAATGAAAATCAAATTGATTCTAACACTGCGATCGTTTCTGTTGGCCCTGAAACCAAAGAATTAATGCAACTATTATTACAAAGTAATAAGCAAGCGGTAGTGTATTCAGCAATATATTTAAAACCAATATTACAAGAAAACATCGATGCATTATTAAAATATCAAAAAGTAATTATTTATGATTGCTACGCTACAGAAGAAGGTTTTGCAAATTATTTAGTGGCCCATTTGATTAAAAACAATTATCAAGGCAAAATTATCGTTAAAGCAATACCTTCCGCATATATCGAACATGCTTCAATTGAAGAGCAATTAGAAGAATATCATCTAAAACCAAACGATATAATCGAATTAATATAGATAAAGGCAACGCTGTTGCTTTTATTTTTTGATATTTTGGTTAACATAATAATTCTATTCATTATATAATAATGCCATGGCAAGAGTAATTGTTCATATCGACTTAAATGCATTCTTTGTTCGTGCTGAAGAGATTAAAGACCCTTCTTTAGAAAATAAACCGGTCGCGATTGGCCATGAAGGAAGAGGGGGAATTGTCTCTACATGTTCTTATGAGGCCCGTAAATACGGTGTTTCTAGTGGAATGCCGATGTTTAAAGCTAAACAATTATGTCCTGATTTAATTATCAAACCAGGTGATTATCGTTTTTATAGCGCCTTGTCAGCACAATTTATGGATTTTGTGAAGTCTTATACAAAAGTGGTCGAAATCGCTTCTATAGACGAATGTTTTGCTGATTTTACCGAGATTGTTAAAGGACAAAAAGATGTCATCACATATTTTCGTTCGGTGCAGGAAGAATTATACGCTAAAACGAAATTGAAATGTTCAATCGGTGTGGCGCCAACAAAATTCTTAGCGAAAATGGGCAGTGATTTTCGTAAACCTATGGGTTTAACAATTATCCGTAAGAAAGATATCGAGAAAATTTTATATCCTTTATCTATTGATAAAATGTTTGGAATAGGTAAAAAGACTTCTCCTGAGCTAAAGAAAATAGGAATTAACACAATTGGTGATTTTGCTTTAAGAGCGAATAAAAACGACAATGAATTGATGAATATCATGGGAAAATCTTTTTATTTATTAAAAGATTGGGTCAATGGTTTAGGTTCGGATATTGTTGAAACTTCATTTGATGATCCAAAATCAATTGGTACTTCAACTACTTTAGCCCACGATACTTCTGACTTATATGAGATAAGAAAAGTACTAAATACTTTATGTGAAAATGTTGCTTCTCGTGCAATAAAAGAAAGACAATTAGGGTGGACAATACAAGTCACGATTAAAGACAATCAATTTGAAACAAAAAATAAATCAATTACTTTAAATAACCCGACAAATAAAGCTGCTGAAATTTATGAGAATGCAGTAAAACTATATGAGAAGAATTTTATTAATATTGTCGTTCGTTTAATCGGTGTGACATTACAAAAACTAGTGAGTGTAGAAAACGCCGCTATACAGATGACTTTATTTGATTATGAAGAACACGAAAAAGAAAACGAAACCAAGTTATTAATTAACGATTTAAATCGGCGTCTTAAAAAGCCGAACTTAATGCGTGCTAGTGAGGTCAAGAAAAATGCAAATAAATGACGCTGTAGAAATGTTTCAACAACATTTGCTAGTAGAAAAAGGACTAGCGATGAAAACAGTACAAGCTTATACCGAAGATTTAAAACAATTCTTTTCATTATTTAATGAAAAAAGGGAAGTAGAAGAATTATATGGCAATGATCTTATTGATTTTCTACGTTATGAGTTGTCTAGCGGTAAATCAGTTCCAACTGCACTTCGTCGTTTATCTTCTACCAGGAGTTTCTTTTTATTTTTAAAAAGAGAAGGATATTTTCAAGATGAAATACCAAATATCGCTCCACCGAAGAAACCAGAGCATCTACCCAATTGTTTATCAATTGAAGAAGTTGAAGATCTTTTAAATATGCCGGATATTAATAAACCAGAAGGTATTCGCGATAAAGCAATGATTGAAACAATGTATGCTTCAGGATTACGTGTCAGCGAACTATTAGCGTTAGAAAGATCAAAAGTTAATCTAACCAAAGGCATCATTTCTGTTTTTGGAAAAGGAGCAAAAGAAAGAAAAGTTCCGCTTGGCGATTTTGCAAATGAATATATTAGAAAATATATTAATGAAGTGAGGTATAAAAATGTTGGTAGTGATTCAAAATATCTATTTTTAAATAGATATGGAAAACCATTATCCCGTGTTTATTTCTTTAAACAAATCAAGAAATACGCTTTAGAAGCCGGCATTGAAAAACCCGTTTCTCCTCATACGCTTCGTCACTCTTTCGCCACCCATTTATTGGAAAATGGAGCCCAACTCAGAGCGGTGCAAGAAATGCTTGGGCACACAAACATCCAAACAACACAGATATATACTCATATATCAACCAAGCGAATTTTAAGTGTGTACGATTTGTTAATGAAGGAAAAATAATGTATGATATTAGGGAAGGAGAACAAAATAATGCCTCGTAAATATAAAAGAATTTTTGTGATCGTTGCTGACTCTGTTGGTATTGGTTACGAACCAGACGCTGATAAATTTTTTAATGGTGAACATAATGATGTTGGTTCAAATACATTAGTTCACATTTCAGAAAAAATGCCTAACGGATTAAACATCCCAACATTAAATGCTTTAGGTGTTGGTGATTTGGGTCCAATTGTTGGGACAACAAAAGTGGAGCATCCTCACGCTTTTTCCATGCGCTTACGCGAAGCTAGTAACGGAAAAGACACAATGACAGGCCACTGGGAAATGATGGGAGTATTAACCACAAAGCCATTTATGACTTTTACTGATAATGGTTTCCCAAAAGAATTAATGGATGAATTAGAACAAAAAACTGGTCATAAATTAATTGGTAACTACGCCGCTAGTGGTACAGAGATTTTAAAAGAACTTGGCGAACAACAAAAAAGAGACAATTCATTAATTGTCTATACATCCGCTGATAGTGTGTTACAAATCGCTGCTCACGAAGAAACAACACCAGTCGAAGAATTATATCGTTGCTGTGATATCGCACGTGAAATCTGTATGAAACCAGAATGGATGGTGGGAAGAATCATCGCTCGTCCATTTGTTGGTGATAATGCTGATAATTTCAAACGTGTATCTGCGCATCGTCACGATATCGCAATTAAACCTCCAGTGGAAACCGCTATGAACGTATTGCAAAATAATGGTTTTATGGTGGATTGCGTTGGTAAAATTGGTGATATCTTTGATGGGTATGGTGTAGTGAGAACTCAAAAAACATCTTCTAACGAAGATGGCATGGATAAAACTATCGCCGATGCGAAAAACTTAGACTTCACTGGAATTTGCTATGTTAACTTAGTGGAATTCGATAGTGAATATGGTCATAGAAGAAATCCAATCGGTTATGGTGAATGTTTAGAAGCATTCGATAAACGTGTCAAAGAATTGATTTCCGTCATGAATGATGATGATTTATTAATGATTACTGCTGATCACGGTAATGACCCAACATGGCCTGGAACAGATCATACAAGAGAAAAAGTACCTCTACTCGTTTATTCTAAATCAATCAAAACCGGTCGTTATCTTGATGAAAGAGTAACTTTCGGAGATATTGGTGCTACTATTTTAGATAATTTTGGTTTAGAAAAACCAGAATATCTTCTCGGTACATCAATCAAGGAAATTTTTGAATAATTATTTCAAAGAAATAAAAAAGTTGCGTTTGCAACTTTTTTTATGCTTAAAAATACATAATAATATTATTAATATTAAATGAAGGGGATAAAATATGCGCATCACAAAAAGTGACAAATTTATGGTTGATAAAAACCTACAAGAAAGAAGCAATCAAGAAATCTATCAAAAGGGATTAAGAGATTACGCTGATTGGCTCAGAAGACAAATAGAATATTATCGCCAAGCTACAGAAAAAGTTACTCGTTATAACTTAAAAGCGGGGGAAGTATTTGAATTTGATTTTGGCATTAATGTTAATGCTGAGACATCAAATCGCCATTATGGGGTGGTATTAACCGATTCCGGACCAATGAATCCAATCGTATTGGTTATGCCGTTAAAATCTTCTAAACATGGAATTAACAAAAACAGTGATTTAGACATTGGTTTTCTACCAGGCTTAGACACTTATTCAAGAACAATTGCGGTTGTCAATCAAACACGTCCATTAGATAAATTTAGAATCTATACAAAGAACGTAATCAACGCGAATGGAACGCGCCAATTCGGAAATGATGATACGGAAGATTATTATCAATTAAGGTTAACAGACGATCAATTGAAATTATGTATTAATGCGTATCTTGATTATGTAGAATTTGGTTCCTTCAACAATTAGCAAGTAGCAAATTAGTAGATAAATAGTAGATTTTACTAAATTGTAGTATGTGGAAAACCCGATTAAGAAATGTGAGTTTTCTCCATACTTTTTTATTTTGCTATGAAAAATAATTAGATAGTTACTATATTTTTTTAATATTTAGTTAACATAATGACAATTATGCGAAGTAGGTATTTTTTTATATAAATCGTGGTTTTACCCTCAATCCGGCCGGATAATAAAAAAGATGGCTTTTCCGCCATCATGTTTATTCAGTTAATAATTTTTATAAATATTGTTTAAAGCAATTTGAGGTTAATACGTTATCTAATGTCATTCCTTTAGATTCTAAATATTCTTTGTTGGCTTTTAAGACAGTTACAAAGCCAGTTTCAGCATCTTCCACCATGGCTTTTATCAATTCAGTTGAGTCAAAACCTCTTGTTGGTTCTATCTTATCTGAAGCATAGATGATTTTATCCAATACGCTCATGTTCTTATTACCAGTTGCGTGATTTCTAATCGCAGATAATATTGAACTATCATTAATTTTAAAAATAGTTTTCGCTAAATATTCGCCGATGAATTGATGAAAAACCCATTTTGGGACATTTTGATATTCTTTATAATGTTCATTTATGATTTTTTCAGCTTCGTTTAAAGGCATTTCTTTGCCAATATCATGGAATAAGCCAGCGATAAAAGCCTTATCTGGGTTCTTAATTTTGTTTTTAGTAGCGATTTCATACGCTAATTTTGCAACTTCAAGCGAATGAGCGACTCTTTTTTCTTTAATTAAACTATGAATTTTTGCCATTCCTTCATATAAATTGTGCTCAACAATATATCTAAGAACTGACAAAGGGAGATTAAAATCTTGGAAATTCCTAATTTCTGTACTAGAAACATCAATTTCATTTCCTTCCACTACTTCCATATGAAATTTAGATACATTGCTATAATCAATCTCGTATCCTGGCCTTAAATAATAGATAATTTGCACTTTATCAGCGATTCTTTCAGATTCTTTCCATAAATGGAATTTATTGACTTGATCGCTGCCAATTAATAGAAATAATTTATCATCAGGATATTTATTTAATAAATAATTAACTGTATCGATTGAATAATTAATTTCTTTTTCGCTATTAATCTCGAATAAATCAATTTTAAAAGAAGGATTATCTTTGGTGGCAAGATAAAGCATATTGATTTTATCTTTGCTGGAAACCGATTCTTCTTTCCATACTGAAATACGTGCCGGAACAAAAATCACTTCTCCAGGATATTTTTTTAAAGCATTATTGGCAATATTGAGGTGGCCGTTATGAATTGGATCAAATCCACCACCAAAAATGATGCGGTTCATCTTTATTTTAAAATAATTTTCGTCTTTTCTTTATTTTGGCGATATAAAACTATCACATGTCCCACTATTTGGATTACTTCGGCGTTTAAACGGCTAGATAAATCTAACGCTAATTCCATTATTGGACTATTAGCCCCTTTCATCACATCAATTTTGATTAATTCGTGAGCAGTTAAAGCTTTATTGAGCATATCAATTAAAGAATCAGAGATATCTTTCTTCCCTAATTGATATTTGGTTGTTATTGTGCTGGCAAGAGCTTTTAATTGTCTCTTCTGGCTTTGATTTAACATATTATCTAATTTTCCCTAAAGATTCTTTTAAAGCTGCACCTTGAGGTAAGCTAACGCGGATTGTTTGTCCTTTCGCGGTAAAAGAAATCCAGCCTAAACCTTCGATTGAAATATCATGTGTTTGGCCATCATTTTCCATTGTGTATTCGAATAAATCAAAATCTCGGAATGATGTGTAATGTTCACTAACAGGTCTAACTGTTCTCTTTTTATTGTTTTCAGCAATAAAAGAAGCTAATTTATGACTGAACATCTTTCTCACTTCTACACCTTCTGCACAATAGAATTTAATTGGTGTTGAGCGACCTTTAATTAATTCAAAACTCGCTAAAGAGCCGACAGCAAGTGCTTCACCTTGAGTTAATGTGCGATAATGAGTTTCGATTCTCTTTTTCGGAGTAATCATTTTTTGTACTTCTTTTTCAACTTTTGCTACGACACTGGTAAAACCAGAAATGCTTGGCAATTCATAGATGAAGGAAGAATTAGTGATTGGAATTGATAAAACTTTGACGTTTGTACCTTTATATGTCTCAGTTTTAATTGCCCATTTTGTCTTGTTTTCATAATTTTTGAGCAATTTATTAATAAGAGAGGATTTTCCGCTTTCAGATGCACCGATGATGTAAACATCATGTGCCGCTCTTGCAGTATTTAATTTATCCACTAAACCGCGTATATCCACTTCATCGGTAGAACCGATTAATGAGACAGAATATGGTTTGATGCCGCATTCTTCAAATCTTTCATTCACATAACGGACTAAAGATTCATTTTTTACCATTTTTGTGAATAAGTCTCTATGTGTTGCCACGACCGCTACATTCAATTTTTTGACTTTCTTTGCGATTTCTGGATCGATTGTGCCATTAAATGCAAAGATATCAATGACCCAAACAATAAACGCATCAGTGGCCACTGCATCATCTAAGATTTTAACTACTGCTTTATCGACGCCTAATTCTAAAGCACCTGTATTAATCACTTTCATGCGATCAAAACAGCTTTTGCAATAGATTACTCTATCTTCTAAAGAAGCAGAATCTAATGCTTCGGCAGGAATAAATCCTATTTCTTTTTCTTTTTTACTTTGTAAAACCGCTCCACAATTGTAGCAACGTAACACTCTTCTAATTTTCCCCATATTTGTTTCTCCAATCTATAAGATTATTTCTTTTCATATGATATTTTCTAATTTTTCGACCAAAGAATCGGTTAAATACCGTCGTCCATTGATCTTCTTTAACGATTTTTTCTGTTAAGACAACTTTGATACCCACTCTTTTAGCGGCTTTTACATCTGTAATCATCTGATCGCCGACAAACATAATTTCTTCTTTGTTCCAACCATGTTGTTTGATGAATTTGTTGATTCTAAAACCAAATGGTTTAGCCGCACTGTTCAGGTATTCAACTTTTAAATCGTTTGCGTATGAACTCACTCGTTTACCCTTATTATTAGAAATAATAACAGGTAAAATATTGTTTTTTCTTAGCTCTGAAATCAATTGAATCGCTCTATCGGTCGGATGAAATAAACGATAACTATCTAAAGTGTTGTCTAAATCCATCAATAATATTTTAACATTGTTCTTCTTAAAGAACATCATGTCAATTTCATAAATTGATTTAGCGACCGCGAATGGAATATATTTCTTAAACATATCAAACCTACGTATTGATTTTACACAATAATTAAAAATTATTACATAACAATAATCATTTTTTTCATTTAGATGGAATATAAATGAATATTTTTAGAAATAAAAAATAGGCTTTTCGCTAATAATAAGACGAATATTGCCTATTTTCTTAATACTAATATATTACTAATAAACTACTAATTTAATCAATCAACATACAAAGTATGTTATTCATCATCATCTAAATCGAAGATAGATATTTGCTCGAATTTATTTTCTTCAGCTTTATCTTCTTCTACTTCTTTAGGTGATGTCTCTTCTACGAAAACGTTATTTTCTTCATTTTTCAAATCGTTTTCTTCCTCATACGTTTCTTCTTTTGCTTTTGGCACATATGTTGAGACTGTGTCTTTAGTAATCTCTTCGATATCTGTATTAAAAACATTTTTGATAATTAATTTATTCGGGATATCGAGATTCTTTTTCGCGTATTTAGCATCTGTTGATTTAAAATCTATGATTTTAATGGTTTGAATGGAATTATCTGATAAATATAAATTCAATAATAATTCATCTTTTTCTACCACTTTAATCGCATTAATTACGCGATGTTGATCGCCTTTGAAGCTTGGGCAAATCTCTTGTACTTTGCCTAATCTATTCGTGCGTGTAATCTTATTTAAATCAATTACGCGTTCATGCCCTTTATCAGTGATAATGACTGCTTTTGCTTTTTCTGAATCATTAAAAGCAATTAAACTCACAGTGTAATTTTTGCCTAAACCAGAAATAGATTTAACGCCTCCAGCTTTCGCTCCTATGACAGTTAATTCGTTCTCATTAAAGACAGAACCGTTGCCGTTACTTGTTAATACAAGTAAATCACTATCACCGGAAAGAATTTGAATACCGCTAACTTCGTCACCGCTTAATAATTTCATCATACGCATTGGACGATTATGTTTTAAAGAATCTAAGCTTGCTAATGACATACGTTTGATTTGACCAAATTTTGATAAAATCGCGATGTTAATATCTTCTCTAAAAGCCGAAACAGTTATACACTTAATAATTTTTTCACCAGGATAGAAGGTCACAAAATTGTTAAGATGAATACCTTCATCTTTAAAACGATTTTCGGTTAATTTGTGCACTGGAACGCAAACATAATTGCCTAAATTTGTAAATAAAACGAGATAATCGGTTGTAAATGTTTTATCAATACCGACAATTTCATCGCCTTCTTTTAGCCCAGGAGTAGCGTTTTCTCCAGAACCACGATAAGACTTTAATGAACAACGTTTTGCATATCCGTCACGAGAAACAACTACGATTGTTTCTTCTTTCGCGATTAATTCGCGTTTATCGATTGGGGCAATCTCTTCTTTTTCCACAATTGCGGTTCTTCTTTCGTCCCCGTATTTTTTCTCGATCGCTTTTAATTGTTTTACTAACTCACGATCGAGTTTATTGCGATCAGATAAAATTCCTAAAAGGAATTCAATATTTTTCTCTAATTCAATTTTTTCATTTTCAAGAATTTCTTCATCGGTGTGACTTAATTTATATAAAGGCATTGTCACAATTGCTTCCACTTGTTCATTAGAGAAGCCAAAACGTTTGATTAAATTTTGTTTGCTGTCTTGTTTATCTTTACTGTGTCGAATAATATCCACCACTTCGTTAATGTTTAAAGACGCTGTAATTAAGCCTTCAACAATATGAAGACGAGCTTTATTTTTATTTAAATCAAATTGTGTTGATCTAGTGATGACATCAACTTGGTGAGCTATATAAGCATCGACATAGTCGATGAGAGTTAATGTTCTTGGTCTTCCGTCAACAATCGCCACCATATTTGCGGAATAAGAAGACACTAAAGAAGTTTTGCTCATTAAATATTTGAGCAATAAATCCGCCTTTGCGTCTTTTTTACAATCGATGACAATTCTAATACCCTTCCAGTCACTTTCATCACGAACTTCAATTAGACCACTGACAGATTTTGAATGAATAATCTTATCAATTTCAAACACTAATTGAATTTTTACGACTTTATAAGGAATTTCAGAGATGACAATTTGTTGTATGTCCTTTGTTTGGATAATCTCAGTTTTAGCCGCCATTTCGATTTTGCCACGACCGGTTAAATAGATATTTCTCAACCCTTCGGAACGATAAATAATACCGCCTCCAGGAAAGTCTGGACCTTTAACAAATTCTAATAAATCTTCACTGCTTGCATTTTTGTGACCAATACGATAAATTATCGCATCAATCACTTCATTTAAGTTATGTGGTGGTATTTCAGTTGCTAAAGCAACTGCAATTCCTTCTGTTCCGTTAACAAATAAGTTAGGAAATTTGCTAGGAAGAACGACTGGTTCAAATACTGTATCATCGAAATTTAATTGCATATCGACCGTTTTCTTGTCGATATCTTTGATTAATTCGTTGCTTAATTCACTTAAACGAGATTCTGTATAACGATAAGCCGCTGGTTGGTCACCATCGATACTACCATTGTTGCCTTGGAAATCGATTAATGGATATCTTACTTTCCAATCTTGGCTCATTCTAGCCAAGGCTTCATAAATAGATGTATCACCATGAGGATGGAAAGTACCCATAACAGCACCGACAGTGTGTGCACATTTTTTTGTTGGTTTGTTAAAAGTATTACCGTTTTCATACATCGAATAGATAATTCTTCTTTGTACTGGTTTTAAGCCATCTCTAACATCAGGAATAGCACGATCTTGGATGACATATTTTGCATAAGTAGCGTATCTATCACCCATTACATTTTCAAGAGGTTCAACAGAAATGTTCTCTTTAATGAGTTCCACTTCCGTGTTTTCTTTTTTCTTTGCCATGATTATTTCACCTCCTTGATAAATGTATCAACTTCTTTGAAGTTGACGTTTTCTTCAACCCATTTTTTACGAAGGTTTGTATCTTTCCCCATTAATGTGTTGACACGAGAATCAGCAAGAAGAGGATCTTCGATGTCGACTTGAATTAATGTTCTTGTTCTTGGGTCCATAGTTGTTTCCTTTAATTGCACTGCATCCATTTCACCAAGACCTTTGTATCGAGACACTTTACATCCTGCACCAACACGTTTTTTACTCGCTTCTAACCCTTCATCATCCCAAGCGTATTCTTGGATGAGTTTATGGTTCTCTTCTTTATATATTCTATATAAAGGAGGTGCCGCAATATATACGTGACCAGAAGTAATTAGTGAACGCATATAACGGTAGAAAAAAGTTAAAAGCAATGTCTGAATATGAGCACCATCGGTATCTGCGTCAGTCATAATAATGATTTTTCCATAATGAATACTTTCCAAATCAAATGATTGTCCAAATCCTGCTCCAATAGTGTTAATAATCGTAGCGATTTCTTGATTTTTTAATACTTGCGCTAATTGCATGCCATCAGTATTTAATGGCTTACCACGTAGTGGTAATATTGCTTGATGTAAACGATCGCGTCCTTTTTTAGCTGATCCACCAGCGGAATCACCTTCAACGATAAATAGTTCGTTTTTAGCGTAATCTTTACTTTGAGCTGGTGTTAATTTATCAGATAAAATAACTTCTGTTTTTGCTTTTTTTGCACTTCTGGCGTCATCTTTTGCCTTTCTTGCTGCAATACGAGCGGTCTGAGAATCGACACATTTACGAATCAACGTAATTGCTAATTCTTTGTTCTCTGTTAAATAATAAGTAAACTTATTATAGATAAAATTTTGCACAATGTAGGTTGCTTCATTGGTACCTAATTTACCCTTAGTTTGCCCTTCAAATTCTAGCAATTTTTCAGGTATTTTGAGAGATACAATTGCGGTGATACCTTCACGAACATCACTACCTTCAAGCTTTTTACCGCGTAATAAATTATTCGCTTCCGCAAAATCATTTACCGCTTTGGTAATACCAGTTTTAAAGCCGGATTCATGAGTGCCACCCTCTTTTGTTCTAACGTTATTGACGTAAGATAGAATCGTTTCATTATAGTCTTCGTTACAATATTGCAAAGCAATATCAGTGGATATTTCTGTTTGCTCATCCACTCCACTGAAACTGATTACAGGGGTAAGACTATTCTTGTTTTGATTGATGCTATTAACGTATTCAACGATGCCGTTTTCATAATAGAATTCTTGAGTTTCGTTTGTTCTTTCGTCAGTTAAAACAAAATGAACGCCTTTCATTAAAAAGGCTGATTCTTGTAAGTGATTAGCGATTGTTTCGCGCTTGAATTCAACCGTTGAGAAGATAGTTGGATCAGGTTTAAAACGGACTAATGTACCATGCTTCTTTGTTGTCCCTATCTCTTCTAATGGAGTGACTAATTTGCCCCCATCTTCAAAGCGTAAATGGAATATTTTACCGTTTTGATAAACGGTAACATCAACATAAACACTCAATGCGTTCGTAACAGAAGCACCGACACCATGAAGACCTGCCGCTGATTTATATACTGCACTATTGAATTTTCCACCAGCGTGTAATTCTGAGAAAACAATCTCTACAGCTGGCTTCCCTGTTTCTTTGTTGATGCCACAAGGAATACCTCTACCTTCATCTAGTACAGCAATTGATCCATCTTTACAAATAGTGACACTTATACGGTTTCCGTAACCTGATAACGCTTCATCTACTGCGTTGTCAACAACTTCCCAAATTAAATGATGAAGACCAGTGCTGTTCGTAGAACCGATGTACATTGCCGGTCTTTTTCTGACGCCTTCAAGCCCTTGCAAAATGTGAATGTCATCTGCAGTATATGTCGTTTTAATATTATTACCGGCCATATAAATGTCCTCCAAAGTCGATTCTAATTATATCCAAAATTTCTTGCAAATATAAAGCAATTTAGTAGAATAAAAGACAGCAAAAGGAGGACAAAAAAATGAATATATTTTTAATAAATATATTAGCAGTTATTTTTTGTTTGGTCGTCGGTTATATTTTTGGTTCAATTCCTACCGCAGTGTGGGTTGGAAAAGTATTTTTCCATCAAGATCCGAGAAAATTTGGTTCACATAACGCTGGAGGCACAAATGCTGGTAGATTATGGGGTAAAAAAGTTGGGTTTTTGATCATTGTCTTAGACATGCTTAAAACTATCGCACCAACATGGATTTGTTGGGCTTTGTTCACGTTCGTGAAATTTGATTACTCCGGTATCAAATTAGCTATTAGTGATTTAGAAATAGCCGCTCTTCAATTAGAATACGGAATCGAAAATGCAAGAGGGCTATGTGCTACAGTGATGCAATACTACACAAGCGCTAATAATTTGTTCGCTATTCAATGGCCTGTTTATTGGGTTGTTATTCTTGGTGTTATGTGTGGTCATTGTTGGCCATTATTTGCTGGATTCAAAGGTGGTAAAGCAGCATCCTGCTTTATGGGAACAACAGTGGCCAGCACTTGGTTATTTGGTTTCCTTCCTGGATTTGCGTATTTTGGTATCCTCAAATGGAAAAAATATGTCTCATTAACCGCTATCTTAACTGCACTTATTGATATTGTGTTATCATGGACTTGGGTCATTTTGGTGGCTCTTAAAGTTATCCCACATGGATGGGAAGCGTTCCCAATGTATGGCTTAACATTAAATCTCAACTGGACATACGCTGCTGTGATTACAATTCTTGGCGTTGTCATGACGATTAGACATCACGAAAATATCAAACGAATCATCAATGGCACTGAAAGAAAAATCACTTGGATGAAATAGTGACTTAGTAGTTAATTAGTAGATATTAAGTATAAGACCTAGATTTATCTAGGTTTTTTATTTTCTTATAAAGTGCAGCAATAAGATAAATTACTCTGTTAATTATCATTCTCATATTAATGTAGTCATTAAAAGAAGATAATGTATAAATATGATTTATTTTATTCGATTTAGTTTTGATAAATCATGATATTTATTAGAGAAAATCAAAATTTTTTGTAACCTATTTTCACCGATATCAATGTAATATGTATTCTTTCGATTTCTAGCCGTTTTATTTTATAAAAGGACTTAGAGTATATCTTTAAACTAATCGTGCCTAGAAATGTCATTTTTCTATCTTTAATATTGTTATTATCTAATCTATATATTTCATTATAAATGAACAATAAAAAAACAGACCGAAGCCTGCTTTAATATTTTTGCCTTATTTAAGATTGCTGTTCATGTTTTTCATGATTTCACGAATTTGTTTTTCACTTGGAGTTCTTCCCATTTGTTTGAACATCACGCGAATCATTTTTTCATTGATTGGAGGATTCTTTTGTAATTGTCTTTTGAAAAAATATCTAGCACCGAAGAATCCAGCGATCGCACCAACAAGAACTAAACCGATTAAGAGGAAGACAAAACCCGCTACTGGCATTTGTACCATAGGTTATGCTCCTAGGCTCTGCCGTCGTATTGACCGTTATCAGTACGAACTAGAACGGTTTCACCGTTCTCGATGAATAATGGAACTCTCACTTTTAATCCTGTTTCCAAAATTGCATCTTTCATCGCTTTGTTAACTGTATCACCACGGACAGCTGGTTCACATTCAACAATCTTTAATGCGACTTTTGCTGGAAGGTTGATGTCTAATACTTCACCTTCGTAAGAAGTGATATCAACAATTTCTTCACCTTTGAGGAATTGAGATTCCCATTCAAGTTTACTTTTAGAAATTTCGACTTGATCATATGTTTCTTGATCCATAAAGACTAAGAAATCGCCTGAATCATATGAATAGATCATAGATTTTTTGTCTAAGCGAATGTTTTCAATTGCGTAGCCACTGTTTCTGGACATTTCTGTCACACTACCAGTACGCATGTTTTTAACTTTTAAAGACGCAACCATTTTTCTCATTGCGGTCTTATTTAATAAAATGTCTAATACTTTGTAAATTTGACCATCTTCAATGAAATAATTGCCTGGTCTTAATTCAGTAACGTTAACCATTTATAATTTTCCTTTCTGTTAATTGCTTTGATAATTATAGCAAATGATTGCTATTTGACAAATGGATTTGTATTTCTTTCCACTTTGATGCTAGTGGTTTTTCCATGTCCTGGATAAACCTTCACATCATCGGGAAGGAGCATTAATTTCGCTAATGAAGGTTTTCTCTTCTTTCTGTTTCCGCCAATTAAATCCATTCTTCCAATGCCTCTTTGGAATAATGTATCGCCAGAAAACAACATCTGACTATCTTTTAGATAGTAACATACAGAGCCTTCGCTGTGAAATGGTGTCTCTATCACTTGAATTGGTTCGCTTAATAATTGCAAAACATCATTATCCGAGATACCGATAGGCGTCGCGTTAACTGTTAATGCTTTTCTTCTAATACTTTTGGAGTAATTCAATATTGGATCTTTTAATTGAGGAATATCGAAAAAGCCTATATAAAGCGGGCAATGAAAATGATCGACTAGAATATCAACACCACCGCAATGATCAAAATGACCATGTGTTAATAATATCGCTTTAAGATTTAATTGTTCTTTTTCAATGTGACACAAAAGAGCGGGAGAATCTTTACCTGGATCTATTACTACACAATCTTTATTCTCATCAATAATTAGATATGTGTTAGCGAATAAATCATCTTCTTCGTTATAAAAAAACGGCACTATTTTCATAATATTTTATTACATAAAAAAAGAAAAATAGGACTAGCCTATTTCTTTTTCTCACGATGAATAGTAACTTTTTTACAACGTGGACAGTATTTCTTTAATTCAAGTCTGTCTGGATGATGTTTTTTATTCTTTGATGTGAGGTAATTTTCTTCACCACATTCGGTGCATTTTAATGTTAATGAGATACGATCTTCTTTTGCCATAGACTAAAAATCTCCTTACAGCGACTATTATCTTATCATAGATACGCGATTAATCAAAGCATATTTTTTTACCTTTTTTATTCGTCAATGCTATAATGTTAGCATGTTAAAAAGAATCAACACTCGTCCTGTCTTTATCAAAGGAATACAATTAGGCGGTCAAAACAAAGTTTTGATTCAATCTATGTGTAATATAAAAACATCCCACTATCAGGATGTCATTGATCAGATTAATCAATGTGCCCTTTTAGGTGCGGATTTAATGCGTGTCTCTGTGATGGATATAGAAGACGCGAACGCAATAAAAGACATCAAAAAGGGAATTAATATCCCTTTAGTGGCTGATATTCACTTTGATTATCGCTTAGCTCTTATCGCTATGGAAAATGGCGTGGATAAAATCCGTATTAATCCTGGAAATATCGGTAGTATCGATAACATCAAGTTAGTGGTCGATATGGCCAAAGAAAAGCATATTCCGATTCGCATTGGTGTTAATTCTGGCTCATTAGATAAAACAGTTCATGATTATTCCACTCAATATACAGCAGAAAAATTAGTGGAATCGGCCAAAAAGCATGTTGATATTCTTGAATCATTAGATTTTCACGATATTGTTATCTCTTTAAAAGGAAGCAATATCAAAGAAACAATCGCTGCTTATCGCTTAGCTAGTAATACTTTTCCTTATCCTTTGCATTTAGGAATTACTGAGGCTGGATTTAAAGATATATCTTTAATTCGTAGTGCGGCTGGACTTGCTCCTTTATTATTAGATGATATCGGTGACACGATTAGAATCTCGATTTCTGGTGATCCAAAAGATGAAATTATCGCCGCAAAGAGATTATTGCACGACTGCGGCCTTTATTCTAATTACCCTAATTTAGTTAGTTGTCCTACTTGTGGAAGAACGCAAGTGGATGTCACTTCTTTAGCAAAGAAAATTATGGATTATTTAGAAACGGTTAACAAACCGATTCACGTCGCAGTGATGGGGTGTGTGGTTAATGGTCCAGGAGAAGCAAAAAACGCTGACATCGGTATTGCCGGTGGTAAACATGAATATGTTATCTTTAAAAAAGATAAAGTAATAAAAAAAGTTCCAGAGGAACTAGCCTTTGAAACTTTAAAATCTGAAATTGAGAAAATGTAATTAGAAATTATCTTTCCAACCTTCGATGTATTGACCACTCACAAGCATTTGTATTTCTTGCTTATAGGGTGGTTTTTGTTCAATATAAGGGGTTTCTAGGATCTTAGGAATATTTCTCAATAATGGATGATGAATGTATTCATACATCGTTTTAAATCCTACATAACCATATCCGACATTTTCATGACGGTCTTTATGTGATTCTTTTGGATTTTTAGAATCGTTAACATGAACCACTAATAAGCGATTAAGGCCAATAATCTCATCAAATTGTTTTAATACAGCGTCAACATCATGTACATCATAACCACTGTCGTTTATATGACAAGTATCTAAACATACACCTAGACGGTCTTGATGATGACAAGCGTCAATAATCTGTTTGATTTCATTGAAATTAGTGCCGATTTCTGTTCCTTTTCCCGACATTGTTTCTAAAGCAATTTTGACATCGGAATGATTGTTTTCAAACACCTTATCAAGACATTCCGCTAAAGCGGAAATTGCAACATCTTTTCCTTGTCCCACATGAGCTCCTGGATGTAACACTAATGTTTTAACACCAAAAGCTTCTGTTCTTTCAAGTTCTCTTAAA
Source organism: Bacilli bacterium (assembly GCA_034116505.1). Taxonomy (GTDB): domain Bacteria; phylum Bacillota_I; class Bacilli_A; order RFN20; family CAG-826; genus RUG13091. The sequence continues at coordinate 26,361 of JAXERM010000072.1, forward strand.
ATTAATTCAACTGATAGATCAAATAATTCGGGTTTAACTTTGTTAGCGCCATTAATAATATAAGGTGCATGCACAACTAAATTAGTTGAATCAATACCAGCTTCTAATAATAACTTCTTTCCTTCAGCAATTTTTAATTGCTCTAATGGTTTTCGATATGAATTTTGCGGTGCACCAGTATAAAACATAAATGTTGTAGCGTTATAACTTAAAGCTTCTTGCACACTGCCTAAGAAGAAGTCTGGTGCATTCATTGAAACGTGACATCCGATTAAAATTTTTTCATCCATAATAATCAATTCCTTATAGTGCTATCAAATCATAATTATGATAACATAATTTTGCAATGAAAGTAGAGATATTAAAACCAAAAGCTTATTGTTCTGGAGTCAATAATGCGATTAATATGGCGTATCGCGCCAAAAAAGAGAACAAAGACAAAGAAATATATGTTTTAGGGATGCTTGTTCACAATCATTTTGTGGTCGAAGATTTACTAAATAATGGTGTTAACATTGTTTACAATATCGATGATATTCCAGAGGGAAGTGTCGTAGTTTTTACAGCACACGGTCATAATGTGGATTTAGATGAGGCAGCAAAACAAAAGAATCTCATTGTTTATGACGCGATTTGTCAAAAAGTAAAAATGAACATTGATCTCATCAAAAAATATCTCGATTTAGATTATACAATTATCTATATTGGTAAAGAAGGACATCCAGAGGCTAATGCTTGCTTATCACTTTCTAAGAAAGTGATATTATATACTAAAAATATACTAAAAAATAACCAATTTGCTAAAGATGAAAAAATCTTTGTGATTAATCAAACAACATTGAATATTTTAGATTTAAAAGACATCCATCAAGAGATTTTATCTTATTTTCCTCACGCTATTATCGCTGACGAGATTTGTAGTTCGACTCGTTTAAGACAGGACGCCATTATTAATCTTAATAAAGAAAATGTTGATGGCGTGATTATAATTGGCGATCAAAAAAGCAGCAATTCTAAACGTCTATACGAAATAGCGCAAAAAATTCATCCCGAAATCGATTCGATTATGGTTTCTTCTTTAGAAGAATTGCCTTTATCGTTTTTAGAAAATAAAAATAGCCTTGTTTTATCTAGCGGAGCTTCTACTCCTGATAAAATCATTATGGCTATTTATGATTTCTTAATTAATTATTAGATAATTACTTTTGGTAATTTTTCGTGATCTATCGCGATTATTTCTAGTGTTGGATCAATCGCTAATAAATGTTTTTTCATCGCTTCCATGAATATTTTCTCAATCTCATGAGGCATATCGAGATAATTATAATTTTGATTGACGATTTCTCGGCGAATATGATGAGGTGCATCACCAGAAATGAAAATATCGCATCCTTCTTCTTTTGCGGTCTCAAACATTCTACTTCCTGCTCCACCGATAACACCGACTTTTTTAACTATATTAGAACCATTATTTACCAATAATGAATAATCGACATTAAAACGATCTTTGGCAAATTTAGCAAACGTCATCACATCCATTTCTTCTTTTAATTCACCGATGCGCATCATCGGTTCTTTTTCTGGAGCATAGATATTAATTAATCCTAATCTTTCCGCCAAAGAGTCGTTCATGCCTCCACGACCTTCATCAAAATTTGTATGGAAGCTATAAACCGGGATACCTAAACGATCGATTTCTTCGCATAAAGCTTTTTTCAACAAAGAGTATTTAAACACGCGATATTTTGTACCATAAATAAAAGGATGGTGGGTGATAATCATATCGGGTTTTTCTTCTTTTACCTTAGGTAAGATCTCGTAGTCTAAATCTAAACAAAGAAAAATTTTGTGTACTTGTTCTGGCTTTTTGCCAGTCATTAAACCAACAAAATCGTGATGTTTTTTCGCTATTCTTTTTGGGAATCTTTTCGCTAATTTGTTCAGCAAAGTATCAGTTTTAATCATAAAATGCCTTTAATCCTCTTTTTTTCATCATTTAAAGCATCAATTCTATTTTGGGGAAGATTATTATTGCCTAATAAATAATCAATCTCCTTGAGCCTATTTTCATATTTTTGTTTAAATGTCGCACTTTTTTCATTTCTTAATATCGGTCCAAATTCGATATCTTTATCACCATAAAATGCGATATCAGAACGGATGAATTTGATGATCTCGTAATATTTATCTTCTTCTAAAACCATCTTTTCATCGGCGATGACAAAACCTAATTCTGATATTTCTTTTCTTAATTTTGGAATCGAAGAATGAGCATCAATAATTAAAGTATGGATTTGTGCGCATTGTCTTGGTGAATCCTTTAATATTTTTAAGATATTATCTCCACCCATTCCCGCAATAATTACTGTATGGACATAATCCGGAATATCTCTAATTCCATCGCTTAATAACGGAATGATATTGTCGATGACCCCTTCTTCTTTTATGGCTTGCACTAATCTTTGATAAGGACCTTGTTTATTTTCAATCGCGTAACCTTTTTCGATGATTCCGTTTTTAAATAAGGAAATTATTAATTTCCCATGATCAGCTCCGACATCAGCCGCCAATCCTTTTGGTACCATATCATATATAGTTTGTAAACGTTTAGATAATTTCATGATCAAATTTCCTTATAGTCGCCTAATTGTTTTAAACGATTTTGATGTTGAAGTTTATGGAGAGCGTTTGATTCGATTTGGCGAATTCTTTCTCTTGTTCGGTTAAATTCTTTACCGACCTCTTCTAATGTTTTTGGTGTATAACCATCTAAACCATAACGCATTTTGATTACTAACGCTTCGCGTGGAGTTAATACTTCGGCCATAATTTCATCTAGTCTTTCTTTTAACAGTTTTCTAGTGGTGTAATCTACGGGAGATTCTGTTTCTTTATCTTCGATAAAATCACCAAAACAAGAATCTTTTTCATCGCTGACAGGAGCTTGTAAAGAAAGGGGATCGTACGCCATTTGGAAAATAGCGGCAATATCTTTTGCAGTGCAATCTCCACCCATTTCTTTTGCGATTTCTTCCATTGTTGGATCACGTCCTAAATCTTGCACTAATTGGCGTTGCACTTTATTAACTGCAGTAATGGTTTCGACCATATGAACAGGAATACGAATTGTGCGAGCGTGGTCAGCGATTGCTCGATTAATCGCTTGTTTAATCCACCATGTCGCGTAAGTTGAAAACTTAAATCCTTTTGTGTAATCAAATTTTTCCACCGCTTTCATTAGTCCAATATTACCTTCTTGAATTAAATCAAGAATTGGCATACCTCTTCCGAGATGTTTTTTTGCGGTGTTGATTACTAAACGCAAATTGCAGTTAATTAATTTTTGTTTTGCGGCTGAATCACCTTCTACTGCTTTTTTAGCTAAATCTCTTTCTTCAGCAGCAGTTAATAATTTATATTTACGGATTTCATTGTAATAAAGTTTAACGGAATCATTGACTTTAATATCGCTGAGGGAATATTCAAAATTCTCTTCCTCATCTAATTCCTCATCCTCAAAATCATCGATAGAATCGATGTCATCGTTTTCTTTTAGTTTTGATTCGTCAAATTCTTCCTCTTCTACATCGAATTCTTCTTCATCAGAAATAACTTTAATACCGTGAGTAGGGAAAAAGGCCATCAATTTCTCGATTTCTTCATCCCCTAATTCATAATCAGCTAAGACATCGAAAATCACACTTTGGTTAATTTCTTTTTCGTGTTGATATTTCTTATATAATTGCTGTTCAATTTCTTCTAATGTTTTTAAATTATCGATAGAGATTTTTTCAACTTTATTCGTCATGAGTTCCTTCTACATTAAAAACGATTAATTAGATTTTTTCTTTATAGTCGCCTAATTGTCTTAAACGTGTTTGATGAGATAATTTACTTAAAGCACGAGCTTCGATTTGTCTCACTCTTTCTCTTGTTCGGTTAAATTCTTTACCGACTTCTTCTAATGTTTTTGGTGTATAGCCATCTAAACCATAACGCATTTTAATCACTAATGCTTCTCTTGGTTTTAGGTCATTATTGATTAATTCATCTAATTTTTCTTTTAATAACACTCTAGTTGTGTAATCAACTGGAGATTCTGCTTCTTTATCTTCGATAAAATCGCCTAAATGTGAATCATCTTCTTCCCCGATTGGAGTTTCTAATGAAACAGGTTCTAAAGAGATTCTTTGAATTTCTCTAATTCGTTTTGCGGTCAATTCTCCACCCATTGCGTCGCTAATTTCTTCTGCAGTTGGTTCACGACCTAACTCTTGCACTAATTGGCGTTGAATCTTGGTGATTTTATTGATTGTTTCCACCATGTGAACGGGAATACGAATTGTACGAGCTTGATCAGCAATAGCACGGGAAATTGCTTGTTTGATCCACCATGTTGCATATGTTGAGAATTTAAATCCTTTTGTGTAGTCGAATTTATCGACCGCTTTCATTAATCCGAGGTTGCCTTCTTGGATTAAATCAAGGAAAAGCATTCCTCGTCCAACATAATGTTTAGCGATATTGACAACTAAACGTAAATTACAGTTGATCAATTTTTCTTTTGCTTTTTTATCACCGGCAATAATTTTTTGTGCTAAATCTTGTTCTTCTTCTGCACTTAATAAATTATATTTACCAATTTCTTTTAAATACATTTTTACCGAATCGTTAACTTTGACTTCGCCAGTAACATTAAAGTCAATATCTTCGATATTTTCTCCATTATCATCGTCGTTATCACTGAAATCGTCATCTAAGAAACGATCTTCGTCATCTTCTAATGGTTCTTTTTCGAAATCTTCTTCTTCCTCTTCTTCATCATCGAAATCTTCGTCATCAGAAATAACTTTGATACCGTGAGCAGGGAAATATTCCACTAATTCATCGATTGCGGCATCATCTAATTCATATTCTGCTAAAGCATCAAAAATGACACTTTGATCGATTTGGCCCTCACTTTTATATTTTTTAACGAGGTCCTGTTCGATTTGGTGCAAAGTTTTTAATTCTTCTTTGCTAAAATTTGCTTTCTTTGTTTTTGCTGGTTTTGACATACATCATTCCTCCCCTACTATTTATTGAGCTTTTTCATTTTGCGGCGATTATATTCCGCGATGATACGAGCTTTTTCCAAATCGCTTTTCCCTTGAAGCGATAAATCTAATGTATCTTTTTCAAATATTTTTTCTTTTTCTTCACTGATTGATTCTAATAGATTTGACAATAATTCTGGCGAACATATGTTCGGATGCGTCTTTTCTAATGACAAATTAGTCAATTCATCAATCAGTTGCTGTTTGTTATCAATGTCGCTCATTTCAATATTAGAAATTAGTTCATAAACATTGATATTTCGTTTCTCTTTGGCGTAATCTACCAAATAATTGGCGATTGCTCGATATATTTCGTTATAGAAGCCATCGCTTTTTTCTTCATAAAAATAGATCGCAGCGTCATTATTTATCATTTGATAAAGCAGTTCCCTTTCTGCTAATTCCAGTCGACGCAATACTTTCTTTTCTGGATGGAAATTATTGATTACTTCCTCATAATTATTATTCTCTTTGACGACTTGTTTTTGATTTTTCTTCGCGTCTTTTACCAAATTGTTAATCGCTTCAATTGAGAAACTAGTAACACTTGATAACCGCCTCACATAAAAATCTAATTCTAAAGCGTCTTTGATATTAACTAATATTGGAATAAATTCTTTTAACAATGCCTTCTTTTGTTCGATATTTTGCAAAGGATTAGTGTTTTGATAATAATTCAATGCAAAGTCAATATGATTGATTAACTTATTTAAATAAGTTCTTAACGCTCCTTCACCATCTTGATTAAGTATTTCATCTGGGTCTTTTGGCGAATTTTGATTATCGACAATTCTAAATGTCAACCCGGCTTTGATTAATTTTTTGGCGATATCCATCATCGCTTTTTGACCCGCTAAATCGCCATCTAAACAAAGGCGTATTTCAACATTTAATTTGCGTAATAAAGCGATATGTTCGTCCGTAAAGGCCGTTCCCATTAACGCCACTGCGCTTTCTTCACCAATTCTTTCTAAGGCGTATACATCCATAAAGCCTTCTAAGACATAGACATATTTCGCTTGTGGTGCTTTATTTTTAGCGTTGTGGTAATTATATAAAATCGAAGATTTTTTGAATAAATATGTATCAGGTGAATTAACATATTTTGCTTCATCACTATCTCTTAAACGTCTAGCACTATATCCGACTGGATGACCTTCGCTATCAAATAAAGGAAATATTACTCTTCCGCGGTTGATGTCATTTGGTTGACCATTTACAAATGTCAAAATACCAATTTGTTCAATTGTTTGAATAGTGTGACCTTTATTTTGTAAATATTTAATTGTGTTAGCTCCGTTTTTGAAAGCGTAACCTAGCAAAAATTTGTCACGAATCTTTTCATTTAAATTGCGGGAAGATAAATAATTTAATCCTTCTTGCCCTTCTTGGGTATTAAGTGCGTATTGATAATAATCAGTTAAATCTTTGATACATTTTAATAATGTATCTTTTTTGGAATCAACCACTTTAGGCTTGATGTTTTTGTGCAAACGCGGATCATCAAAACCACTCATTTCTGCTACTTTTCGCATCGCTTCCATAAATGGAATATGTTCATATTTTTGAACAAAAGTAATCGCATTACCGCTTGTGCCGCAAGCAAAACATTTAAAAATCTTTTTCTCTGGCGAGATGCTTAATGAAGGCTTGCTATCATCATGGAATGGACAAACTGCCCAATATCCCCGACCTTTTTTCTGCACATCTAAATAGGAAGATATAATCTTCACTATATCTGCGTTTTGTAAGACTAAATTGACTAATTCGTTATCAAATTCCATTTTTATTAATAAAAGATTTTAACTGAAAGGTATTTAACTAATTCAGTAATTGGCAAACGGATTTGTTGCATTGTATCACGATCTCTAATAGTTACACTATTGTCTTCCAAAGTGTTAAAGTCGATTGTCACACAATATGGTGTACCGATTGCGTCTTGTCTTCTATAACGTTTACCGATTGAACCGGTTTCATCATAGATGACATTCATATATTTAGAGAGAATATTTTCGACTTCACGCGCTTTCTCTTCTAATTTTTTACTTAAAGGTAAGACCGCTGCTTTATAAGTAGCGATTGCTGGTGATAAATGCATGACGATTCTCGTATCATTTTCGCCCACTTTTTCTTCATCATATGCATTGCATAATGACATTAATACTAAACGGTCAAGACCGACAGAAGGTTCGATACAATATGGAACATATCTTTCGTTTGTTTCTGGGTCTAAATATTCTAAAGATTCACCACTATAGGCCATATGACGTTTTAAATCGTAATCTGTACGGTCAGCGATGCCCCAAACTTCACCCCAACCAAATGGGAAACGATATTCAATATCGGTAGTAGCTTTAGAATAGAACGCTAATTCTTCTGGGTCGTGATCGCGGTAGCGTAAATCTTCTTGTTTAATGCCTAAAGTAGAAATGAAATCTAAACAATATTGTTTCCAATAATCAAACCATTTTAAGTCTTCACCTGGTTTGCAGAAGAATTCCATTTCCATTTGATCGAATTCACGTGTACGGAATGTCATTTGCCCAGGAGTGATTTCATTACGGAAAGCACGACCGACATTACAAATACCAACTGGTAATTTCTTTCTTGTTGTACGTAGTACATTTTTGAAATTCACAAACATACCCTGTGCTGTTTCAGGACGTAAATAAACAACAGATTTACTATCTTCTGTTACACCGATATGAGTTTTAAACATCATATTGAATTGACGAATATCAGTGAAATTTTCTTTGCCACAATTTGGACATTTGACATGATTTTCTCTAATAAAATTCATCATTTGTTCATTTGTCATACTAGTGACATTTGCGTCAGGATATTCTTGTTCAATTAATTGATCAGCTCTAAATCTTTGTTTACAGTTTTTGCAGTCGATTAATGGATCGTTGAATGTTGCGACGTGTCCTGTTGCTTCCCATACTTTTGGGTTCATCAAAATTGCGGCGTCAATTCCAACATTAGTTGGACATTCTTGCACGAATTTTTTCCACCACATTTTACGAATATTTTGCTTCACTTCGCTTCCTAATGGACCGTAATCCCAAGTATTGGACAATCCACCATAGATTTCACTGCCTGGAAAATAGAAACCACTGACGACAAAATGGTTAGTTACTTTTTCAAAATCAAATTTACTCATGATTAGATCGGCTCTATATGAACCTTATCTCCTTTCTTAGTTAAAAACTAAAACACCCTCATATTTTATATGACAGGGTATTTCGTGTCAAGACACTATGAGTGAACTTTTTTATTATTTTCTTAATAAAGAAAGGCTTTTGAGATTGATTCCTAAATTATCGTTAATAAAAAGGTTGAAGAAATTAAATAAAACTAAACAATCGGAAGATGTATTGTATTGGCTTATTGAATTAACATCTTTTGCGTTGAAGGCATCCCTTAACAAAAACATCTGTTGGTGGGTTAATCCACTACGATTGTTGCTTTTAAAACAATCCTTGCATAAAAAACCACCATCGAAGGTACTAAAATCAAAAATATTGGTCTTTGTATGACAGTTAATACAGCAGTTTACTTCAAAATTATAACCGCTGATCTTTAATATTTTTGCGAAATAAATTAGCATCCGATAATAACGATCATTTTCATCATCAAAATTATTCAATAATTGTGATAAATCGTTATATATTTGTCCTTTTTCTTCATCTTCTAATAACTTATTAGTCATTTCCAAGATTAAAGAAACACTTCCTAATAGACATATATCATCGATCTTTTTTATCGGAGAATATAACAATTTAGCGGATTTTAATATTGGATATTTATAATTACCTTCTCTTAAATTAATATCAAAAACTGTGAGAAGATTATTTATGACAAAATTTGCGCTTTTTTGATCGTAAACTCCTTTGGCTAAAAAGGTTAAAAAACCATCTTCTGACACCGCAGAGACAATCGCATCTTTTTCTTTATATTGTGTGATTGATAAAGTAATTACGATCATTCTTTTTCTTTTTTATAACCGTATGTTTTTAATAATTTGTCGTCATTTCGCCAATCAGCTTGTACTTTGACAAATAATTCTAAGAAAACATGTTGATGTAAATAATTCTCAATATCTTTTCTAGCTTTGATACCAATTTCTTTAATCTTTTTCCCTTTTGCTCCTATAACAATCCCTTTTTGACTGTCTTTTTCCACGATAATTGTGGCTTGAATATGCACTGGTTTTTCTTCCCATTCGATATTGTTGATATATATAGCAATCGCGTGAGGAACTTCATCACGAAGAGTGGTTAAAATCTTTTCACGGATAATTTCTTTAATTTGGAATACTTCATCTTTATCAGTGATATTGCTTGTTTCGTAATAAGCTGGACCTTCTGGTAATATCATCCTCAATTGCTTAATGATTTCATCGACATTAAAACGCGTTAAGGCTACTGTATCAATCATGATAGCTTTTGGAAAAGTTAAGCGATATGTTTCTTTTAACGCTAAGACTTTATCTAAGCGAGCTTGATCAATTTTATTAAAAACAATAATTAAATTATTGTTATGGATATCTAAATGATTGATTAAATATTCATCACCCGCTCCAAAAGGTAAAGATGCATCCACTACTAAAATATTCGCGTCTACTTCATGTGCAGCGGAAAACGCCATATTGTTCATCTCTAAACCGAGGCGTTGTTTTGGCTTATGAATTCCAGGAGTGTCAACGAAAACTATTTGTAAATCTTCTTCGTTATAAATTCCTTTAATATTATTTCTGGTTGTTTGTGATTTATCTGTCACGATACTAATTTTATGATTCAATATCGCATTTAAAAGAGTGGATTTACCGACGTTTGGTCGGCCAAGAATACTAACAAAACCGGATTTCATTATTGTAAATCACTATCTGAGAAGGCAAATGGTAATAATTCTTCCACTGTGCATTCTTTAGTGTCCCCTTTCAAGTTTGCGAGGATAATCGGAGTGTTTTTTGGGAATAATTCACTGAGGACTTGTCGACAAGCGCCACAAGGAGAACAAGGTAGTTCTGTATCAGCGATCAGAGCTAAAGCGACGAAGTCATCTTTTTTCTTTCCGTGCATATATGCATTATATAATGCATTTCTTTCTGCACACATGCTTAAAGGATAGGAAGAATTCTCAACGTTCGCGCCCATAAATACTTCGTTGTCTTTAGTTAATAAAGCGGCTCCGACTGCAAAATGTGAATATGGTGAATAAGATAATTCACGCGCTTCTTTTGCTTTTAAGATTAATTCTTCTTTCGTCATTAGTTTTTCTCCTCCTTAGGTAATATCTCATCTTGAAGTGCGAACATAATTTTTTCGTCTTCTTCATTCATGTGATCATAGCCTAATAAATGCAATAATCCGTGAATGAATAAGAAAGATAATTCCCTCTTTAATGAATGGCCATATTCGTTTGCTTGTGCGATTGCTTTATCAACACTGATATAAATATCACCTAAGCAAACAGGTCCATGCCCATGCAATAATTGTTCTTTGTTTTCTTCATTATCTAAGAAAGCGAAGGAAATAACATCTGTTGGGCGATCGATATGACGGTATTGATTATTCAAATTATGAATAAATTCATTGTCGACAAAAGTGACACTGACAATCGGATCAAAAAATAAATGAAGATGATCTATCGCTTTCTTTAGAAGCGAAAAATAAATTTCTTCATATTCCTCATATCCATCGATTTGAGAGTTAAAATCTAATTCCATGGGGATATATGATAACATACAAACTTATTTTTGACTATTGTTTTTATTTTGAAAATAAAACATGT
>JAXERM010000073.1:0-18232 GCA_034116505.1 Bacilli bacterium
ATTGATGCTGCTATGAAAGTCGTAGAAGGTTCTGCTCTTAATATGGGCATTACCGTGAAAGACTAAGGAGAATCAATATGAAAAAGGGTAAGAAATATGTTGCCGCTTTAGCAAAAGTTGATGCAGACAAGCTCTACACAATTGAAGAAGCTGTCAAATTAGTCAAAGAAACATCCACAGTAAAATTTGACGCAACTATCGATGTTTCATTCAAACTCAATGTCGATCCAAAACAAGCTGATCAACAAGTCAGAGGTACTCTCGTCCTTCCACATGGTAATGGTAAGACTAAAGTTGTCTTAGCAATTACTGACAAAGTTGAAGAAGCAAAAGCTGCCGGTGCTGATTTCGTCGGTGGTGCAGAAATGATCGAAAAGATCCAACATGAAAACTGGTTCGCTTACGATGTTATCGTTGCTACACCTAACATGATGGGTATGATTGGTAAAGTCGCAAGAATTTTAGGTCCTAAAGGCTTAATGCCAAACCCTAAAGCTGGCACTGTTGCACCTGATGTGGCAAGAGCTATTAAAGAAATCAAAGCTGGTAAAGTCGAATACCGTGTTGATAAAGAAGCAAATATGCACATCTCTATCGCTCGCTGCTCATTCGAAGATGCTAAAGTTGTAGACAATTTAAACGCTGTTTGTGAAGCAGTATTAAAAGCACGTCCTGCAGCTGTTAAAGGCAATTACATCAAAACTGCAGTCATCCATACGACCATGGGTCCTTCAGTGAACTTCACATTCAACGGTCGATAATTAATTCAGATTTCAATATACCGTAGACAGTAACGGACAAAGTAGTCTTAATAATGTTACCGAGGCATAGAAAATATTTCTAAATACTCAAGTATATTGGAGCCTCAAACAAACAAAAGAAAAGGAGGTCAAGAATATGAATCAAACTATCTTAGAAGCAAAACAAAACTTAGTGAACGAAATCGTCGCTAAAGCGCAAGAAAGCAGTTCTATCGTTGTTGCTCAATACAAAGGTTTAACTGTGACTAAACTTCAAGAAATTCGTCGTGCATTACGCAAAGAAGATTGTGAATTATGCGTTTACAAAAATTCTTTAGTCGAACGTGCTGGTGAAAAACTTGGTTATGCTGGCTTAAACGAGATTTTAGTAGGTCCTAACGCTGTCATCTTCTCAAAAGATGTTATCAATGGTCCAAAAATCATTGCTAAGTATGCGAAAAGATTAGGAGAATCTCTTCAAATCAAAGGTGGTGTCATCGAAGGTAAATTCGCTGATGCTGACAAAGTAAAAGAAGTGGCAAAACTTCCAGGAAGAGACGGTCTCATTTCCATGTTCTTATCGTGCTTACAAGCACCTGTCCGCCAATTTGCTTGCGCAGTTAAAGCTGTGGCGGATGCAAAATAACGCCAATTAGGAGGAAAAGAAAATGGCAAAATTAACAAATGAAGAAATCATCGCTGCATTAAAAGAAATGACAGTGGTTGAATTAAACGAATTAGTCAAAGCAGTCGAAGAAGAATTCGGTGTCACTGCTGCTGCTCCAGTTGCAGCTGCTGCTGCTCCTGCTGAAGAAGAAGGTCCAGCTGCTGGCCCAACAGAAGTCTCTTTATTCTTAAAGAGTGCTGGCCAATCCAAAGTCCCAGTCATCAAAGCTGTCCAAGCAATCACTGGCTTAGGCTTAATGGATGCTAAGAAATTAGTCGATGCTGCTCCAGTTGCAGTTAAAGAACACATCTCACCAGTTGAAGCTGAAGAACACAAGAAAGCTTTAGAAGCTGCTGGTGCTGAAGTCGAAGTTAAATAATTAATTTTACTTCTTGATTAGTGGAGCTTATCGCTGGCGTCAAAGCAACAAGCGTCACTCTAACTAATCCGTAGAATATGAGGGGGAGAATTGGGCTTTTTGCCCCTCCCTACCTCTACTCGGATGAACAAAAAATATAGAACTTTGTGCCTAAAGTTTTTATATATATGGCAAGTTATCTTGCTTTATTAATTTAAACACACGCGAACGCGCTGTGTATGAGGCAACGAGTCACCTCCCTTCATAGTGACAAAAGAAAATGAAGGACAAATGATTCAATTGTTGTGAATCTTTAATACCGCAATGTTATTGATACATTGCTGGTGGTAGAAAAAGAAGAAACAACTTCAATTGATGGCGGCTCATTATTCTTTGCTAGGTATCATAAGTCAATTACTCAGCAAAGGATATTTATGAGCAAAGTAAATTTTTAGATTGAAGGAGCCATTTCAATGACAAGAGATATTGAAAAACTAAAAAGATTGAATAATGACCGTGTTGATTATTCCAAGATTAGCGGTGAATTACCTCTCCCTAACCTAGTGGAAATTCAAACAAAGTCTTATGCCGAATTTAAAGAAAAAGGCCTTGATGAAGTTTTCAAAGAATCCTTCCCGATTACAAACTATTCAAACACCATTTCTTTAGATTATGTGTCCATGTACTTCGGCGAACCAAAACACTCTTTCCTCGATTGTAAGAGTCAAGATCTCACTTATAGTGCACCGATCTATGTCAAATTACGATTAACAAGAGAAAATGGTGAAATTACCGAAGACAATAAAGTCTATATGGGTGAATTCCCATTAATGACTAACAGTGGCACATTCATCATTAACGGTGCTGAAAGAGTTATCGTTTCGCAATTAGTCCGTTCTCCAGGTGCTTATTTAAGAAAAGACAGTAAGACAGGTAAAGACCTCTGTGGTGCTGACTTAATTCCTTCTCGTGGCACTTGGTTACAATTTGAAAACGACAAAAACGACATTTTAAGTGTCCGTATTAATCGTCAAAGAAAAATGCACGCAACATTGCTTTTAAGAGCGTTAGGCATTGAAAGTGATGAAGATATTCTTTCCTTATTTGGCAATAATGAAGCTTTAGTTACTACATTAGCTAAAGATAATGATCCAAAAGTGAAGAATTCTAAAGGTGCTTTATTAGACATCTTCAAAAAGATGAAACCAGGCGAACCAGTGACAGAAGAAGGTTCTGTTAACTTCTTAGCCCTACAATTCTTTGATGACAAACGCTATGACTTAGGTCGCGCGGGACGTTATAAATATATTAAGAAGTTAGGCATTTATAATCGTCTTGCTGGCCGTATCTTAGCAGAAAATTTAGTGGATGCGAATGGAGAAATCCGATTCGTTAAAGGCACACAATTAAGTGCAGAAGATGTCGAAAATTTAAGAAGTGAGATGTTCTTTGAAAATGGAGCACACACTCATAATTTAAGCATCAATACACGTTTAGATACAGATGGTGTTGTCAACATTGTCAAAGTCTATAACAGCGATAAAAAAGACAAAGTGTGCAACATTGTTGGTACTAACCTAAATTCCACTTCTTCACACGTCACTATTAGTGATATGGTTGCTGTATTCTCCTATTTCATCAACATTCTCGATGGCTTTGGCGGTACTGATGATATCGACCATTTAGGCAACCGTCGTATTCGTTGTGTCGGAGAATTATTACAAAATCAATTCCGTACTGGCTTAGTGAAAATGGCTAAAACAGTACAACAAAAAATGTCCATTTCCGATTTAGGTAATGTGAAGCCAAAAGCATTAATTAATCCTCGTCCATTAAAAGCGGCGATTAGAGAATTCTTTGCTTCTTCACCTCTTTCCCAATTCATGGATCAAACAAACCCTCTTGCTGAATTGACCAACAAGAGAAGATTATCAGCATTAGGTCCTGGTGGTTTAACCCGTGACCGTGCTTCTACTGAAGTTCGTGACGTTCACGTTTCTCACTATGGTCGTATTTGTCCAATTGAAACACCTGAAGGTCAAAACATCGGTTTAATTAATAACCTTGCTTCATACGCAAAAATTAATAAATATGGTTTTATTGAAACTCCATATCGTAAAGTCGTAAAGAAAGATGGTAAACCAATCGTCTTATCCAAAGCAGAAGATTCAGTTTATTTATCTGCAGATGAAGAATGGGATAAAGTCATCGCTGAAGCGAATATTAACTTAGGCGAAGATGGCGAAATCCTCGATGAACGTGTTGTTGCTCGTCATAAAGGTGAAAACATTATGGCGGACAAAGACGATGTCGAATTTGTCGACGTTAGTCCAAAACAAATCGTCTCTATTGCTGCCGGTAGCATTCCCTTCTTAGAAAACGACGATACAATGCGTGCTTTGATGGGTTCTAACATGCAACGTCAAGCACTCCCATTACTTAGACCACAAGCCCCATTTGTCGGCACTGGTCTTGAACACCAAGTCGCACGTGACTCCGGTTTAGCGGTTGTCGCAAGTGAAGATGGTGTAGTGGAATACACTGATAGCCGTACAATTCGTATTATCGGCGATGAAAGTAAGATTCCAACCATTTATCAATTACAAAAATTTGAACGTTCAAATAACGGTACATGTATTAACCAAAAATCCATTGTTAAAGTTGGTCAACATGTCAAACGCGGACAAATCATCGCTGATGGTCCTGCTATGCAAAATGGTGACTTAGCCTTAGGTCAAAACGTCACAATCGCCTTCATGACATGGAATGGTTATAACTACGAAGACGCAGTTATCATGTCTGAACGTTTAGTAAAAGATGATGTATATACATCAGTTCATATTGAAAAATATGAATTAGAAAGTAGAACCGTCCCAATCTTAGGTGATGAAGAAATCACAAGAGATATTCCTAACGTTTCTGAAGCAGCAAAGGCATTCTTAGACGAACGCGGCATTATCATTCCTGGTAGTGAAGTGAAAGAAGGCGATATCCTTGTTGGTAAAGTTACACCTAAAGGTGCAAGCGAACCTACTCCAGATCAAAAATTATTAAAAGCGATCTTCCATGAAAAAGCTAATGAAGGCAAAGATGCATCATTACGTGTCCCTCACGGTGGTGCTGGTATTGTCCTCGACGTGAAGATCTTCAAACGCGATGGCAAGAATAAAGACATTGAACTTCCTCCAGGAGTCAATGAAGTCGTCCGCGTCTATATCGTCCAAAAGAGAAAAATTTCTGAAGGTGATAAGATGTCTGGTCGTCACGGTAACAAAGGTGTTATCTCTAGAATCTTACCAGTCGCTGATATGCCATTCTTACCTGACGGCACTCCAGTGGATATCATGCTTAACCCATTAGGCGTCCCTTCCCGTATGAACATCGGTCAAATTCTCGAAGTTCACCTCGGTATGGCATTAAAGAAACTTGGCTATAAGATTGCCACTCCAGTTTTCGATGGTATTACCAACGAAGAAATCTATGATTTAATGGAAAAAGCCAAGATGGATAAAGATGGCAAAACAGTCTTATATGATGGCACAACCGGTGATCGTTTTGATGGCAGAATTACCGTTGGTGTGATGTATATGATTAAACTCGTCCACATGGTCGATGACAAATTACACGCTCGTGCAACAGGTCCATATTCTCTTGTTACACAACAACCTTTAGGTGGTAAAGCACAAAATGGTGGTCAGAGATTTGGTGAAATGGAAGTTTGGGCTCTCGAAGCTTATGGTGCCGCCCACATCTTACAAGAAATTATCACCATTAAATCCGATGACCGTGTCGGTCGTAGAAAAACTTACGAGGCAATTATCAAAGGTCAACCATTACCAAAACCAGGTATGCCAGAAGCATTCCGCGTCCTCGTAAAAGAATTACAAGCCTTAGCAATGGATGTTACTTTATTAGATAAAGAAGGTAATTCCATTGATATGGATGCATTAGCTAAAGAAAACGATAAAGAAGAAAGAAAGATCAATTCTTCCATCCGTAATTTAGTTGGTGAAAATGCCGACGAATCAGTCGTTGATCAAGAAGAAGTTTCGATGACTGGATTAAGTTTCGGTAACGAAGAATAATAGGAGGAAATAACGATGTTTGATGTCAAAAAATTAGCGGCAATCCAAGTCGGACTAGCCTCCCCAGAAACAATTAGAAGTTGGTCACATGGTGAAGTGACTAAACAAGAAACTATTAACTATCGTAGTCAAAAGCCTGAACCAGATGGTTTATATTGTGAAAAAATCTTTGGTCCTGCAAAAGACTATGAATGTCACTGCGGTCGTTATAAACGTATTAGATACGCCGGTATGGTGTGTGAAAAATGTCACGTCGAAGTCACCACTAAAGAAGTTCGTCGTGAAAGAATGGGCTATATTGAATTAAATAGCCCATGTACCCATATTTGGTATTTAAAAGGTATCCCAAGCCGCATTAGCTTATTATTAGGTATCCCACCAAAACAATTAGAAGAAGTCACATATTTTGCAGCCCATATCTGCTTAAATAATGGACGTTCTAAAATCTTAAAAAACCGTGAATTCATCAATGAAAGAAATGGCCGTGAAGTATTTATTCCAGTCGTTAAAGAAATTCAAGAACACGGTGAAGAATGGGGATTAATTCCTGGTACAGAAGCATATTTAGAAAGTGAAAGAATTCTTGAATCCTTACAAAACACTTCTGAAATCTTTGACTTTGAAACCGTTTCAAGTTTCGTCGATCGTTATTGCGGTAGTGAATTCTCCGAAGGTGCTTATGCGATTAAACGTTTATTAAGCGAAATCGATTTAAAAGCTGAAGCAGATGAAATCGCTTTATTAATGAAAGACGCGAATGAAACAAATCGCTTAAAATACACAAAACGTCTTGAAGTCATCGAAGCTTTCAGAAATAGCAAGAATAAACCAGAATGGATGGTCTTAGACGTCGTTCCAGTCATCCCACCTGATTTACGTCCAATGCTCGCTCTCGATGGTGGTAGATTTGCTACAAGTGACTTAAACGATTTATATCGTCGTGTCATTTATCGTAACAATCGTTTAAAGAGATTGATGGATATCAACGCTCCTCAAGTCATGCTCATGAACGAAAAACGTATGTTACAAGAAGCGGTTGATGCCTTGATTGATAACGGCCGTCGTAATAAACCTGTTCAAGGTCCTGGTGGACGTCCATTAAAGAGCTTATCCAGTGCTTTAAAAGGTAAACAAGGTCGTTTCAGACAAAATTTATTAGGTAAACGTGTCGACTATTCCGGTCGTTCCGTTATCGCCGTTGGTCCATTCTTAAAGATGTATCAATGTGGTCTTCCTCGCGAAATGGCGGTGCAATTATTAAGACCATTTATCGCGTGTGAATTATTAAAAAGAGGAAAAGCAAACGCGCATAGACAAGCAGATAAAATTATCGATCGTTATGAAAGCGTCGTCCTCGACATCGTGGAAGAAATCATTTCTAAACACCCAGTCTTATTAAACCGTGCACCAACATTACATAGACTTGGTATTCAAGCTTTCCAACCAATCTTAGTCGATGGTCGTGCGATTCGTTTACACCCATTAGTGTGTACCGGATTCAACGCTGACTTCGATGGTGACCAGATGGCTGTCCACGTCCCATTATCTCGTGCGGCACAAGAAGAAGCTTTAGATTTAATGCTTGCTAGTAACAATATTCTCGGTCCAAAAGACGGTGAACCTATCGTTACTCCTTCTCAAGACATGGTTATCGGTAACTATTACCTCACCATGGAAGAAACAAAACAAGAATTATTAAATAAAGCGCAAGAATTACATGCTAGAGGTGATGAAGAAGAAGCAGAACGTTATGAATTATACGCTGCTAGTGAAGGTAAATTATTCCGCAGTGTTGATGATGTTCTTCTCGCTTATCAAACAAAACAAGTCCATTTACATTCACGTATCGCTGTTGTCGGTAGTGCGATGAAAAAGACTAACTTCACCGAAGAAGAAAATAGATCTTATCTTGTTACTACTGTCGGTAAAGTGATCTTCAACCTCATTTTCCCTGCTGACTTCCCATATTTAAATGATGTAAATGAAAAATCTTTAAAAGGTGATAAATCAACTTTAACATTCGTACCTAAAGGTGTCGATGTGAGAGAATTTATCGCTAAAGAAGTGAAAGTAGTCCCTCCATTTGGTAAAGGGGCATTAAAGAAAATCATTCACGCGATTTTCCAACAATATGACCGTAATGGTAATCCAAAAACAAGCGCGGTTCTTGATAAAATCAAAGACCAAGGCTTCCATTATTCCACAGTTGCTGGCTTAACCGTTTCCTTCTCTGACATTCATACAGTTGAAGGTAAAGAAGAAATCTTAAAAGCTGGTGATGAAAAAGTCGCCCAATTAACTGAACTTTATAACATGGGCTTATTAACAGACCGTGAAAGACATAAGCAAGTTATCGCGGTTTGGGAAGGCGTGAAAGATCAAGTTCAAGCCAACTTACAACAACAAGTTGGTCGCGACCGTTACAATTCCATCTTCATGATGTCTGACTCCGGTGCTCGTGGTAATATTTCCAATATTCTCCAATTAGCCGGTATGAGAGGCTTGATGGGTTCTACTTCTGGTGAAACAATCGAATTACCTGTTAAACGTTGTTTCCGTGAAGGTATGACCGTGTCTGAATTCTTTATCGCCACTCACGGTGCTCGTAAAGGTGGTGCCGATACTGCGATTAAGACCGCTGACTCTGGTTATTTAACTAGAAGATTAGTGGATGTCTCTCAAGACGTAATTATCCGTGAAGAAGACTGCCATACTGATCATGGCTTTGTCGTCACTGAAATCTATGATAGCGCTCGTAAGACTGTGATCGTGAAATTAGAAAATCGTTTAGTTGGACGTTTCTCTATGCGTGATGTTGTTAATCCAACCACCGGTGAAGTTATCGTTCCTGCTAATACATTAATTTCCGAATCAAAAGCAAAAGAAATCGTTAACGCTGGTATTAAATCAGTCGAAATCAGAAGCTTATTAACTTGCGAAACTAAAGATGGTGTCTGTGTCCACTGTTATGGTCGTAACTTAGCGACAGGTCGCTTAGTACAAATCGGTGAAGCAGTCGGTGTTATGGCCGCACAATCAATCGGTGAACCTGGTACACAATTAACCATGCGTACATTCCACACTGGCGGTGTTGCTGGTAGCGATATTACTCAAGGTTTACCTCGTGTCCAAGAATTATTCGAAGCTCGCCCTCCTAAAGGTGAAGCCGTCATCTCTAAAATCTGTGGTAAAGTTACATCCATTAAAGAAAATAATGGTTGTTATCTCGTCACTGTCACAAATGAACGCGAATCACAAGACCATGAAACAAACTTTGGTGCTCACTTAAGAGTTAAAGTTGGTGATATGGTGCGTAATGGTGACAAGATTACTGAAGGCGCGATTAATCCTAAGAAATTATTAGAAGTATCTGATGTGGCAAAAGTCGAAAGATATATCTTAAAAGAAGTTCATAAAGTTTATAGCGCTCAATCCATTGGTATTAGTGATAAACACATCGAAGTCATCGTTAGACAAATGCTCCGTAAAGTCTTTATCCTCGATGCTGGCGATACAAATATGCTCGCTGGCACTCGTGTGAGCTTAAATACCTTCACAGAAAAGAACAATTCTGTCTTATTAGAAGGTAAACGTCCTGCTATTTTCGCTCCACTTGTCCTTGGTATTACTAAATCGGCATTAGAGACCGATTCATTCCTCTCTGCTGCTAGCTTCCAAGAAACAACAAGAGTGTTAACAGACGCAGCGATTAAAGGTAAGACTGATTCCTTACATGGTTTAAAAGAAAACGTCATTACTGGTCACTTAATTCCAGCTGGCCGTGGCTTATTAAACGATGATCAAGAAAAATCATTATTACAAGGCTTCACTGTCGAAGACAAGATGAAAGAAGTTGCTGACCGCTACATCGAAGAGCATGACCGCGTGATTAACGCCATTCATGAAAAGATTAAAAAAGCGGACGAAAGCAAATAAATAACAATATAGAAACCCTTTCACTCAGGTGATGGGGTTTCTTTATCCTAAATGCTAATAAATTGACTTATATTAGATAATAGAGTAATCTTTTAGCATTATCATCATTGACCCGGAGAAAGTATTTATCTAATTCGTGTACCGGGTGGAATTAGATATAAGAGGTTATTATATGAAAAAATCATTAATTAAAACTCTCTTCATCGGCGTGGTTTCGCTTTTATCTTTAGCCGGATGTAGTAGAAGAGAAAGCAAAATCTTTTTAGCTGATCAATACGAATATGAAACTAATTATCGTAGCCTATTAAAAAATGGTGAAGGTCATGCTGGTGTTCAATATTCTACTGATACAAGAAAAGTGGAAGTTGACGGTAAAGAAACCACCCAAAAGAAATATGCGATTAAAGATGTTCGCGCATTAGTTATCCCTGTTGACTTTACTGATTTTCCAATTGAAAGTACCGTTCCTTATGGTGAAGCTGGTTTTAAAGAAGAATTAAGAAAAGTTATGTTTGGTGGAGAAGGAGAAACTGACTGGTATTCCTTATCCGGTTATTATGCTTCTTCAAGTTATGGTATGTGTAACGTTACTGGTGATATCGGTCCAACATTCCATACTGGTGTTAGCACTAAGCAAATCCAAAAATCAGAAACTTCATGGTCACAAAAATGGGCGATTAAAATCCAAGATTATTACCGTGCCCATTACGATGAAATCGATTTGACTCAATACGACGCAAATAAGGATGGTTTTGTCGATTGTTTAATCATGATTTATACCGCTCCAATTACCACAACTGGTGAATTATGGTGGGCGTTCTGTTGGAGCGTGCCAAACGCTTTTGGTAAATATAATAAAGAATTAGAAGGAATTAACCGCTTTTTCTGGGCAAGTTATAATTTCTTCTATGAAAAAGGCCAAGGTAATTATTATACAAAAGAAGAAATTACTGCAAATAGCATCAAGCCAGATGCCCATACGATGACACACGAATTTGGTCACGTCTTAGGCTTACCTGACTATTATATTACCGATTATGGTAGTAACGATTATGAAGGTTTAGGCGCATTAGATATGATGGATTATAACATCGGCGATCATAATGCGATGAGTAAAGCGCTTTATGGTTGGGTTTCACCTTATGTTGCAACTGGTGCAGGCAAAATCACTTTGCGTTCGTTTACAACTACTGGTGACTTCTTAATTATTCCAACGCAAGGAAATTATAAAAATACAGTCCTCGATCAATATATTATGTTGGAATTACTAACACCAGAAGGCGTGGCATATAAAGACAGCCAACAAGGTTATTTAAATGGCTCTTATCCAAAATATTATAGCGAAGTCGGTGTTCGTATCACTCATGTCGACGCGAGATTAGGATCATTTGATTATAATTCTGCTTTGGGAGAACATAAATTCACCGGCTTTACAGGTTCCACAAATAGCTCTGGTAGTGGCAATTATGTCTCCTTAGCGTGTACAAATACTGCTTCTACTTCTTGCTTCCCAACTTATAAATTAATCGAAGTCTTACCAGCCACTGGTAAATCAATTAAATATATGGGCACTGCCACTAACGAAGCATTATTTAAAGAAAATACTACTTTCGGTGGTGCTGATGGCTTATTCCCTAATTATAAGATGCACGGTTTAAGTGGAGAAAAAGATGTTGATTTCGGTTTCTCTATCCATATCGGTGCGTTTGGTGAAGACGCTGACGGCAATAAAACTGTCGAAATCACTGTTAAAAAAGCATAATCATATAAGCGGTGCTAGCCACCGCTTTTCTTTTGCCGTTTAATTCCATGAATGAATTGTGTAAAATAATGCTTAATGAATAAAAAAGTTTTTTTATTACCGATTACCTTTATCTTATTAACTAGTTGTAACCAAGGGCCTTATCCTTTTTTACCTTTTGGTGATCAAAATATCAAAGATAGTCTTTGTATAGATGATGATAACGATATTTATTATCAAAAGAAAAATCACGATGTGCTCCATTATCCCACTAAGGACATTAATTCTTTAAGGGATGTTTTTAACGATTTAAAAAATAATCGTCCACGTCATAATTTATCTACGCAAGGTAAGAAAAATCTTTTGGTTTTACCAATTAGTTTTATCGATAGTGATAAATCAAATTTAGACGCAAAAACAACATTGATTCAAAATGCTTTTTTTGGACAAGAACAAACTACAGAATATGAATCGGTCGCCTCTTATTATTACAAGTCTAGTTATGGACAATTCTTATTAGGAGGAGAAGTGGCAAGTTGGTATCATCTTGATATCAAAATTAACGATTGGAAAAATATATCCACTAATTACACCTCTACTAGTAATATTATTGTTTCGCGCGCAATTGATTATTTAAAAGAGAATAATTTAATCGATTTTAGTAAATATGATTTAGATCAAGATGGTTATATTGATGCGATATATGCAATATATGACGCCCCATTAGCGGAAAATTATTCTTCCTCTTTATATTGGGCTTATTCGTATTCGATTAAAGAAAAAGAATTTAATTATAATTTAACCGCACCTTATGCGAATATTTATTCTTGGTCCAGTATTGAATGTCTTGATCAAGGTCATAAAAAAGTAAATACAAATTATTTATTACATGAAACCGGACATCTATTAGGTTTAGAAGATTATTACAACACTAATTATTATGTTAATTCCCAAGGTTTAGCTTCCGATTACCATTATCAGCCGACCGGGGGATTTGACATGATGGATTATAATGTTGGTGACCATAATCCTTTCTCCAAATATTTATTATCTTGGATTAGTCCTAAAATATTAAAAAAGGGTATTAACACTAAAATCACCTTAAAATCTTTTAATGAAAGTGGTGAATGTCTTTTAGTGCCTGCGAGTGATTTTAACAACACTCCATATAGCGAATATTTATTGCTCGAATATTTTTCTCCGACCGGACTAAATGACATTGATGATTCTTTCTCTTATTATGATAAATACGGGAATAAAAGAATATTTGATTATCCTTCTTTCCACGGTTTAAGAATATATCATATTAACGCGAGGTTAGGATACTTCGCTAAAGAGAATAGTTCTGGATTAATCGCTTTAGCGGATGATCCTAAGATTGAAGAAATTATTAAAGATAAAAACGTCGTTATTTCTTATGCATACTCGAATACATTATTAGATTCTCAAGCAAATAATAACCATCCTGTTTTATGCCATCTATTAGAAAGTAGTGGAAACAATACTTTTATTAACGGAATGTGCGCTTCTAACGATACTTTATTCCGCCGTAATGATGATTTTGGTATTACGAAATTCGTTAATTATCAGTTTTCTAACAATGAAATAATTCCTTTTACATTCAAAGTGAATAATGTCACGAATAAGGGCATTACAATTACGGTGAAATCTAAATAATTGATACACCAGGAAACGTTCTACATATTTATTAAAAAATAATTCATTTTTTTGTTGCCAAGATTATCACATTTATATAATATATATTCGCGTGTAAAAAAGTTTTACGCTGGCCAGATGGTCCATTTTTTAAAGAAAGATATGGATACACCAGGTTATGTGTGAACAATACACTTAACTATTTTGAAAGGAGCATTTATATGCCAACCATTAACCAATTAGTTCGTGAAGGCCGCCAAAGCAAGACATTTAAGTCTAAAGCTCCCGCACTTGGAACAAGATGGAACTCTTTACAAAAGAAAGAGAAAAACCAAGCAGCGGCACAAAAACGTGGTGTTTGCACCCGTGTCGGTACTATGACTCCTAAGAAACCTAACTCTGCTTTAAGAAAATACGCTCGTGTTAGATTATCTAATGGCTATGAAGTTACCGCTTATATCGGTGGCGAAGGTCACAACTTACAAGAACACTCAACCGTCATGATTAGAGGCGGCCGTGTTAAAGATTTACCTGGTGTTAGATATCACATTATTCGTGGTTCATTGGACTGCGCCGGTATTGAAGCTCGTCGTCAAGGTCGTAGCTTATATGGTACAAAGAGACCAAAAGAGTCCAAATAATTGATAGGAGGAAAACATTATGCGTAAAGGAAATGCAACAAAACGCGACGTCTTGCCAGATCCAATTTACAACAGCAAGTTAGTCACTCGTTTAATCAATAAAATTATGCTTGATGGTAAAAAAGGAACTGCTCAAAACATTCTTTATTCCGCCTTCAAGAAAATTGAAGCAAAAACCGGTAAACCAGCAATGGATGTCTTCGGTACTGCTTTATCAAACATCATGCCTGAAGTGGAATTAAAAATGAAACGTGTCGGTGGTTCTAACTTCCAAGTTCCAACTGAAGTGACACCAGATCGTAAAGTTACTTTAGGTCTTAGATGGTTAGTGAATTATTCTCGTTTAAGAAATGAAAAAAGCATGGAAGAACGTCTCGCAAACGAAATTATTGACGCTGCAAACGGTACAGGTGCTTCCGTGAAGAAAAGAGAAGACACTCACAAAATGGCAGAAGCTAACAAAGCTTATGCACATTATCGTTGGTAATTTGAGGTTACGATTATGGCAAAACGTGAGTTTGAATTAGCCCATACCCGTAACATCGGAATTATGGCGCACATCGACGCCGGCAAAACAACGACAACAGAACGTATCTTATATTTTACAGGTAAGATTCATAAAATCGGTGAAACCCATGAAGGTGCCGCAACCATGGACTGGATGGCACAAGAACAAGAAAGAGGTATCACAATTACTTCCGCAGCAACTACTGCTATGTGGAAAGGTAACCGTATCAACATTATCGACACTCCAGGGCACGTCGACTTCACTGTTGAAGTTGAACGTTCACTCCGTGTTCTCGATGGTGCTGTCACTGTCTTAGATGGTAAAAACGGTGTTGAACCACAAACAGAAACAGTTTGGAGGCAAGGTAGTAAATATGGTGTTCCTAGAATTGTCTTCGTCAATAAATTAGACGCGATTGGTGCTGACTTCGATATGTGCGTCCGCTCCTTACATGAACGCTTAGGCGCAAATGCAGCGGCTGTACAAATTCCAATCGGTATTGAATCAACATTAAGAGGATGCGTTGACATTATTGAAAAGAAAGCATGGGTTTATGACCATGATAAAGCAGAAGCTCCTCATGAAGAAGAAATTCCTGCTGATTTAGTTGATTCTGTCGAAGAACATCGTATGCTCTTATTCGAAGCATTATCTAACTTTGATGAAGAAATCTTAATGCTCGTCTTAGAAGGTCAAGAACCTACGGTTGAACAAACAAAAGCCGCGATTAGAAAAGCAGTTTTAACTGGTGAATTCCACCCTGTTTTCTGCGGTAGTGCTTATAAGAATAAGAACATCCAATTATTATTAGATGGTGTTGTAGACTATTTACCAAGCCCATTAGATATCCCACCTGCTAAAGGCGTTGATGAAAATGGTAATGAAATAGTTTGCGAACCAAGCGATGACGCCCCACTTGGCGCATTAGCATTTAAGATCGCTACTGACCCATTCATCGGTCGATTAGCTTATGTCCGTGTTTATAGCGGTGTATTAAAAGCTGGTAGTTATGTCTTAAATAGTACAAAAGGGACAAAAGAAAGAATCGCTCGTGTCGTCTTAATGCACTCTAATCACCGTCAAGAAGTGGAAGAACTCCACGCTGGTGATATCGGTGCAGTAGTAGGATTAAAAAATACTATTACTGGCGACACATTATGTGATGAAAAACATGAAATTATCTTAGAAAAGATGGAATTCCCAGATCCAGTGATCGAAGAAGCTGTCGAACCTAAGACAAAAGCTGACCAAGAAAAAATGGCTATTGCCCTTCAAAAGTTAGCTGAAGAAGACCCAACATTCCGCGTTAGAACTAATCCAGAAACTGGACAAACAATTATCGCTGGTGTTGGTGAATTACACTTAGACATTATTGTCGACCGTATGAAGAGAGAATTCAATGTTCAAGTTAACGTTGGTGCTCCTCAAGTCGAATACAAAGAAACTATCCGTGGAACCGCTGATTGTGAAGGTAAATACATTAAACAATCCGGTGGTCGTGGTCAATATGGTCACGTTTGGATCAAATTTGAACCAAATCCAGGCAAAGGCTTTGAATTCGTCGATGCAGTTGTCGGTGGTAGTGTTCCAAGAGAATATATTAAACCAACTCAAGACGGTTTAGTGGACGCTCTCAAACGTGGTATGGTTGCTGGATTTGATGTCATTGACGTCAAAGCGACATTATTCGATGGTTCTAGCCACGATGTCGACTCTAGTGAAGCCGCGTATAAGATTGCTGCGTCATTAGCTTTAAAAGAAGCAGCAAAGAAATGTAATCCAGTCATTCTTGAACCTATCATGAAGATTGAAGTTACAATTCCAGAACAATATTATGGTGATGTCATCGGCGATATCTCTCGTAGAAGAGGTAATGTCATGGGTGAATCTCAACGTGCAAACGCTAAAACAATCGAAGCAGAAGTACCACTTTCTGAAATGTTCGGTTACGTTACTGATTTACGTAGTATGACTCAAGGTAGAGGCAACTATGTAATGCAATTCGATCATTATGGTGAATGCCCAAGATTCGTCCAAGAAGAAATCATCAAAAAGAGTGGTATGTCCGCTCGCTAATACCTAATTGGTATTGCATAACTAAAAAATATGCTATATTATGATTTTGTTGCGAAACAAATACATAAATAGAAAAGAAAAGGAGTTTCATTAATATGGCAAAAGAAAAGTTTGACAGAAGTTTGGAACACGGTAACATTGGTACTATCGGTCACGTCGACCATGGTAAAACCACATTAACAGCTGCCATTACATCTGTTCTTGCAAAAAAAGGTGGCGCAGTTAAAACAGATTACGCACAAATCGACTCTGCTCCAGAAGAAAAAGCTCGTGGTATTACTATTAACACAGCACACATCGAATACAAAACAGCAACAAGACACTACGCTCACGTAGACTGCCCAGGGCACGCTGACTATGTTAAAAACATGATCACTGGTGCTGCTCAAATGGACGGTGCTATCTTAGTCGTCGCTGGTACTGATGGCGTTATGCCTCAAACAAGAGAACACATCTTACTTGCTCGTCAAGTTGGTGTTCCATACATTGTTGTCTTCATCAATAAAACAGACTTAGTCGATGATCCAGAATTATTAGACTTAGTCGAAATGGATGTCCGTGACTTATTAAATAGCTATGGTTTCCCAGGTGATGAAGTCCCAGTTATCCGTGGTTCTGCTCGTAAAGCATTAGACGGTGATCCAACTGAAGAACAACACATCTTAGATTTAATGGATGCAGTTGATCATTATATTCCTGCTCCAGCTCGTGAAACAGATAAACCATTCTTACTCGCAATCGAAGACGTCATGACTATTTCTGGTCGTGGTACTGTCGTTACTGGCCGTGTTGAACGTGGTACAGCTAAACTCGGTGACGAAGTAGAAATCGTTGGTATTAAAGAAACACAAAAATCTGTTATTACAGGTCTTGAATCCTTCCGTAAAACTTGTGATTTCGTCCAAGCAGGCGATAACATCGGTGCTCTTTTAAGAGGTATCAACCGTGATCAAGTCCAACGTGGTCAAGTTCTTGCAAAACCAGGTTCTGTTACTCCACACAGCAAATTCAAAGCTTCTGTTTACGTTTTAACAAAAGAAGAAGGTGGCCGTCATACTGCTTTCTTAACAAATTATCGTCCGCAATTCTATTTCCGTACAACTGACGTCACAGGTGTTATTACACTTCCTGCTGGCACAGATATGGTTATGCCTGGCGATAACGTCGAATTAACAGTCGAATTAATTCACCCAATCGCAATGGAAAAAGGTACAAAATTCTCCATTCGTGAAGGTGGCCGTACAGTCGGTGCTGGTACTGTTAACGAAATTATTAAATAATTTAATTAATTATATTAATAGACAATTACCCATCTTCGGATGGGTTTTTGTTTATGAATAAAATAAAATGTGATATAGTCTTTTATATGGAAAATGTATCAAATATTAAAAGAGAAACCGTTAATGGTTTAAAAAACATTAATTACGCTGGATTATTCGCACGATTCGTTGCATTTATTGTCGATTTAGCAATCGCATCTATGCTCTTTTTTGGCGGCTTAATCTTTAATCAAAATGTCATTTGCAATAATTTAAATTCAGTCAAAGAAGCGCGGAGTGTCTATACCAAATATCAATTAGAAAGTGGGTTAATTCTTTTAGGGGAAGATAATAAGACTTTAACGCCTCCTACATACGCTACTTATGACGGATATTTAAATTGTTATTTATCTTATTATCAAGACTTCTTAACTTCTGATAAAATTCCTGCCTCTGATCGTATTTCTTATAGCGAGGACAATAATGTTAATTACTGGTTTAACGTTCATATTTTAGGTTTATCAGACACAAAAGGCATTTATACAGATCTAGATAAACTTGATGT
>JAXERM010000074.1:0-4818 GCA_034116505.1 Bacilli bacterium
GTAGGGGATGTAAAATGGTAATGAAAGACAAATTAGTTAAAACAAATCATAAAGGTATGTATTATACCGTGAGAAAAGCCACAGTGGTTTTAACTGCTGTTTTCGGCTTAGGTTTTACTGTTGCTGTTCCAACCTACATCTTAAATACATCTGCGCATAAAAACGCTGCTCTTGCGTCCGATACAAGCGATCAAAATAGCGATACAGAAAACGATGGTGAAAATTATGTCTCTTACAACAATCAAGAAAATTAATATTATTGTCTCAGTCTTTTTAGCCTCATTATCAATTATTCTTTTTGTCTATGGGGTTAATCTTAATTCTTTCTCATTAATTTTATTAGGTTTTGCTGCTTTGTTTGTTTTATTAGGTATTAACATTTTTGTCTTTTATAGCAGCGCTGTTAATGCCGACTTAATCAACTTAAAACAAAGAAATAAAATCCATAAAAATCTCTAATAATTTATTCGGAAAAAATAGTAAATAAATAGTGGTTAATTGGTATATTATTACCTAATCACTATTTTTTTGTATTAACAATATGTTAATTCTTGTCTTTTGCTTTTGATATCAATAAAATATAGTGTAGGTGAATATTATGAGTAAACCAATTGCCGCGATTGAATTAGGTTCAAAGAAATTAAAATTAGTTATTGGCCATGAAATAGATGGCAAAGTTTATGTTGTCTATTCTTTAGTCAAACCTTATGGCCACATTATTGAAGCTGGAAAAGTGATTGAAAGTGGTAAATTAACTGCGGCGATTAGAGAAATAAAAGAGATTGCTGATCCTTCTCAAAGGTTAAAAATTAATATTTCTGAAGCATTAGTGGCTCTCCCACCTTATGGTTTAGAAGTATTCCAAACTCAACATGTTACAACCGTTATTTCTGAAGAAGGAAAAATCAGAGAAATCGATATTAGAAATATTTATGCATTAATTAAAAACGGTTCCCTTCCACTCGATAACCAATTAATTGATATCGCACCAGAAAAATATGTTCTTGATCATGGTCGTACATTTGTTCGTCCTCCAATTGATGAATCAAGTCCAACATTAACTGTAACCGCGAAAGTTCATACATTACCAAAACGTATTTTAGGTGAATATAAAAACGCAATGATTAGTGGGGGAATCTATTCAAGAAGATTTTGCATCGCTCCATTTGCAGCATCTGAATTATTAGCAACTTATGATGATGTTCCACCTAGCTATTTATTAGTAGATATTGGTAGTAATATTACTACCGTTTCCTTAATTGGTGAAAAACAATTATATGCTTCTTGTTTCTTTGAATGGGGCGGAGACAACATTACAGAAAAAATCATCGAAACATTCAACATTAACGAAAACGAGGCAGAAGATATCAAAATTAAATATGGCATTGATAAACGAGAGATGAATTTTAAAGCTCCAGTTTGCATGTCAGATGATGGTAACGGACAACAAATTAAGCATTATGTGAGTGACTTGAATACTGTAATTAAAGGCGAATTAGAAATCTTTGTTCGTCAATTAAATGATTCTATTACCCATTTGTTAGAAAAATATGATTCTTCATTAAAATCATTACCAATGGTGTTAGTTGGTGGTGGGGCAAAATTAAATGGTTTGGTCGATTATGTCTTACCGAAGGTACAAAGTGATTCAGTCATGGTTGTCACTCCTCGAACATTAGGGGCGAGAAACCCAACATTCACCAATTGCTTAGGAATGATATTAGCTAATACTAAATATCCAAATGTCTATGATGAAACACAGCCAAGAGTCGGCACTGTTTCTCGCGAAAATGATACGAAATAGGAGAAAAAAAGATGGAAAATTACGATTTAGATAATTTTGAACCCGCTGCTAAGATAGTGGTAATCGGTGTCGGTGGTGCTGGTAATAACGCAGTTAACCGCATGATAGATGAAGAAATTCAAAATGTGGATTTCTTTGTTGCAAACACAGACAAACAAGCTCTTTCAACCTCCAAAGCAAAAAATCGTATTATTTTAGGCGAAAGAATCACTGGTGGCTTAGGGGCTGGCGGTGAACCAGAAGTGGGTGAAAAAGCCGCTGAAGATAGTGCAGAAGATATTCGTGAAATCGTTAAAGACGCAAATATGGTGTTCGTCGCTGCTGGAATGGGCGGAGGCACTGGTACAGGAGCAGCTCCTGTTATTGCTCGTATCGCAAAAGATGCCGGAGCATTAGTGGTCGCGATTGTTACTCGTCCTTTTACCTTTGAAGGTAAAAAACGTGTTGTTAATTCCATTGATGGTTTAAATAAATTAAGAGCGAACGTCGATTCAATTATTGTCGTCAGCAATGACAAATTATTAATGACTAGTGGAAACGCACCAATTTCTCAAGCCTTTAATGAATCCGATAGTGTTTTGGCTCAATCTGTCAAAACTGTTGTTAATTTAATTTTATTACCCGCTGTTATCAATTTAGATTTTGCTGATGTTAGAAATACATTAACAAATTCCGGTGTCGCTATTATTGGATTCGGTATGGGTAGCGGTCCAAATCGCGCGAAAGATGCAGCAAATAATGCGATCAATTCGCCTTTGTTAGAAGCGAGCATCACTGGTGCTAGAAGAGCGATTGTTGCCGTCACTTGTGGTCCTAATGTGAGCCTATTTGACGCCCAGGAAACTGTTAACCTATTAATTGATGCTTCTGGCCATGAAATTGATGTGAAATTCGGTGTGACAATTAACAACCAATTAAACGACGAAATCTTGGTCAGTGTGATTGCTAGTGACTTTGAAGAAGAAATTGATTTCTCCAAACCTTCTTCATATACAAACACTGTTAGAGAAGTAGAAGTTTTAAAAACTGAAGAAGCAAATAATGCTATACATGAAGAAGAATCATTGAACGATGATGACATTCTTCCTTCCTTCTTAAAAGAATAAAAAATTTCTTAAAATTGATTGGGTGACGAAAGTCGCCCTTTTATATTTTCTTTTTTTATGTGAAAATATAATACAGGGTTTTATTATGAATAAAAAAATTTTCTTTTTGTTACTAACAACTTGCTTGGTTGGATGCGGTCCTAAAGTTCCAACTTCTAGTAGTTCAACTTCAAGTTCTTCAACCTCTAGTTCTTCTGCTTCCAGTACAAGCACTTCATCAAGTTCTAGCTCATCATCTAGCAGTTCTACCTTAAGTTCTTCAAGTGGTGGTACCTATAATCCTAGTGATTATTATGATGGCTATTATAAAGATATTGTCTCTTGGGAAAACTCTGCTGATTTAATTATTAAATTAAATAAAGTGATTAGAACGGGTTTTACGCCACAAAAATATGAAAATAACTGGGAAACAAATTCTTACGCTGATCACGCATTAGAAGATTATGAATCTGTCGATGTTGTTTATAGTGGCACAAATGTTCTTAATTCATATACGCAATCAAAATGGCAAAGAGAACATGCTTGGCCAGCTTCATTAATGACCGGTTCTGTGACATCTGATGCGATTAAGCAATTAGGTCGAGCGACCGATTTTCATAATTTATTTGCAGCGGAAAGTGCAGGCAATATGTCTCGTGGCAATAAAAATTATGGTATTGCTGATAAAAATAACCCTAATTATACAGATCGCACCATAAATGATGGTAATGATGGCTATTCTTATGATCCAAAAACATTTGAGCCAGGTAACATGGATAAAGGTCGTCTTTCTCGTGCTTTGTTCTATATGGCAACAATGTATATTGAAGACGAACAAGATGAAAAGAATGGTATTTTGATGAAGGGGTTAACAATTCAAGAAGAACCAGTCACATACACTTCTGGTAGT
Organism: Bacilli bacterium; assembly: GCA_034116505.1. GTDB lineage: Bacteria > Bacillota_I > Bacilli_A > RFN20 > CAG-826 > RUG13091. Next base: position 3,800 of record JAXERM010000074.1, read on the forward strand.
TACGATGCCTTTGCAATCGGTGGTTTGTCCACATTATTATCATGGGCCAATAACACACCGGTTGACCGTAAAGAAATGTTTCATAACGATACTGTGTACTCCTATCAAAATAACCGTAACCCATATGTCGATTATCCAGAATTAGTGGATTATGCATTCGGAAATAAAAAGGATCAACCTGGAAAATTAGAAGATTTATTACCTAGTGAAGAATATTTACATTTAAATGATAAAGAATTCGCTAATTACGCAATATATCAAGCACCAAGAACATATTATGTTGGTGATCGTTATTCAGTAAACGATATTACCATTTATAAAATAAATAACGACTTTAGTTATGCCGAAACTAGTGTCTTAACTAGTGTTAATGAAGGATACACTTTCACCGCTAGTGATCCAGAAATTTTTACAATTACATTGAATGATGGCACAGAAGATGTGATTAAATACAACATTGAAATCAAATTGAATATTAAATCATGTAGTTATCAAACGGGAACTTTATCAACCTCAATATTCAATATTAATAAAACGGCTGGTAATAGTGGTGTTGATAAAGACATTGAAATTAATGGCAAAAAGTGGACTGTAAATTATGAAGTGCAAAATCCTTCTAACGCTTTACCTTTTACGAATTTTGATAAAGGTACTTCAGTGAAAATTGGAAGCGGCACTAATCCATTAACTAAATTAACAATCACTTCTAAAGATTCGGTGAATATTAATGCGGCTTTTGTCGGAGCTGCATCTGGAATTGCAAATAAAACGTTCAATCTATCGATTGCAATTAACGGACAAGAAATATTTTCCACTTTGATTGATGATAATGCCGGAACAAAAAGTGCTTCTAAAATTTATGGTAATAATTTTGACACAAGTCATACTGGTGTCATTACTTATACATTTACTCCTTCAACTAGTGACGCTGTTTCGCTAATATTAGGAGAATATGCATTAAATGAAATTTAATAGAGAAAGGATATTTCTATGGATTATAAAAAGACATTATTGATGAA
>JAXERM010000075.1:0-4485 GCA_034116505.1 Bacilli bacterium
GTTCCGAGAGATTCATCGCTAGACGATAATGTCAATGTATAACCTGTGGTAAACGCGGCATATAATGTCAAATCATTATTTGGCATAACAAATGTATACTCACTATCACATGAAACTTCATTTAAATCGTCATCATACCAATAATCGATTACGTATCCACTTAAAGCATTTGCGTTAACAGTAACTTCTAATCCTTCTCCCCATTCGCTAGGTGCACTTACTGTACCCATAGATTCATCATCGCTATAAACATAGATGTAATGATTAACGACAAATTTTGCTTCATATTTTAAAGACTCAGCAGGCATATTAAATGTAAGGCTTGTTTCTTGAGACACTAATTCGTTATTCAAATACCAGCCAAAGAAAGAATGATGCTCATTTGGTGTGGCCACTAGGTTGACTTGTTGACCATAAGTATATGAGCCACTTCCTGTTACCGATCCCATCGTACTATCATTGACATCAATCGTTATAGAATATGGAGTCCACGCAAATTTTGCGGTGTATTCTAAATCTTCATATGGCATATTGAAGGTATATGTTGCTAAAGAAGAAATTAGATTATCTTCGTTATCATACCAACCTAAAAAAGAAACGCCTGTATTTGGAGTGGCTATTACAGTAACACTACTACCATATAAGAAGGTTCCGGAACCTGTAATTGACCCTAAACCGTGGTTGTTATTATTTAATGTCAATTCATAACTATTGGTGGAGAATTTTGCGATATAAGTTATGTCACTATAGGGCATATTAAAGGTATATGGATTATTAGAGGACACTAGTTTTGAACCATTATACCAACCAGAGAAACGATATCCAGGATTTGGTGTGGCAGTTATTGTAACGTTTTCACCTACAGCTTTAATTCCGCTGCCAGAAACACTACCCATGACTTCGTTTTCATTAGTAATTGTTAGGGTTTGATAATTTAGCTGACAAGATAATGCTATATCCACCGATGAAATATTAAAATTGGATCCACTAGTATTCACTATTTTGAAATAATATGGCAAATAATCATCAAAATTAAAAACTGTTGGCGATTCTACTGAAGATGTAAATGATTGTTTCTGGTCGAAAGAATCATCAATTGAATAATAGATATCAAATAAAGCATTATCGGTTTTAAACGTTAAGGTTATTTTTTCTATCCCATGAATTGGATCAGTATTATAAAAATAACCACCACTACCTAAAACATGCCAAGTAGAAGCAATGCCTTTGACTTGATAATATGAAAAATCAATATCATTAACTAAATTGGTTTGTATAGTGGCGTCTCCATCATAAGCAGTATTACCGGTATATGAATGGAACTTATTTTTAGAGGAATTAAATGATATTCCATATGATTCCTTACTAGCACTAGCAAAAAATGTCTTATTACTATTTGATGTACCTATAACTGTTAAACCAATAACAGTGGCTGTTAATGTAACGGCTACAATAGATGAAAAGTGTTTTGATTTCATAATATGTTTATCTCCTAATTTCTTGAAACTAAATAGCTATTATTTTGCACTTAAAAATATAAATTGATTTGATCTTCGTCTTTTGCATTATAAAGACTTAATAGTAGCAAAAAATGATACTTATAAATTTTTTATATAATATTTATTGGTTTCTCTGTTATATACCACTTCAATACACAAATTGAAATTAGCGATAAAAGCGCGTATTTCTTGCATATATCTTTTAAAAGATAAATCTGATACTTCTATCATGTCTTTTATTTCTTCTTTACTGACATTTCCTTTTTCTAGCAGCATGCTTAAAATAAGCAATACTGCTTGTGTTTTGCTGACTTTCATAAATATCCCTTCTTTTGTAAGCGTAAATAAATACCATTCTTTATTAAATATGTCGATTTTGCGATGATTGAATCATAGGAGGCATATTTTATGAACAAAGAAGAAAAAGAAATTTTATATCAGCGTTATCTTGAAAGCGGACTATCACCTAAGGAATTTGCAATAGCGAATAATGTTTCTCCAGCAATTATTCGCGGGCTCATCAGTTTTCATAAACGAATTGATGCTTGTGAACAATCTGGTTTCATAGCTGTATTAACAAAAGGGAAGGAAAGACAAGCATCAAAGTCAATATCATTTAAACTAGATAACCATCTTATTGAAATTGACTCATCCTTATTAGCGGCTTTCCTAGGAGCGTTATCATGATCGATTTATCTAATAACGAAGGGATATATCTATTTTCTGGTCCAACTGATTTAAGAAAATCAATTGATGGATTGTTAATACTTATCCAGGAATCGTTTTCATTAAGTGATATGAGAAACAAAATATTCATGTTCTCTAATAAACATAAGAACCGTTTAAAAATTATCGAAATCGATATCGATGGAGTATGGCTATATCAAAAGCGATTAACTAAAGATAAATTTAGGTGGCCAAAAGTGGAATATGGGAAATTGTCTTTAAGTAAAGATGAATTAAATTATCTACTCATGGGAATGGATATCACCCAAATTCATCTCCCTATTGATATTAAATATACTTATTAAGAGGAGCAATCCTCTTTTTTTAATAAGCAGGAAGCAAAATAAATAGAATAAAAATTCTATAAGAATTTTTAAGCATATGTTATCCTATATCTATGGATTATAATAGTTTATCTAAAGAAGAATTAATTGCCTTAATTGAAGCAAGAGAAAAAGAGAGTAAAGACTTATTAAGTGAACATGAAAAGTTAAAAGTTAATTTTCGTAAAGTCATTGAAGAAAGAGACGAAGCCCTTAAACAAATTGAAAGATTATTAGAGGGTCAACGCATTGAAAGAGCGAGACTTTATGTTCCTAAAAGTGAAATTACTAAAAATGTAATTAATGAAGCGGAAGAATATACTTCATTAGATGTGAATAAAGAAATAAAAGACAAGAAAAAACGCGGCAGAAAAGCTGGTGTTAAACTCTCTGATAATTTCATTGCTAACAATATTCAAAAAAGAATTATTGATATTTATCCTGATGAAAAGGATGTGATCTCCGATTTATCTTATATGGGATATGATGTCAAAACAAAAATAGAAATGTTGCCTATCGAAATTAGAGTGGAAGAATATCATATCCATAAATATGTCAAAGATAATGTCATTTATCAAAAGGAAAGTGAAGACCCATATCAAGGTTATTTGACTCCTTCTTTGTTAGCGAGCATTCTTTATCATAAATATGTTTTAGGAGTACCTTTATATCGTTTAGAAAAATCGCTTAATGATAGAGGCTTATTCATTTCTAGACAAGCTTTATCGAATTATGTCATTAAAGGAGCTAGAGAACTATATCCGATATATGAAGAACTTTATAAAAGACTTATTAACACAGAAGTGAAAGTTCTTCACGCGGATGAAACTACATTAGAAGTTCTTGAATATAAAAAGAAAGAAAACCGCGATAAGTCATACGTGTGGGTATATGCCACATCTACTTACGATCAGCCTATCTATATTTATGATTTTGAAAAAGATCGAAGTGGAAGTAATCCTAAAGAATTCTTAAAAGAATATAAAGGTAGCCTCGTAGTGGATGGATATGATGGCTACAACAATATCGATAACGTCTCTTTAGCGGGTTGCTGGGCACATGTAAAAAGAAAATATAGTGATATTGTTAAGGGATTATCTTCTAAGCAGCGTTCTTCTTCTCTAGCGGTTGCTTATATTAAAATCATCGATAAGCTATTTGCATTAGAAAATAAATATAAGAAACTAGATACAGTGGATGAAATATTAAAAGCTAGACAAAAAGAATCCAAACCTCTAGTGAACGAATATTTCTTAAAGATAGAATCAAAAATCAATCAATGCAACGGCAAGCTTAAAGAAGCAATGCAATATTCAATTAATCAAAAAGATAAGCTTGTTAGATTTTTAAACGATGGCCATATCCCTTTAAGCAACAATCTAGCTGAACGAGCAGTTAAACCATTTGTTATATGTCGAAAGAATTTCTTATTTTCTAATACTCATAACGGAGCAGAAGCCAGTGCGATTATATTTTCTGTTATTCAAACGGCAAAAATGAATGGTCTAGATCCGTTTATGTATCTTTATCAAGTTTTTTGTCAGATATGGAAAACCAAACAAAAAGACATTGAAAAACTTCTTCCTTGGAGCAAGGAGATGGAAATGTTTATGTCGCTTACAAACGAAAAATGTCAGAACTAATTGCCTGGCATTTTTCATATATGGTATTTATTTACGCTTACAATGATTCTTTCTTAGATAATAATTTTAATTAATTAAATCAACGATTTGCACATCAACCTCAACTATTTAAATATTAATATTTTCTTTTCTTGACCTAGGTTATTTCTAATGGTAAAAATAATTGTCAATTATAAGGATTAAATTTATGAACAGAATATTTAAATATTTATTATTATTTTTTCCGTTAGTGTTAACTTCTTGCGATTTATCTAGTCTCGGAGAAGATATTGATTTTGGTGATGATATATCTAC
>JAXERM010000076.1:0-5008 GCA_034116505.1 Bacilli bacterium
ATTTGTAATTATTCATCCATCACGGGAGGGACCGCACCAGGTAGTTGGGGTGGATCTTATGTCCAAAAACGTATCAATTTAGATACGCTTCTAGGTGTGAAATATTATTACATTGAAGATGATTATTATCTTTATCAAAATCGCGGTGAGGCTACTAGCCCATATTTCTCTTATAACGTCCCGTTTGATTATGTCGATGTGACAAATGAATATCCAAATGATTATTTCCGCGTTTATAAAAATAACAATTATATAGATTTTGCTTTAAGTTATGACAATGTTTATGAGACATATAATGAAAATATAAATTATGATCAATATGACGGTCTATATACATACGGTAAAGATGTCTTATCAGTGGAAAATAATTATTTAACTCACGCGATTATTAATTCTCGTTATAGTGAGGAAATGTTAACCGACTTAAAAAATAATTATCCATCAATTAGTGTTAATACCGCATATAGTAAAACACCTTCTGCCCTCTATAATTATTTAAGAATAACTGGCTATTCGCTCACCCCTTCTTCATATGCGGATGCGATATTAACTTATTTTGATATTTATAGCGGCACTAATTCACGCGGCGAAAAAGTCAATTCTTTAGGTTTAACCGCGAAAGAATATATCGATTTATGCACTTTATCTAGCAATGCTTTTAATAAATCCTCTCTTCCGGAAGAAAATGGTTATAATCGTAGATATGTCGCAACGATTACTCCAAGAAACGGAAGCACGTTTCCTCACTACGATCCATTAGGTAATGTTTATTACATAAACATCCCTTATTATGACGATTATGGTTTTGATGTATATTTTGTCGACGAAAATAATCAAATCATCACTTATGATAATCATAATGATGGATATTATTCTGCCGGTAGAGCAGGAAAAGGTTATCGTGCTTTTTACTTAAATCCAGTTTATCAATTAATTAATGGTGAATATGTGAAAATAAAAGACGCATCTAAGGTGAGCCGAATTATTATCGCGATGAGAAATTTGAAAATTCCGACTAATTTTAGCGTTTATGTAGATTCATATTCTAATCACATCGCGAAAATTAATGCTTTAAAACAATATCCGGTGGAAGATGTTGAAATGGTTGATAGCGATCATTATCGCTTTAAAACTAATTATGCTTCATCACGCGTGGTAGTCACCCGTTTAGCGTTTGAAAAAGGTTTTAAATTAAAAGCGATTAATGAGCATGGTAAAAAAGAAAATATCCCAGTTTATAACGCACAAGGTGGATTTGTTTCCTTTATTGCAAAACCAGGCTTATATCGTTATGAATTAAGTTTTTATAACCCTTATTTATCGGTTGCTTCGTTATTAAGTGATGTGGGAATTATGATGTTTGTGTCTTCTTTAATCGGGGCATATTATATCGACACAAAAAGAAAAGAGAAGGAGTTATTGTCCTTCCACTTCTTCCGCTAATTTGTAGACGCGATTTTTGTTAATTTGATATTCGTCTTTAATAATGGTGATTGCAATTTTTTTACTGACTCCCAAATTTAATAAATAGGAGATTTTATTTTTTATTTGTTCGTCAGAAATTTCATTTTCTTCAGTATTTCCACTTAAGATAATAACCATTTCTCCTTTGATGGATTCATAATCAAAATCTTTAAATTCTTCCACTTTTGCGCGGATATATTCTTCATTTAGTTTGGTTAATTCTCTAGCTAGAACGATATCTCGGTGTGGAAATAATTCGATTAATAAATCCATTGTTTTCTTAATGCGATGTGGTGATTCATAAAAGATTAAAGTTTCATGGCGGCTAGATAATGATAATTATGTTTCTTTAGCTTCTTTTTCTTTTGGAGATAAAAAACCATAAAAATAGAAATGATCAGTATTTAAACCAGAAGCCACTAAGGCGTTGATAAAAGCAGAACTACCTGATACGGTTGAAACATTAATATGATATTTGATTGCTTGTTTAACTAATAGATAACCTGGATCTGATATTCCAGGATATCCCGCATCGGACATATAACCGACAGTTTGGCCTTCTAATATCTTTTTACAAACATATTCACTCGCTTCATTTTCATTATGTTCACGTAATGAAATAATCTTTTTTTCAATGCCGAAATGTTTTAAAAGATTCGCGGTATTGCGCGTATCTTCACTCGCTAAAAAATCGCATTGATTAATCACTTCTAACGCTCGAGGAGAGAATTCTTTTAAATTACCAATTGGAGTGGCAATTAAATATAATGTCGGATTTTGATCAAAGCTTTTATTTCTGTTCATTTTTATTAATTCTTGATTTCCATTTACACATTTTGCGTAAATCATTTAATTTGATGAATTGCACTGTTTCTTCATCTTCGATACGAATATCAGAAGATACGACATTAATACTAGTTACAGTGTATTCTTTCTTATCAATCCATAATTTTGTGCCAATTTCTGGATAATCTTTTTTTAATTCGGTATAAGTATCGTCTTCAAATTTTAAACAGCAAATCAATTTGCCACAGTGCCCACTTAATTTTGGAATATTAATGACTAACATTTGATTTTTCGCGCGGTTTATCGAGATGCCATCAAATTCATTTAAGAAGGAAGCACAGCAAAGTGGTAAGCCACAAATACCGATTCCACCGATTAATTTGGCTTTATCACGTGAACCAACTTGTCTTAGTTCAATGCGTGTATGTAATTTATTCGCTAAACTTTTTAATAATTCGCGGAAGTCCACTCTCTCATCAGATAGATATGAGAAAATTACTTTTGCTTTATCTAATGTATATTCGCATGAAATCAAATTCATTTTGAGATTTAATCTTTCAACTTCTAAACGGCATACTTCTAAAGCAAATTTTGCGTCCCTTTTATTAATCTCACAAATCTTTTTATCGATGTCGGTTGCTCTTCTTAATATTGGCTTTAATTCTAAGGACGATGAATATTTATCGATGGAAATAGGTGCAACATCAATCACCCCTAATTCTAATCCTCTTTGGGTTTCAACGACTACTGCATCGCCTTTTTTTAGTTCATGATCGGTTGTACCAAAGAAATATGATCTAGGAGCAGAGAAAAAACGCACACCAACAAAGTGGGTATATTGTTCTAAATTATTTTGTCTTTCTAATTCTTCCATTTGCAATCCTCCTAATATACTAGATAATTAACAACGTGCTCTATTAATAAAGCTTGATTGACATTCAAATTAATATAATTACGACATTTCAATAATTCAATTAAAGATTCATCAAGATGACTTAATTTATTATTTAATGATTGTAATGTATTTTCATAGATTTCTAAATAAGGCTTTTCGTTATTACGAATTTTTAAGATATCTTCTAACGCCATCACGATCATATCGAGAAAGAAACGAAATGATGATTTTGTTTTCACTAAAGGGACTATATTTTTTTCAGTATGATAAATAGTGGCTTGTGGATTATCGTCTTTTAATGATTCCAATAATTGCACAAAAGCATCTTTAGCTTCTAAATAATCATCATTTTCATCTTTGTTTGATAATGTCTCTTTAATTAAATCAGCGTCATTATAAAAATAAGATAATATCGCTGCGTCGGTAGGATCAATTCCTATTTCAATCGCTTGAGAAATAATAATATTTCTATCAATTGATTTTAACCTCAAAACTTGACATCTTGATATGATAGTTGGTAAGACGTTATTCTCATTATTTGTGGTCAAAAAGGCATAGATTTTTTTGCCTGGTTCCTCTAAAAATTTAAGGACACTATTGATGGCTTCTACTGTCATATTCTCCACTAAATGGAGGATATAAATCATCGCACCCTTTTCTTCAAAAGCTGTCTTTTCAAACTGAGAAACAATATTTTGAATCTCGTCTTTTTTAATTGTATTTTTATTTCCTTCAATCACGATGAAATCAGGGTAATTGTTTTCATCAATTCGTGTACATGTAATGCAATTATCACAAGCAAGAGGGCTTGGATTATCACATAAAATGGATTTTGCGAGGAATTTTGCCACTTCTAATAATGGCGTTCCTGGATTTCCACTGATTAAATATGCATGGGATAAATGATCAGATGATAATGCACGAACAAATGTTTGATATATTGTATTTTGATATTCTTTTAAATATTTTTCTATTTGCATAGACGAGATAATATTGCTTCTAATGTAGCTTTTGCCACTTCCTCTTTGCTCTTACTTGCATCGATGATGACATAACGGTCTTTATAGCGGTTAGCAAGGGTGAGAAATGTGCTACGAACTTTTTGGTGAAATTCTAATTTTTCTAAATCTAAACGATTAACCTCTCTATCTGCGTTTGAGGCAATGCGATTTAATCCGATATTAGGATCGATATCAAATAATAATGTTAAATCAGGGAATGTGCCTTCGGTGGCAAACATATTGATTGATAATATTTCTTCAATACCTAAGCCTCTAGCGCCACCTTGGTACGCTAAAGAGGAATCTAAATAACGATCACAAATGACGATTTTCCCCTCTTTAATCGATGGCCAAACCTTTTCTACTAAATGTTGACGACGTGAAGCAGCGTACAATAAAGCTTCTGTTCGCGCATCCATTTTTGTATTTTCTTTATCTAAAATGACATTTCTAATTTGTTCGGCAATTGGGGTACCGCCTGGTTCTCTTGTTTGGACAATTTGATATCCCATTTCTTCTAATTTTTTTACTGCTTCTTTAACTGCGGTAGTTTTGCCAGAACCTTCTGGACCTTCCAGTGTGATAAACATAAATTGCCCCCTATAATTTTCTTCTTCCTTCTAATGCGCGAGAAAGAGTAAGCGCGTCTGCATAGTCAATATTTCCACCCATTGGTAAGCCATAAGCTAAACGGGTGATATTAACAGGATAATCTTTTAATAATTTAGCGATATATAAGGCGGTTGTTTCTCCATCCAAAGTTGGATTGGTGGCTAAAATAATTTCTTTAACTTCACCTGAGGCAGCCTTATCTAATAAAGGTTTGGTATTTAACGAATCAATACTACCACCTGTAGATATA
>JAXERM010000077.1:0-7865 GCA_034116505.1 Bacilli bacterium
ATAGCAATTGGATAAATTAAATTTTCTAAGATTGTTAAATCAAACACCACATAACAAGAATTATTGATGTTGATGTTATAAATAAAATTAACTCCATCAGTTGCGGTATTATTTCCTGCTAATTCATTTGTCGCGGTCAAAAAAGAATCGCCATAACGACTATACACTGCCACTTTTGTACCATATGTATTAAAAGTGTTCGCCACTAAAGAAGATAATCTATATTGTCCTTCATTAGAATGAAAACCAACATATTGATGACTGGATTCTTCTAAAAATTCAACGCGATAATAATTATTACTGCTAATTAAATATGGATTAGTTGGACTATTAGATAAAGTGGAATCAGCTAAAGAAAGATTATCATTAACCGGATAAAGTTTAATAGTGACATCGCGGTTATTTTCATCACATGTATAAATATTAGGATTATATGTATATCCTTCTTTCACATTGACTAAATGAATAATAAAAGTCGATGTTAATTTTGATTTAACTGTCGCTTTACCTTCGTTAGATAATGGCACTGGAGTTAAGCATATCCCACTAGAGACGTTACACCACTGAACCATCATATTAGTGTCATTGACCGCCATATCATTTTCATCAATAACAGTGACACTATAAGTATCATTTTGAGGTTCTGGTTTAGTTGGCGAACAACCAATTAATGGACTAACCATTAATAATGGAAATAAGAATAATTTATTGAACTTCTTCATCTTCTGTACCCTCACTAGATAACGATGGCACGTAATCGTCTGCACTGTAATGAGCGAATGCTTCTTTCCATACATTATCATCGCTGATGCCGCCAATGACATAATCAGCAATGCGACCATAACGGTCAATAATGACACTAGTAGGAATATAAGTAACAGCAAAATCATCATCCAAACTATCTGGGTTTTTGCCAACATTAAATGTCATATATGGTCTGGATTTAACATATTTGTTAATAAGCGAAAGTGTTTCATCAGACATGGCAAAGATAGAAATATCATCTTTATATTGTTCATAAGCTTCCCCGAGTGCTGGGAATTCGTTTGCACAAGGTCCACACCATGTCGCCCAGAAATTTAATAAAACCATTTTCTTGGTTTTTAAAGTTTCAGCTAAAGAAATAGATTCATTTCTAATTGTTGTCATAGAAAAATCGTACATTAATTTCCCGACATAGATTTCTGGATATTCCATTGTACTTTGATTAAAATACCCGTATTTATAATCCGTTGGTTTTTCTTCTTCAATCACTGCGCTTGTCACCTTTACATCTAATGTGTCACCTGTAAAAGTAAAGGAAGGATTCTCTTCGACATAAGAATAACCTTTCGCTAAAGATACTTCGACATGATATTGATGATCTTTTTCACTCTCAAAAGTATATTTACCTTCTTCATTTGCGGTAAGTTCACCAACAGTCTCAGATAATGTGTCATCCACTAATGTGACTGTAGTGCCTAAATTATAAATAGGACAACCACCTTCATATGTTAAAGAAAAGGTTTTAGTAATACGGTTAGATTTAGGGCTTTGATTACATCCTACTAAACCAACTACTAATAATAGGCTGATTAATTTATATTTATTTTTCATATTCATCCCCCAAAATTAAATTGATAGGTAAACAAAAGGATACTATTTTTATTTGTAAAAATAAATAAAAATGTGACATTAGTAATATATTCATCATTTCATTTACGCTTTATGATTACGAATAGTCTTTCCGTTATTAGAAATTCTATAGATAAAACGCTTAATAACCTTGATATAAATCTTCTTTTATTTTTATAAAAATGTTTGCGAGAGATAATTTTGAAATTAAAATAATCATATATTGGGGGACATATTATGGCAAAACATGTCACTGAAAATCGAATGAAAAGTTACACTTCATTGATGATTTTCTTTTTAGTTATGACCATTATTCCGGTCATTATAGTGATGCTAACAGGTTTTAAATCATTCACTACTGTTTATGGCATCTATTCATTAGTGGCCTTAGGGACTGCGGTTTTCTTCTCTGTGGTCATGGCGTTATTCGCATGGAGAAATAAAGTAATCTATATCATTTTAGATTTACTTTCGTTAATTGGAGGAATTACTTTTGTAGTTTTAAGTTATGTCTTTTCTTCTTATCAAGGTGGATTATTGCTCCATTTAGCGACTACATTTTATTTAACATACGCGGTATTCCGTTTAGGCGATGCAAAATTAGGAGATAATTATATCTTCCGCTTCTTCTTACCATTTATCTATTTGATTATCGGTTTGATTTTCGTCTTATGGTTAATCAATGTGCATATGAGAGTGGATTTGCACATCTTATTCAGCACTATTACAAATGTCATCGCAACTTTATTCTTCCTTATTCCATCGTTTGTTAAATCTTTGAAAAAAGGTGAAGACTTCTTCTTAGATTTACAAGAAGAAACATTAGAATACACTTCAACTGAAGATGAATTCGATGCAAAAATTGCCGCTAAAAAAGAAGCTAAAGCAATTGAAAAAGCCGCAAAAGCAGAAGCGAAAGCAGAAGCAAAAGCAGAAGCAGCGGCATTTAAAGCGCAAAAAGAAGCACATTATAAAGAAAAAGCTGTTTGGATGGCAGAAAAGAATGAAGTAATCGACGTTACTAACATGTTCTTAAAAAAGATTAACGAAGTTATTTCTGATGTTAATTTTGAAATAAATAAATGCGTTGATGATTATAATCGCGGCTATAACATGGAAACAAACTCTAAAAGTATCGACGCTCTTAAAGAAATCAATAAAGCCCTCCATCGTGAAGGAAGAAACATTAAAAGTAATTTGAAATGGTTATTAAAAGCCAAATTTAAAGGAAGAGACCAATACAAAGTGTTCAATTATAATGCATCTCGTGGAAGTATTTCGAAGAAAAATAGAGAATATCGTGATCCGGTTTTATTCGTGATGGGCTTATCATGGTCAATCACGAGACAATCAAACGACAACGGTATTTATTATTATTACAATTTCCGCTTCGATACTGATCCAGTTGAAATTACAATGAATCGCGTTGAATAAAATATGGCCAGGTTAATCCTGGCTATTATTTTGCCTCATTAAGCCATAAAAAAAGCGCAGAAATAATCACTGCGCTTTTAATATGGGAAACAACAATTATTTATTTAAAATAACGTTTGAGCATTGCTTCTAATGCTGCACCATGACGTTGTTCATCTTTTGCCATTTCGTGAACAGCATCGTGAATTGCGTCATAATTTAAAGCTTTAGCTTTCTTAGCGATTTCTAATTTAGAAGCACAAGCACCATTTTCGCCAGCTAACATTTTTTCGATATTAGCTTTTGTATCGCTAACGAGAACATCACCTAATAATTCAGCGAATTTTGCAGCGTGTTCTGCTTCTTCTTTTGCGATTTCTTCCATTAATAAAGCGACTTCTGGATAGCCTTCTCTTAATGCTTGACGAGCCATGGCTTTGTACATACCAACTTCAGAACATTCGCCTTTGAAGTGATCTCTACAACCTTGTAAGACAAATGGATCAACGCCTTGAGCGACGCCGATATCATGTTGGCAAGCCCAAATTAAGTCTTTCTTTTCGCCTTCGACGACTGGTTCTAATTTTGAGAAATCAGCACCACAGATTGGACAGTTTTCGCCTTCTTTGACTTCGACGATTTGTCCACAAACTTTACAACGATATTTCATATTTCTACTCCTTTATTATGAAAATTATGTATTTAACATTGTATAAAAATGTTATTTCTACCTATATTATGCACTATTATTCGATTTTTTCAAAGTCTGAAGCCGGATGTTTGCATAAAGGACAGATGAAATCTTCAGGTAATTCATCACCTTCATAGACATATCCACATACTTTACAAACATAACCTTTTTTCTTGGTTTCTTCTCTTCTTGGTTTAATGTTTTTCTGATAATAGGCGTAAGTAAGTGTTTCTTTAGAAGAAATAATCTTACTTTCCACCACTTTACAAATAAACATACCATGACTATCTAAATCGATATATTGTTCGACTTCTAATGATAAATAAGCATTAACATGTTGTTTTAATACCACTAAACCATTAGAACTTCTTAGTACTTCTTCACCTTTAAATTTATCAGTGTCACGACCAGAAACAAAACCAAATTGTTTGATTAAATCAAATGGTGTGTCAGTAGTTAAGACATTGACATTCATCTTCTTGGTAGTCTTAATTGTCGCGTGAGAATAATTCGCTTTAGCGATACCGACTACAACGCGATATGGATTAGAAGTGAATTGACTGACAGTGTTAACGATAAAGCCGTTATCTTTTTTGCCATCGTTGCTAGTAACAACATATAAACCATAACCGATATTGTATAGAGCTTTAGGATCGAATTCTTTTTCTTTAACTTCCGCTAAAGAGAGGTATTCTTCACATAAAGTTTTAGCTAAATTATCGATTTCCACTTCATTTTGAGCAGTCATACTCGATAAGATTTTCACCGCTGGTTCAATGAAAGTGAGATTTTTACATGTTGCTAATTTATCTTTCATCACTTTCGCTGCCATTGGAGACCATGAACCATTTTCGATTAATGCCACAGTTTTATTTTGGAAATTTCTTTCGACTAAATGTTCAATGAATGTATTCATGAACGGGAAAATAGAAGAATTATATGTGGTTGTCGCTAAGACGATATTTGGATAACGGAAACAATCTTCGACTGCTTCAGCCATATCTTCACGTGCTAAATCGCATAAAACCACTTTTGGACAATGATATGCTTCTAATTTTTCTTTTAATAATTCCACGGCTTTTTTGGTGTTACCATAAACAGAAGTAAAGAAGATAGCTACTCCTTCAGATTCACTTTGATAACTGGACCAAGTATTATATAAATTCAAATAATAACCTAAATTATCATCTAATTGTGGTCCGTGTAATGGATAAATGTGTTCGATATTAAGTGCAGCAGCTTTTGCTAAAACATTTTGCACTTGGACACCGTATTTACCAACGATGCCAAAATAATATCTTCTTGCTTCGCAAGCCCATTCTTCGTCGACATCTAAAGCACCAAATTTACCAAATGCATCGGCAGAGAATAATGTATGGCTTGTTTCATCATAAGTAAACATGACTTCAGGCCAGTGCACCATTGGAGCAAAGACAAATCTTAAGATATGATGACCTAAATTTAAAATGTCACCTTCATTAACAACCATGAAGTTTTTAACATCTTGATGGAAGAATTGTTCTAACATCTTAAATGTTTTTTGGTTACCAATTACATATGTATCAGGATATTCTTTTAAGAAATTAAAAATATTCGCTGAATGATCTGGTTCCATATGTTGGACGATTAAATAAGTTGGACGACGTCCATTTAATGCTTCTTTAATGTTCTTTAACCATTCTTGACCAAAATTGATATCGACTGTATCAAGAACAGCGATTAATTCATCTTCGATTAAATAAGAGTTATACGCCATACCGTTAGGGACGATATATTGGCCTTCAAATAAATCGATTTGGTGATCATTTACACCAACATAATAAATATCATTTTGTAATTTTTTCATAATTATTTTTCAATCCATTTCTTTAATTGTTCATCGCACTTTTCCGCATCGTGACCTCTGACTGCAAAGCCATCTTTGATAATCGCGCCTTTCACAGTGCCTTTTAGTTCAAGTTCACCAATCCCAAAAGCTCCTTCTTCATTTGTGCAGAAAGGTTTGATCACCTTACCAAGGAAAGAATATCTTCTTAAGAAAGTAGCGACGATACGAGGATATGAACGATACCAGTTAGGGAAACCGATATAAATCACATCGTATTCATCGAGATTCTCTTTTGGATCTTTAAAAGCGACAGAGGAATTATCTGCTTCTTCTCTTCTCGCTCTTAAGACGCATTCTTGATAAGAGACAGGATATGGGTTAACAGGATCTAATTTATATAATTCGCCTCCTGTGTAATTAGCGATTTTTTCTGCGACTATTTCGGTAAAACCTTTATTGATATATTCGATTTCGCCACGAACAGAATTTTCTCCCGTTCTAGAAAAATACACCACTAATGTTTTCATAATATTATTAACTCCTTTTTGTTAACATTAAAATCTTATCATATTTACAATTAATTGAAATTAATTAATACGTTTTTTAATCGTATTACCAGCTAAATAAGCTGTTGATAAGGCAATTTGAATATTAAATCCACCCGTTAAGGCATCAACATCAAGTACTTCACCTACAAAAAATAAATTTTTGACTAATTTTGATTCCATGGTGCTAGAAGATATTTCTTTGATATCTACCCCACCACTAGTGACGATTGCTCTTTCAAAACCGAGTAATCCTTTATAATATAAAGGGAATGCCTTTAAATATTTAATTAATGTCGTTCTTTGATCTTTATTCATATTCGCTAAAGTGACATTAGTGGGTAATTTAGTTTCGTCGATAAATAAAGGGATAAAATCACGCATTAATAAACTAGCTAATAAATCCATAATAGTGTTTTTCGGATTAGATTTTATTTCTCTTAATATTCGTTCATTTAATTGTTCGTTATTTAAAGCGGGTTTTAAATCTAAAAATAATTCTATCGGTGTAGTGATTTTATTTAAATATGAAGATAAGGTGATGACGATTGGTCCATCGATATAATCTTCATAAAAAGTCATCTCGCCAAATTCTGACATCTTTTGATTATTTGTTATAGCAATTAAAGAAACATTTTTTAAAATCTTTTTATATAAAGAGGAAGGAATCGCATGATTAATTTTCATCCCCACTAATGCGGGAGATAAATCGGTGATATGGTGCGATAATTTTTTAGCAAAGCGATAACCATCTCCGTCACTTCCTGTGCTCGGATATGATAATCCTCCCGTAGCAATAACTAAGTAATCAGCCTTATAAATATTTTGATCAGTTTTAATGATAAAACTATCGATATTTTTATCGATGTCTAATACTTTTTCATTAAAATGAAACTTCACTCCTAAATCAATTGCAGTTTGATATAAACAATCAGTGATGTCATAACTATGATAGCTTTTAGGAAAGACGCGATGTCCACGTTCAATCACTAAATCAGTGTGATGCCTGGTAAAAAATTCTATTGTATCTTGGCTTGAAAAAGCGTTAATCGCGGAATATAAAAATTTTGGATTAGATACGACATGATTGATAAATTCTTGTTTACTACAATCATTCGTGACGTTGCATCTACCTTTACCAGTAATAAATAATTTCTTTCCTGGTTTATGATTTTTTTCAATCACTAATACTTCATTATTTTGATGCTTTGCGTTAATCGCTGCGAATAAACCACTAGGTCCACTACCAATTATCAAAGTTAACATAACTAGGAATATTATAAACAAAATAAAAGGGAGATAAACTCCCAATTATCATATCAAATGATATTTATAAGATTGGAACTTCGATTTCCGTTAAATAATCTTCTTCGTTATCTTTATTCCATACCCCGTCGATATAGCGTTCTCTTGGTGAACCATCGACTTTAAGATTATTCTCTTTAATATAATTAAAGATGAATGAATAAGCTTCTGGTAATTTTAAATAGCTACCTTTGACATAAATACAAACTGCTTTTTGCCTTTTTAAAGTCTTAAAATGTATTAAATCATTTTCCTTTCCCATTTCGTTCACTGCTTGAGAATATCTAATCAAGAAATTGTTTTTTAAATATTGATCATCGAGATATTCGATAAAGCAATAATCCGGTGAGACACATTTGATTTGTGGATTAATTTTCAAACATTCTTTTGCGGAATTTAATATAAATTCAGATATCTTAGAAAAATCTTCCACTCTTCCTTCTTGATAATAAACAACACATTCCGGTGT
>JAXERM010000078.1:0-3793 GCA_034116505.1 Bacilli bacterium
TAATTCGTTAACACCAGTTTTGAGTGTTTCGATATCGTTGTTATCAAGAGCGGTTTTGATACGATCTCTAGTAGATTGAATGTGTTCTTTACTAGCAGCATCCATCTTATCACCGTTTTCACGTAAAGCATTATCAATATCGTTAATATATGTTTCTGCTTTATTTTTGAGTTCGATTTCTTCTTTTCTCTTGTTATCAGCTTCAGCGTTTTCTTCCGCTTCTCTGACCATACGATCGATATCTTCTTTACTTAAACCATTGGAACCAGAGATTGTAATATTTTGTTCTTTTTGTGTATCTAAGTCTTTTGCGGATACTTTCACGATACCGTTAACGTCAATGGAGAATGTGACTTCAATTCTTGGTTCACCTCTACGTGCTGGTTTAATACCATTTAATTGGAAGTGACCTAATAATTTGTTGTCGTGGGCCATTGGACGTTCACCTTGATAGACCATGATATCAACCGCAGGTTGATTGTCAGCCGCTGTTGAGAAAATTTGGCTCTTTGTGGTAGGAATTGTGGTATTACGAGTAATTAATGGAGTAAGTACACCACCGAGAGTTTCAATACCTAATGTTAATGGAGTAACGTCTAATAAGACGACATCTTTAACATCACCACTGACAACACCACCTTGGAAAGCAGCACCGATAGACACTGCTTCGTCAGGGTTAACTGATAAATTAGGGACTTTGCCAGTCATAGTTTTGACTAATTCTTGAACTGCTGGCATACGGATAGAACCACCGATTAATAATACTTGATCTAATTCACTAGCATTCATATGTGCATCGCTAAGAGCACGTCTAACTGGTTCTTCACATCTCTTTAATAAATGTCTGGTTAAATCTTGGAATTTAGCACGAGAAAGTGTTGTTTCAAAATTCACAGGACCGGAACTTGTCATAGAGATGAAAGGTAAGGAAATAACTGTTTGCATTGAAGCAGATAATTCAATTTTTGCTTTTTCTGCTGCTTCTTTAATTCTTTGAAGCGAAGCTTTATCAGACACATCAACGCCGGTTTCAATCTTGATTTGCGCTTTAATCCAATCAGCGACGACTGCATCCCAGTCATCACCACCTAAGTGGTTGTCACCAGCGGTTGAAATAACTTCGAATGTACCATCACCGATATCAAGAATTGAGACATCGAATGTGCCACCACCTAAGTCAAACACTAAGACTTTTTCGGATTTTTGTGATTCAAGACCATATGCGAGAGCGGCTGCAGTTGGTTCGTTGATAATACGAACGACATCTAAACCTGCGATTGCGCCTGCATCTTTAGTAGCTTGACGTTGTGCGTCGTTGAAATATGCTGGAACAGTGATTACTGCTTTTTCAATTTTGTGACCAATTGATTCTTCAGCGTATTTTTTCATATAAGCGAGAACTTTCGCACTGATTTCTTGTGGAGTAAGGTCTTTATTAACACAGTTAATATGCACCTTTTCTGCACTACCCATTTTTCTTTTAATAGAGCTAACTGTATCTGGGTTTGTAACTGCTTGACGTTTTGCAGCGTTACCGACGATTTCTTCGCCGCTCGCTTTAAAGGCCACCACGGAAGGAGTTGTTGGTGTTCCTTCTGGGTTTGGAATAACTTTCACTTTGCCATCTGCTTGTAAATAACTTACAACAGAGTTTGTTGTACCTAAGTCGATACCTAAGATAATTTCTTTTGCCATAAACTAAATCCTCCTTTTATGCATCGATTTTATTTTCTGGTTGTTCGCTTGTTTTTTTCTTGGTGACCGCGACATTAGCAGGTCTAATGAGACGATCATGTAATTTATAACCTTTAGTGTGTACACTAGCGATGAGATTTTCATCGCCTTCGTGTTCCACTGTTTCTACCGCATTCATGGTTGAAGCATCGAATTTATCACCAATTTTAGGTGATATTTCTTGCACACCTTCGTTTTCTAATACTCCAACTAAATTACGATAGATATATTGGAAACCCACTAAATAGTTTTTGATTTCTTGATTTGCTGGTTCATTATCTAACGCCATATGGAAGCTATCTAAGATTGGTAATAAATCTTCGATAAACCCTTCTGCACGATAACGAATTGCAGTTTGATGTTCTTTCTCTAAAGATTTTCTGAGATTTTGTGTATCGGCATATGCGCGATAATATTCATTTTTCCAATGTTCAGAATCTGCTTTAGCTTTAGCTAATTCTTCTTCCAATTTCGCTAATTTCTTTTGAAATGATTTTTTTGGATTTTCTTTTTCTTCTTCTTTATTTAATTCTTGGTTTTCTTCATGCATCTCCACCATTATTACCTCCATTTAAATCTTTAAAATATTTATTTAATTCTTCAGCGATATATTCTAATGCACTTAATGCTCGGTCATAATCCATACGGGTTGGGCCTAATAATGTAATTGTGCTTGATTCACTATCACCAATTTTTAATTTTGCCGTAACCATCGAGACATCTGGATTATCTTTTACTTCACCGATTTTTAAGATGACATTTTTTTCATCTATCGCGTTTAATTCATCATCCACTTCCTTAAATACTGATTGATCGTTTAATAATTTCAGCATTTTTTCTAATTTTTCAGTGTCGTTTTTGAATTCTGGTTGTTTGAATATTTCATCGCGTCCATAAAGCGATAAACGATCTCCTGCAAAGCGAATAAATGTTTCTAATAAAGCTTGATAGACAATATCATGAGATACAACATAATCACTTAATACTGGTTTTAAAGCTTCAATCTTAGTGACTAATTCATTGATGTATGTGCCTTTTAATCTGTCATTTAATAATTTGACACAATCCACTAATTCTTCAGTCTTAATTTCGTTAGGAACAATAAATGTTTTGTTTTCGACATAACCTTTATCAGTGACAAAGACTGCGGTAATGGTGTTTTCACTAATCGGAATTAATTGGATATTCGCTAATCGTTCACCATCGTCAGATCCCATTACAACTGAGACTAATGAAGTCATGTGAGATAAGATCTCACAACTCGCTTTAATTACTTCTTCGATTGATTGAACTTTTTGCTCAAGCACCATCTGTAATGAATTTTTCAAATTTTCATCAACATTTTTATCGCGTAGATGTTCGCAATAATAACGGTAACCTTTTGAAGAAGGAACACGACCACTTGAACTATGCGTTTTTTCAATCAATCCCATCTTCTCTAACGCGTACATCTCATTTCTGATAGTTGCGGAAGAATATGGGAGATGATATTCATCAATTAATGTATGAGAACCAACAGGTTGAGCGTTCTTGATAAAATACTCAACGATTAGTTTTAAGATTGTATCACTTCGATTGTATTTCATAAGTCCTCCTTTTTGGCACTCATAGTTTTCAAGTGCTAACTATATTTTAACCATTTCGTTGGCACTGTCAAGCAAAGACTGCTAAAAAAATGAAAAAATAAAAAATTCCACATTTTGTGGAACCGTTATTTAAGATTTAAATCAGTTGCAAAATGATCTGATCGAGAATCATCATCCCCTCATAAGAAGGAATTAAAATTTGATTAATCTCATCATATATCAATAATTTATTATTGATTAGTTGATTAATTTCCTTATTTTTTCTCTTTAATAGATCATCGTGATATTTGTTTTGGTATTTTGCTAAAGACAATCCTTCTATTGTTCTTAAAGAAAGCATAATGAAATATTGTTTATCATCTTCTAAAGTTACTATTTCTTTATAATCTTTATAATCCTTATTTAAATATTTATTAATGTTTTTTGTGTTTGTATATCTTAATTGATCAATATATCCACTAGCCCCTAATCCG
>JAXERM010000079.1:0-4075 GCA_034116505.1 Bacilli bacterium
AAGTTTCATTTTATTTCTCCAAACCAATTATTCTTTTCAAAACTAATCTAGTAGAATAAATACCGTATTTTCTTGATTCAATCAAAGTGTTATTTCTAATAGCATCAATATCATACTTATTACAAAAATGTATATTTTTTGGTTAAAAAATATTTGTTTTAATAAATTTACAATGGTCCCCATGTATAAATTTATTATACATCATAATTAAGGTATTGATATAAAAAACTAAGAATTAGTTTTAAATCAAGAGGTTATTTTCTCGTTACAACCAACAAACAACATTCATCTAGAAAAGATTTTTAATAATATCTACAGTATGGGTTAATCCTTCAATAACAGAGAAATTATCTTTATAACCAATGGCCTTAATCTTATCGTTATTAAGTGTTGCGTTATCCATAGGATTAAATTGTTTTAAATCTTCTTCTGTTGGTTCTTTAACTAGTAAGTTAACGTGCGCGTGGTCCGCGATGATAGATGACATACGACGGATTGTAGTCTTTTCATCATGACCAATATTATATGATTCTTGATCTTTGCCAAATAACAAAGCGTATAATAACGCAACCGCGCAATCTAAAGAATAACAATATGAACGAACTGTTAATCCGGCAGATTTAAGTTCTAAATCTTCTCCTCTTGCCGCTTTAAAAGCAAAATCAGAAGAAACACGTTGATCTTTTAAGGAAGCAGTTGGTCCATAAATATGTCCTGGTCTTACCATCACAGTATGAACTCCGTATTCTGAAGCGTAAGAACGACATAATACTTCACTCGCTCTTTTTGCTTCATAATAAGACGCACGCACTGTATTAATATCGCAAGAGCCGAATACATTTTCAATAAAAGAATCGTCTTTTTCTTTCACCCCATAAACTTCTGAAGAAGAAATATATAAAAATGAAGCGGTATGATGTGCTAATGCATAATCTAATAAATATTTCACACCGATAAAATTGGATGTCATTGTTTCGACTGGTTTTTTGACAAATAATTCAGGTGAGGCCAGTCCCGCACCATGGATAATATAATCGGTCGGAACATCAAAAGATAATGGTTCTAAAGCATTATATTTTAGATATTTAATGTCTTGATATTTGCCGTATCTAACATTAAAAAATTCATCAGCGATGTCAGCGACATAGATCGTGATGTTGGCCTTATTATTTATATTATAAATATGGATAATATCGACAATTGCAGAGCAAATTAAACCTAATCCACCAGTAATAATAATCGATTTATTGTTTAATTTAGATAAATCAATAGAGTGAAGTACTTTATTAATATCTTGTAAATATAATTGGTTTTCTAAAATGTCTTTCATAATTATTTCTTTTGACCATAATAGGCATTTGGTCCATGTTTACGATAATAATGTTTATCTTTAATATAATCATTAATCTCCTTTTGTTTTGGATTAATGGTTTTCATATTAATCGCTAAACCAGCAACATATTCTAATATTTGTGCTGCTTCTACTGATTCCATTGCACTTTTACCAAATGTAAATGGTCCATGATTATTCACTAATACAGCGGGGCACGCTAAAGGGTCTTTAATCACTTCGTTAATAATTTTGCCAGTATTTAATTCATAGCCTTTAGATATTTCTTCTTTAGTTAATATTCTGGTAATTGGAACTTCGTGATAAAAATAATCAGCGTGTGTTGTACCGTAACATTTTAAAGCTTCACCACTTTGAGCGTACGCAGTCGCGTAAAAAGAATGGGTGTGACAAATACCTTTGATTTCTGGATGGGCTTTATATATTTCTAAATGTGTTAATGTATCACTAGAAGGTTTTAATGTTCCTTCTACTACTTCTCCATTAAGATTTACCACCACCATATCGCTTGGTTTTAATAAATCATAACTAACACCACTAGGTTTAATCACGACTAAACCAGTCTCATCATCTTTCGCGGATACATTACCCCAAGAAAAAATGACCAATCCTCTTTTGACTAGTTCTTTATTCGCTTCGCATACAGCAATTTTTAATTGTTCTAACATATTTATCGATTCTCATTTCTTACTTTGAGTAAGGCTTTAAAAATATCCAAATCATCTGGGGTAGTTAATTTAATATTCTTTTCAGAACCTAAAGAATAATAAACAATCCCCCCGGTTTCAATAATTAAAGTACAAGTGGCTACTGATGAGGTGATTCCCATCTTTAATGCTTTTTCATGTAATTCCATGAATAAACCATATTTCATCGCTTGTGGTGTTTGGGTTCTTTTTAGTTCATGACGAGGATAACTACGATCCGCAGTTATCTCATCTTTAGACACCATCATCGCTTCTTGACAAGGGATCACAGATACAGCATTACCATATTTTTTAGCTTTCATAGCGCAGTCGGTAATAATATCTTGTCCCACCATTGGACGAATAGAGTCATGCACTAAAATAATATCTTCTGGTTCAGCGATGTCTTTTAATGCTTTTAAACCATTGTAAATAGATTCTTGTCCAGTTTGACCACCAGAAGCAATAACACTTAATTTGCTAATATGAAATTGTTTTGCGTATGCACGAAGAACATCATGCCATCCTTCAACGCAAACAACGGCAATTTGATCAATATTTGGATTCTTTTCGAATGCTTCTAAAGTATAAACAATCACTGGTTTATCAAAAATAGAAATGAATTGTTTTGGGATATCTTGTCCCATTCTCGCTCCTACTCCACCAGCGATGATTAATGCGATATTCTTCATGACTTACTACCTTCTATAAACAAATAACTTTTTTTCATTGTATCTTTAATAATGACTTTTTCAAAGTATAACATTCTAGTCAACAATATAAAATTATTTATTTGTCATAAATAAAGACTGTTGATAGAATATTGACTGTATGTTACCAATTATTGTCTATATTGTTGTTGCTAGTATCGTTGTCTTCCTATCAGTAAAATTATCTGATTTTGTCGATTTATTAGATAAAAAAACTAATTTATCCGGCGCATTCTTAGGCGGCATCTTATTAGCAGCGGTGACTTCTTTACCAGAATTATTCACCTCATTAACTGCAACGATATTTATTCATGATAATCATTACGTTTTAGGAAATATTTTAGGTAGTAACCTATTCAATATGGTCTTATTTGCAATTGTGTTTATTTTCTTTACACGCAGTTTTATCGTGAAGAAAGTTAATAAATCACATTTGTACACAATGTTTTTTATGGCGTTATTATATGTCACAACCGTAGTCGCAGCATTTGTGTTTGATTTTAATCATATTTTATTAGGATGGTTTAATCCTTTATCAATATTAGTGGTTATTATTTACGCATTAAGCGTTATTAAAACCCCAAAAGAATCATCAGATAATGAAGAAGAAGATAGTTCAAAATTAACTGTTAAACAAGTCGTACTCTTATTTATTTTATTCTCTATTTTATTAATTGGTGCTTCGATTGGTTTAACTTATGTTGTCGACTGGATTAGTGCAGAATTCTCGTTAGGTTCCACTTTTGGTGGAGCGTTATTCTTAGGAGTAGCGACTTCATTACCAGAAATGACCGCGACAATTCAATTATGCCGCAAGAAAAACTTCAACGCTGCTTTAGGTGATATCTTGGGAAGTTGTGTTTTTAATTTCATCATCTTAGCGATCGCGGACTTAATGTCATTCTCAGTTAAAGACACAAACGGACAATTCGTTGGTATTTATCGTATTGATCAATCAGCATTTTTATTAATTGTCTTTGCTGTTATCGTCGCTATCGTAATTACTGTCACACTAATATTAAAAGTTAAAGGATTATTAAAAGATCATATTGCTACGAGAATAACATATATTTTTATCGGTGTAGCATTTATCGGTATTTATATTAGTTTCTTATTATTATCCAATATTAATCTCAATATCCCATTTGCCCCTTTAGCAATATAAAACATTGATAAATTTATTTCTAAATTTAAAGGAGCTGAATTAACAGCCCCTTTTTTAATCTTTAAGAAATTAATTTTGTTATTTATTCGTGTTCGATATTATCGTTAGTCATATCAATGACATCACTGAATACTTCATCTTTACTGACAAGCATTAAAATTCC
>JAXERM010000080.1:0-3995 GCA_034116505.1 Bacilli bacterium
GTCTGTATTAGCTCTTGAATTAGCTCATAAAGAATATAAATCATTTATCAAAATATCCTTTGATAGAGCTAATGATGATTTAAAAAATCTTTTTGTAAATGAACTAAATGATTTAGATTATTTTTATTCTGTACTAGAAACAACTTTTACAAAAAAATTGTTTGAGGGTGAGTCTTTGATTATTCTTGATGAGATTCAACTTTTTAAGCCTGCAAGACAGGCAATAAAAACTTTATTACTTGATGGAAGATATGACATTATTGAGACTGGTTCACTTGCTTCAATTGTAAAATCAAATGATGATGAAGATTACTTACTTCCTAGTGAAGAAACAAAAATAGATGTAAATCCTATTTCTTTTTTTGAATATCTAAAAGCGTGTGGTGATGATTTGTCTTTAAAATTAATGAATATTTGTTTTTTAAAGAAAAAACCACTTGGTCCAGCGTATCGAAAAATTTATTTAAAATTTCGAGAGTACTTATTTGTTGGTGGAATGCCTGCAGCGTTATCGACTTATTTAAAAACTAAGAGCCTAATAGAAGCAGAAGAAATCAAAAGAGAAATAATAGAATTATATAGAGATGATTTTGCTAAACAAAAAAATGAAAATCCAATTTATGTCGCCTCAATATTTGATATGATTCCAAGCGAATTATCAAATCATGATAAAAGATTTAAATATACGCATATAAATAGCCAAGCTAGAGAAAGAGAATATAAAGGTGCTTTTAATTGGTTAGTAAAAGCATATATTGTTAATCCTTGCTATAATTCAACTGATCCATCTGTATTACCAACATTAACAATGAATGGATTTGATTTTAAGGCATACTTAATAGATACAGGTTTATTATATACATTATCTTTTATGGACAATAATCAAGATGAATTATTCTATAAATCATTGATTTTAGATAAATTGCATTTAAATGAAGGTATGTTTGCAGAAAACTATATTTCTCAAGCTTTAAAAAACAATGGAAAGAAATTATTCTATTATGAAAAAAGAGATGAAAACACCCATAGAACTTTAATTGAAATTGATTTTCTAACAATTCAAAATAGAAAAATAACTCCTTTAGAAGTTAAATCTGGTGATGATATCACATTAAAATCACTTAAAAAGTTTAAAGATACATTTAAAAACACAGTTAATAATGGAATTGTATTATATGATGGGGATATAAAAATAGTTGATGATATTTTGTATTTGCCATTATTTTTGATTGATTATTTGAAATAATGAAGGATATTTAAAACTAAAGAAATCAGAAAATTGATGAATTCATAAAAAAATAACCTAGCAAAGCCAGATTATTTCTTTGGGGGAGATTTTATTCAACAATAGCGAATGAGACATTTCCTAATTCATCAATTTCTTTTTTATATCTAATAACTTCGTCGCTTCCTTTAAGTGCAATATCGTAATAGATAACTCCATCAATATCTTGACGAGTAACAAGATATTTATTCGTCAATGTTTTGATTTCAATTTCTTCAAAATTATCTTCGTTTTCAATTTCAATTTTGTAAAATGATTTAACATTATCGTTTTCTATGATTTGATACACTAGTTCATGACTGATTTCATTTTCTTCAGTTTCATGTTCTTCTTTGATCACAATACTTGAAGTAGATGATATATTGATCACAAACATTCTCTCTAATTCATTTTCATCTTCTTCAATTTCGCTTTCCATTTTTGAATAGAATGGATAATAAGCGTCATTTGTGTAATAAGCTAAACCAGAAATTAATGATTCTTCTTCTTTTTCATCTTCCTCTTCTTCAGTAGTTGTTTGATCAATGTTATAAATTAATCGATAAGAACCATTTGTGTCATCCGCGTTCTTAAATGAGATGATTTCTTCATATTGATAATTAATATCATTAACTACAACATTCACTTCATTAACTGTGGATGAATAATTATTATCATTTACAAACATTAAATCTAATGTTGGTAAGATATTTTTTAATTCATTTTTATCTATATCAGTAAATGTTCTTCCTAAGCGACTAGTGGTGACCTTCTTAGCGGCGATATTTAAACCAGTTAATGCTTGCATTAAATAAACATCTTTATCGCTTTTATTTTGATTGTTCACTCCATTACAGGCGATTAATGAAGATGATAAGAGGACGGATAATCCTAATAATAAGACAGATTTTTTCATAAAAATAACACTCCTTTTTGTCTATTCACTATAAAGACGATTAGGAGTGTGATTTTATTGGTTATTTTTTAATTATTTGATAATCAGAATAAATATATTTCCTACTATTATCTTCTAGATAATATAAATCGATTAATATATCTTCAATTTCTTCTTCTTGATATTCATATTCATCGACAGTGAATTGATAATGGGAAGTATCAAATTTAATAATATTAGTAAATTCAATCTCTTCGTTATTCGTCGTATTTTCATAAGTGATATCAATGTCATTATCTTCTAATTCATATTCAATTTTATTAATATATGAATCTTCATCATTACGATAATCTTCTAAAGATGAATAAGTGGTGTATGAATAGCTGTTCTCCACTTTAACACCTTGATATTCTTTTTCTTTTTCAATTACATATGTATAAGTATCTTTCTCGTCTAAAGAAGATAAAATAGTGGTAACTTCCTCTTCATCTTTTTTGTTTTTAGTGGTGATTAATGCTTGATAATATTGTTCGTTATAAACATATAAAGCATCTAATTGATTATTATTTATATCATTATAATATATACGCGCATATACGTGATGGTTAGGATCTAATAATCTCGTTTCATAGGTATACGCTTTATCGCTATAAATAAAATCAGTATTTACAGTAACAGATGAATATTGATCGATCACAAATAGATTTCTAATCCCTTCTTCCACATATTCATAATTATCAACGATATGTTGAAAAATGTTTTCACTAATCCCTTCGTTAGATTTTAATAATCTTCCTTTTATAGAGGAGGAAAGATGATTAAAAGCATTAAATGTTAATAATTGTTTAGAGATGACCTTATTCTTATTTGGAAGATAAATATCATTTTGATGTTTTTGATTATTAAAAATCATATTTATTCCAACAATAATTACTGCACATGAAAGGGCTAAAGAAGATAAAGATAAGATTAAAGATAATTTATGATTCTTTTTCTTGATAATGACGGGGTGATTATCTTTGGCCGCTAAAATGTTTTCACTAGTAGTGGTGATTTGATAATTTTGATGATCTTTAATTATTTTTAAGATTGGTTGATCATTAATTTTCTTCATAATCTTTTAACTCCTTTTGTAATTTCTTTATCGCTAAGTTATATTTCCATAACACTGTACCTAATGGTAAATGTAATAATGATTTGATTTCTTTAAATTTCATCTCACTATAGGCGTGTAAGATAAATATTCTAAACTCATCATCTTTTAAGGCTTTTTTAATGCGTTCAAGTAAAATTAATTCATCGATATGCGATTGATCATTTTCACCGTAAAGATGAATATTATCATCATTAAGAATACGATGATTCTTTTTAATATAATCAATCGCGAGGTTCTTTGATGTTCTTAATAAGAAACCTAAGATGTTCGCACTATCTCTGATAGAGAGAATATTGTTTAAAAAAGCAATATATGTTTCTTGTAATATATCTTCACTAAGAGAATAATCTTTAGTAATCGAAAGAATATTATAAAAAACCACTTTCTTTGTTTGTTCATAGATGGGATTAAAATATTTATTTTCCCCATTTTTTAATTTCTCAAAATAAAATATTAAATCCATATCTATATTATTAAGACGATCCATATTTATATTTTATTGGTAATTTCTTTATTTTTATATAAATAAAAAGAGCAAAAAATATTATTAGTGTTAAAATAAACGGAAAGTGGAGGATTAAAGATGAAAAATATTTTTAAATTAATCACCTTGTTAACTTTGTCAACAGCATTATGTTCTTGTAACAATAATATTAATAGTTATTCTAGTTCGTCTAGTA
>JAXERM010000081.1:0-9258 GCA_034116505.1 Bacilli bacterium
AAATCGATTAAGCCTTATATCTTGCCTTATATGGTGGAATCGACTTTTTATCCACTAGATGAAAAAGATGGGGGAATATGTTTTAACCCATCAGAGATGGATTATTTAATTAAACGATGCAAAACAATCACGATAGGTATGGGATTAGGACAAAGCGAAGAAGTGATTAAGACTGTGAGATATTTATTAGACAATTATCAAGGTAATCTCATTATCGACGCAGATGGATTAAATGCTTTAAGTAAAATTGATGAAAGCGTTATGGTTTCAAGTAAAGCAAAAATCATCTTAACTCCGCATATTAAAGAATTTTCTCGCCTTAGTGGTTACACAATTTCTGAGATTCAAAATGATTCTTTATCAATCGTTGAACAATACGCTTTAAAACACCATGTGATTGTTTTATTAAAAGGAACAACAACAATAATAAGCGATGGGCAAAAGACTTATTTAGTGAATAGAGGTTGTCCAGGAATGGCAGTAGCGGGGAGTGGCGATGTACTAAGCGGGCTATTAACCGGTATTGTTTCATATAATGAAGACAATCTCCTTCTAGCAGTGGCAAGCGGCGCTTTTATCAATGGTTTAGCAGGAGAATTAGCGGAATTATATAACACCGATATATCAATGACATCGTTAGACACTGCTAAATATATTAGTGATGCGATAAAAATTATTAGAGAAAACTAATATTATTTAAAAAAATAATGCAACAAAAATAATATATTATTATATTATTTGTTTAACTAATCAATATTAATAATATCGATTGGAAACGTTTTTTTATTGTATTCCTTCTGGGAATATTTTTTAATTTTAATCGTGGTTAACAACCCATAAAATCTCGCGGAGGAATTATATGGCAAGATTTACATTACCACGTGATATTTATCACGGAAAAGGTTCTCTCGAAGCTTTAAAAACATTCAAAGGTAAGAGAGCAATGATCTGCGTTGGTGGCGGATCTATGAAAAAATTCGGTTTCTTAGATAGAGCAGTTAAATACTTAGAAGAAGCCGGCATGAAAGTTGAAGTTTTTGACGGTATTGAACCAGACCCATCAGTTGAAACAGTTATGAGAGGGGCTGAAGCAATGCTCAAATTTGAACCAGACTGGATTGTTGCAATCGGTGGTGGTTCTCCAATTGACGCTGCAAAAGCGATGTGGATCAAATATGAATATCCACAATGTACATTCGAAGATATGTGCAAAATCTTCGGTATTCCTGAATTAAGAAAGAAAGCACATTTCTGCGCAGTTAGTTCTACTTCTGGTACAGCAACTGAAGTTACTGCATTCTCCATTATTACTAACTATCAAAAAGGTATCAAATATCCAATCGCTGACTTCGAAATTACTCCAGATGTCGCAATTGTTGATCCTGAATTAGCAGAAACAATGCCACAAAAATTAGTGGCACACACTGGTATGGACGCAATCACACACGCAATCGAAGCTTATGTTTCTACCGCAAACTGTGACTATACAGATCCATTAGCTATTCACGCAGTTGAAATGATCATGAATGATTTAGTTCCATCATACAATGGCGATATGGCAGCAAGAGACAGAATGCACAACGCTCAATGTTTAGCAGGTATGGCATTCTCTAACGCTTTATTAGGCATCGTCCACTCCATGGCACACAAAACAGGTGCTGCATTCGCTGATTACGGCGCTCACATCATCCATGGTGCTGCTAATGCTATGTACTTACCAAAAGTCATTCAATTCAACGCAAAAGATCCAGTCGCTAAGAAGAGATATGGTGTCTTAGTTGATTACATGGGCATTATCGATCCAAAAGCAACAGATGATGAAAAAGTCGCTGCTTTAGTGAAATACTTACGTGGTATGAACGATGATTTAAGAATCCCACACTGTATCAAAGAATATGGTGCTGATTCCTATCCATGTGCACAAGGCTTCGTTCCAGAAGAAGTGTTCTTAGAAAGATTACATGACATCGCTGTTAACGCAATCGGTGATGCTTGTACAGGTAGTAACCCACGTCAACCTTCAGTGGAAGAAATGGAAAAACTTCTCAAAGCTTGTTACTACGATTTAGATGTCGATTTCTAATCGAAGCAAAAAAATAAAAAAATTGTTTTTGAGGGTGGTTTATGACCGCCTTCAATTACAAATTATTATATAATTTGGATGTGCAAAATATTCAAAATTATGCGGTCATCATTTAGGAAATTTAAAAAAATTTTCCTAATTCGATGATTTTTTACTTAATTTAGGACTAATTTTTGCATAACATATTTGTATTAAGGAGTTTTTAACAATATGTACAAAATTGTTACTAAGAAGGTATTAAACCCTACCGTCACTCAGATGGAAATTGAATCTCCATTAGTGGCGAAAAAAGCAAAACCAGGACAATTTATCATTTTACGTGTTGATGAAGAAGGCGAAAGAATTCCATTAACCGTCGCTGGTGTCAATAAAGAAAAAGGCACAGTAAAAATTATTTTCCAAATTGTCGGTGGCACTACTTACAAATTAAACAAAAAAGAAGCTGGCGATTCCATTACTGACTTCGTTGGTCCATTAGGCGAACCAACAAAATTAGCAGGCTTAAAGAAAGTCTGTATCGTCGGTGGTGGTGTGGGCTGTGCGATTGCGCTTCCAATTGCTCAAGCTTTACATGAACAAGGCGCTAACGTTACCTCTATTATTGGTTTCCGTAGCAAAGATATCGTCATTCTTGAAGATGAATTCAGAGCCTGCTCTGACACATTACATGTCATGACTGATGATGGTTCTTATGCTCGCCAAGGTAATGTCTGTGTCCCATTAAATGAAATGTTAGCGAATGGCGAAACATTTGATGAAATCATCACAATTGGTCCATTAATTATGATGAAATTCGTCGTCGCTGCTGCAAAACCATATAACATTCCTGTCACTGCCAGTATGAACCCAATCATGATCGATGGCACAGGTATGTGTGGTGGTTGCCGTTTAACATTAAACCAAGATGGTAAAAAAGTGACAAAATTCGCTTGTGTTGATGGTCCAGATTTCAATGGTTATGAAATCGACTTTGATGAAGCGATGAGTAGAGGCAGAATGTACTGCGATTTTGAAAGACATGCCTATGATGAAGCATGTAATTTATTCAAAAAAGAAGGAGGCAAATAGAGATGGCTTTAAATCCTAAAAAACATGAGATGCCAACTCAAGCTCCAGAAGTAAGAGCTCACAACTTTAAAGAAGTGGCAATTGGTTATACAGCAGAAATCGCTGTTGAAGAAGCAAATAGATGTTTGAATTGTAAAAATAGACCATGTGTTAATGGCTGCCCAGTCAACATTTCTATTCCAGAATTTATTTCAAAAATTAAAGAAAAAGATTTCGAAGGTGCTTATAAAATCATTACTTTATCAAGTTCTCTTCCTGCAGTTTGTGGTCGTGTTTGTCCACAAGAAACTCAATGCGAAAGCAAATGTACTTTAGGCATTAGATTTGAACCAGTCGGCATTGGTCGATTAGAGAGATTCGTGGCTGATTATCATAACGCAAATTGCCATGAAACTCCTGTCGTTCCTGCTCCTAATGGTCATAAAGTCGCAGTTGTCGGTAGTGGCCCTAGTGGTTTAACATGTGCTGGTGACTTAGCGAAAAAAGGTTATAAAGTGACTGTATTTGAAGCTTTACATACTGCAGGTGGTGTTTTAGTTTACGGTATTCCTGAATTCCGTTTACCAAAATCTATCGTTGCTAAAGAAGTTGAAACATTAAAAGCTTTAGGCGTTGATATCGAAACTAACGTTGTTATTGGTAAAACATTAACAATTGATGAATTATTCGAAGATGGTTATGAAGCAGTATTTGTTGGCTCTGGTGCTGGCTTACCTAACTTCATGAACATCCCAGGTGAAGCTTATAAAGGTGTTTATTCCGCTAATGAATTCTTAACAAGAAGCAACTTAATGAAAGCGTATTTAGATGACCCAGTTACTCCAATTATGAAAGGTGGAAAAGTGGCAGTCGTCGGTGGTGGAAACGTCGCAATGGACGCAGCCCGTACTGCTTTAAGATTAGGTGCTGAAAAAGTTTATATTGTCTATCGTAGAAGTATGGAAGAATTACCTGCTAGACGTGAAGAAGTTGAACACGCGATGGAAGAAGGTATTGATTTCCAACTCTTAACTAATCCAGTTGAAATTATTGGTTATGAAAATCCAGAAGATAAACGCGATCCAAAGAACGGTTTTGTCACTGGCATTAAATGTATCAAGATGGAACTCGGTGAACCAGACGCAAAAGGTAGACGTAGACCAATTCCTGTCGAAGGCAGTGAATTCGTATTAGATGTCGATGCTGTCGTTATGAGTATTGGTACATCTCCAAACCCATTAATCAAATCCACAACTAAAGGATTAGAAGTAAACGCTCACGGTGGAATCATCGTTAATGAAGATGGTTTAACTTCTAGAGAAAATGTTTACGCTGGTGGTGACGCTGTGACAGGCGCTGCAACAGTTATTTCTGCGATGGGTGCTGGTAAAGTTGCGGCCAAAGCAATTGATGAAGCATTATCAAACAAATAATTTATAATTATTAACTTTTAAGATGAAACTCTTCGTTGTCATTAATCAACAAAATAACACGGAAAAATTAACCATCATTAAAGAAGCAATTGAAATATTGAAAAATAAATTAAAAGCGGAAATTAATGCTGGTGAAGAAGCGCGCTTATTATTAGACGACGAAGAGTTTTCTTTATTTAAAGAAGATGAAGCTGATTATATCGTCTCAATCGGTGGAGATGCTTGTGTCTTAAAAGCGGCCCGTATAGCGATTAAATATCATAAACCATTAATTGGTATTAACGCTGGTAGATTGGGTTATCTATGCGCTTATAAAGCCTCAGAATTACCTTTTTTAAATAAAGAAAGCTTTTTTGATTTAAAAGAAAGTCATCGTATATTGATAAAAGTGCAAACAGGCGATCAATGTTATTATGCGATTAATGATGTAGTGATTGGTAAATCTAATTTTGGTAAATCGATTGATGTTAATGTCTATTTAGAAGATAAATTTGTCGCTTCCTGGCGCGGAGATGGTTTAATTGTGGCCACCCCTACTGGTAGCACAGCATATAACCAATCAGCGGGTGGTCCAATATTAAGATATGACGCTGATAATTTTGTTATCACGCCAATTTGTCCACATTTCTCATCTTATAAACCATTAGTGGTTTCTTCTAACAACGTGATTAAGATTGAAGCCCATGAATCATTTGATAATAGTCCGACTGTTTATATTGATGGGATGAAATTGATGGTCTTAGACGGAATGTTAACCGTTCAAAAAGAAAAAGAACAATTAATTCTTTGCATGAAATAATTATGGATAAAAAACATTTAAGTAAACCATTGATTGGCCGTTTGCCTCAATATTTACAATTTTTATTATCGATTAAACATAATTCCCATTCTTATATTTCTGCAACAACAATTAGTAAAGAAATGGGTTTAGGGGAAATCATGGTCAGAAAAGATTTACATTCTGTCAGTGGTCGTGGTCGTCCTCGTGTTGGTTATCGCGTTATCACTTTAATAAAAGATATAGAAGAAGTTTTAGATTTTAATAATCGTATTCCCACCATTATCGTTGGGGCTGGTCATTTAGGTATGGCGTTATTTAAATATAATGGCTTTGCATATTATGGGATAGAAATTGTCGCCGCGTTTGATATCGATATATCGAAAGTGCAAACATTTAATAAATATAAGATTTATCCATTTTCCGAATTAAAAACATATATTAAGGAACATAATATCCGTTTAGCGATATTAACTGTACCGATGAATAACGCGCAATTTGCCTGCAATCAATTAGTGAGTTCTGGCATTAAGGCTATTTGGAACTTCTCACCAAAGAAATTAATCGTGCCGAAAAACGTCGTGGTTAAACATGAAGATTTAGCCTTGTCGTTGGCGTACTTAAAGAACAAATTAAAAAACAAACAATAATATTATTAATAAAACAAAAAACGCTAGTCGCTTAGATGAACTAAACAAACTAGCATTTTTATTATTTGTTCCTAATTATTTTTTAGGGAATTTGATTGCGGCTTGAGCAGCAGCTAATCTAGCAACTGGAACACGGAATGGTGAACAGGAGACATAATCTAAACCAACTCTATGATAGAATTCGATTGATTTTGCTTCACCACCAGTTTCACCACAGACACCGATGTGGAGATCTGGACGAGTTGAACGGCCTAATTTAACCGCCATTTCGACTAATTTACCAACACCTTTTTGGTCGAGTGTTTTGAATGGATCTTCTTCAAGAATCTTTGCGTCATAATATGCAGGTAAGAATTTGCCAGCATCATCACGTGAGAAACCGAATGTCATTTGTGTTAAGTCGTTAGTGCCGAATGAGAAGAATTCTGCTTCTTTAGCGATTTCATCCGCTAATAATGCAGCACGTGGGATTTCGATCATTGTACCAACATGATATTTCATTGCAAGACCGGAATCTTTGATGAGTTTATCAGCAGTTTCAACGATCATGTTCTTCACGTATTTGAGTTCTTTTTCTTCTAACACGAGTGGAACCATGATTTCAGGTTCAATTGTTTGACCTGTTCTCTTGCTAACAGCAATTGCGGCTTTAACAATCGCGCGAGTTTGCATTTTTGCAATTTCAGGATATGTGACGTCAAGACGGCAACCACGGTGACCCATCATTGGGTTAGCTTCGTGTAATTCTGCAATACGATCTTTGACTTCTTGGACAGTTTTGCCAATTGCATCCGCTAATTCTTTGATTAATGATTCTTCTTGTGGGAGGAATTCATGTAGTGGTGGGTCTAATAAACGAACGTTAACATTGAATGGTAACATTGTTTCATAAAGGCTTTCGAAGTCAGCTTGTTGCATTGGTTCGATTTCTGCTAATGCAGCTTCACGACCTTCAACAGTTTCAGCAAGAATCATTTTTCTCATAGAGAAGATTCTGTCTTTAGCGAAAAACATATGTTCTGTACGGCATAAGCCAATACCTTCAGCACCGAATTCACGAGCTTTTTTCGCATCACGTGGAGTATCAGCGTTTGTTCTGACTAATAATGTACGAGTTTCATCAACCCAACCCATTAATCTGCCGAAATAACCACTTGTTAAATCTGGATCAACAGTCTTAATTGCGACATCATAAACTTTACCTGTAGAACCATCTAAAGATAAGACGTCATTTTCTGTATAAACTTTATCACCAATGGTGAGAGTTCTCTTTTCTTCATCGATAACAGCAGCAGCACAACCACAGACACAGCATCTACCCATACCACGAGCGACAACAGCGGCGTGAGATGTCATACCACCTCTCATTGTTAAGACGCCTTCAGCAGCGACCATACCAACGATATCTTCTGGAGATGTTTCAGCACGGACTAAGACCACTTTTTCACCAGCGTCATGTCTTGCTTTTGCTTCTTCAGCAGTGAAAGCGATTTTACCAACGCCTGCACCAGGGCCAGCAGGTAAACCTGTAGCGATTGGTTTAGCAGCGGCTAAATCATCTTTATCAAAGCCTGGTAATAATAATTTATCGAATGAATATGGATCCATACGAAGAATTGCTTCTTCTTTTGTGATTAATTTTTCATCGACCATATCACAGGCCATCTTTAATGCAGCGGCAGGAGTACGTTTACCACTACGAGTTTGTAAGAAATATAATTTACCATCTTCAACAGTGAATTCCATATCTTGCATATCGCGATAGTGGGCTTCCATGTTTTTGATAGTTTTTGTGAATTGATCATAAACATCAGGCATACGTGCTTTTAATTCTTCGATGTGAAGTGGAGTACGGATACCAGCGACGACGTCTTCACCTTGTGCGTTAGGTAAATATTCAGCAGAAATTGCTTTTTCACCTGTACCTGGGTTACGAGAGAATGCCACACCTGTACCAGATGTTTCACCCTTATTACCGAACACCATGGATTGAACGTTAACAGCAGTGCCCCAAGAATATGGGATGTTGTTCATCATACGATAAACGTTCGCACGAGGGTTGTCCCAAGATCTAAAGACAGCAGCGACCGCTTCCATTAATTGGACTTTTGGATCACTTGGGAATTCTTCATTAAATGTTGCTTTATAATATTCTTTATATTTTGCAACTAACACTCTTAATTCTTCTGTTGTGACTTCAGTATCTAATTTGTAGCCACGAGATTTTTTAAGATCATCGAGCATTTTATCCATGTCGGTTCTTGGATGTCCTTTTGCAATATTTGTGAACATTAAGATAAAACGACGATAGGAGTCTAATGCAAATCTTTCATTGCCTGTTTCACGAGCAAGAGCAGCACATGAAACTTCGTTTAAACCTAAATTTAAGATTGTGTCCATCATACCTGGCATACTAACACGAGCACCAGAACGGACTGACACTAAGAGTGGATTTTTATCTCCGCCGAAAGTTTTGCCGGATTT
Organism: Bacilli bacterium; assembly: GCA_034116505.1. GTDB lineage: Bacteria > Bacillota_I > Bacilli_A > RFN20 > CAG-826 > RUG13091. The sequence continues at coordinate 8,476 of JAXERM010000081.1, forward strand.
CTTTTCGATTTCGTGAACGGCATCGAAAATTTGTTTTTCGACAAATTCAGGGATCTTTTTACCACTGTCATAATAGAGTGTGCAAGCTTCAGTTGTGATTGTAAAACCTTGTGGAACTGGAACACCGATATGGGTCATTTCCGCTAAGCCAGCACCTTTACCACCGAGAATCTCTTTTCCTAAACCATGAGCTTCTTCGAATGCGTAAACATATCTTTTTTCAGCCATATAATTCCTCCTGTTGGCAATTGTATAAACGTTTTACGCGTTTACACCAGCGTGTTTATAATAGCACACACGCGAATAAAACGATATGATTTTAGAAAATATTTTTTTGTAGTATATTAGAAAAAGGACGGTACTAATTATGAGTAAAAATCCATTAGTGTTAGCATTAGACTTCGGAACACAGTCAGTTCGTACATCCTTAGTGAATAAAAAAGGGGAGATTGTGGCACTAATTAAAAAGCCATATGAACAACCTTATTTCTCTAAAGAAAAAGGTTATGCTGAACAAGATCCTTATCTATATTGGAATTACGCAGTTGAATGTCTACAAAAATTGACAAAAGAAAATCAAGAAATACTAAAAGATATTATTGGCGCAACAATTACTACTTTTAGAGATAGTAGTGTGCAATTAGATAAAGATAATAAACCACTCCGTCCTTGTATATTATGGTTAGACCAACGTATGGCGGATGCGAAAGAGAGATTACCATTATTTAGTCGCTTTGCTTTTTCACTTGTCGGTATGAAAAACACGGTGGAACTTAACCGTCG
>JAXERM010000082.1:0-10698 GCA_034116505.1 Bacilli bacterium
GGAGTGGTTTCAAAAGCTTTTTCAAACCAATCAAGTGACACTCTCATACCGTGCGCGTCATGTGTAGTAAGACGATGGTTTTTATATAAAAGTTCCATACGTCTAGCTTTTCCGACTGCCCATTCAAGATCGCTATCTTGATAAGTAGTATTCCATTTCACTCTTTCACCAGTTTGTGAACCAGTGAGGAATTCTTTACGTAAAGGAGAATCTAATAAAGAATCATTAGTTGTGGCTTTGATATAATCTCTAAAATAATTAAATTCATCCCATTTAGCTTGTAATAACAAAACGTTATTGAATTTAATATTGTCCGAATCATAAGCGGATTTATAAAATAATTCACCACACTGTAATACAGTCGCTCTCGGAGCGATTGGTGTTCCAGAATATAAAGCAGAAACAGTCCACGATGCCCATGTACCCATAGAGTGGCCAGAAACCGCCATCATAAGTGGATTAACAAATTCTAAAGTTGATAAATATGCATATGCAGCAACGCCACCCATTGAACTATCTTTTAAGGACAAGCCATCGCTTGATTCGGTAAATTTAGCATTAAAGAAAGATAAATTGGAGAAATTCATCAATACTTTATATCTAGTTTGACCACCAATATCTTTGATTTCAACTCCTTCAGCGTAGTTAACTGTGACTTTTTGTGAGACGTATCCTCTATCAGCAATACCGACATCAGTTAAACCATGACCGTATTCGTCAATCGCTAATACCACGACTCCTCTTCGCGCGAGTTCAATCGCGTAAGCAGCAGAAGTCTCATGGTCATTTTGATAACCATGTAATAATAAAACCGCTTCAGCTTTATTATCTTTTGTTGCTGTTTTTGGTCGATAAAGCTTATAAGCGATGTTTGCGTCTTCTGATGGATGATAATAACCGTTTTCACCATAAATGACTTGATTATCTGTTCTTGTTACATCTGAAATTTCAAATCTACCTGTGGTCACTTCGACTTTACCAAAATCAGTTTGGATGCCATGAGCAATACCCATAGATAAGAAAGTGATGACTAACGAACAAGCAAGCACAATAAAAGCTTTAAGGTGTTTTTTGAAGAAATTAGTTTTTTCTTTCATAAAATAAAATTCCTTTCACAAAAATTATAATATCCATACATATGTAAATAAATATATTTTTAATAAAAATAAGTAATTAAAAGCGGAAATATTGTTTATAATATGGATGTTACTTATGAAAAAGATTGTTGTCATTTCTGATTCATTTAAAGGTTCTTTATCAAGCGAAGATATTATCCAGATCTTTTTAGATGTTAAAAAAGAATATTTAAATAATGTAATGATTAAAACTTTTCCAATTGCTGATGGCGGGGAGGGAACAGTTAAGACTTTTGCTTCTTTTCAAAAAGGACAATTAATTAATATTAAAGTTCATGATTCATATTTTGAAATGATTGACGCTACATATTTTATTAATAACCATAATGAAGCGATTATTGAAGTTGCTTCTTCTAGTGGTTTAACTCAAGTTAAAGGGAGAGAAAATCCCGCTAAAACATCCACTTATGGAGTAGGCGAACAAATTTTAGATGCAGTTAAACGCGGAGTGAAAAAAATCTATATTGGTTTAGGTGGAAGCGCCACTAACGATATGGGAGTTGGTGCGGCAAGTAGTTTATTCACTATTTTTTATAACAAAAATCATGAGCCTTTTATCCCAAACGGTGAAACTTTAAAAGACATTGATTCTTATGATGATTCACGAACAAAAGAATTATTAAAAGATGTAGAAATATATTGTCTATCGGATGTAAATAATGTCACTTATGGTAAAGATGGTGCCGCTTATATATACGCAAAGCAAAAAGGCGCGGATGAAGAAATGATTAAACAATTAGATAGTGGTTTAAAATCTTTATCTAATGTGATTTATCAAAAAACAAATATTGATGTCGGAAAATTACAAAAAGGCGGAGCAGCAGGAGGTTTTGGTGCTGGTGCTTATATTTTCTTTCACGCTAAATTAGTTTCGGGGATCGATACAATATTAGAATTATTAGATTTTGAAAAAGAGATTATCGACGCTGAATATATTTTTACCGGTGAAGGAAAAGTCGACCAACAAACACTAAAAGGTAAAGCGATATATGGTGTAGCAAAAATCGCAAAGAAACATCATATTCCTCTAATTGTGATATGCGGTAAATTAGATGATGATATTAAAAAAGAAGATTTGGATCAACTTGGAATAATTAAAGCGATACCAATATCTTCTAATTACGATTTAAACTATGCACTCAGTCACGCTAAAGAATTATATAAACAAAATCTTATTAAATTATTAAAAGATTTATAAAAGACGACGATGTCGTTTTTTATTTATTCTTTGTATTTATAAGATAAATAAGATAACAAGCTACTAACACCAACTAAAATATCAGGAATAAATAAGAATGGTAAAGCTGGTAACACATTATTTGCGGTATCAGTAGGACTTAAACCACTACAATATATGACCATTGTCACCCCACTAGCAAGGACTAGAAGAAAAGACACTAATTGCATCATAGGAGTAAACAATTTATCTAATTTAATGTAAGCAGTACCAACAATTCCTAAAATGCCACCTATAATGCCACCTAAAAGAACGATAATTGCATAAATTACATCTCCTTGAGCGGAAACATTGCCATAGCAAACAAAGCCGACAACTAATGAAGTAATTGAACCGATTAAACCCATGATGAATGAGCCACGTCTTAATGATTTATACATAATAATATCTCCTTATATAACCTAAAATTTTATTTTATCGGGAAGATAACTGCATTATAATATGAATATGTTTTTATTACAAATCTTAGACGTGATTCCTGGTTCGGGGTCAGAAATTAAATTTGCTGAGTCATCCCCTTGGGTTTATATATTGATAATTGCCGTCAGTGTTTTATTATTGCTCGGCACTGCTTTATTGATATGCTATATTAATAAGAAGAGAAAATAAATAATGATTTATGATGTAGTAGCTTTTCCAATAATCTTTATTCCTCTTGCTTTAGGAATTGCGCTTTTGGGATCTCTTGGCTTAATTATATTTGCGATTATTTTGTTAATTAGATTAAACAAACGAAAATAATAAATAAACTATCCCACTACCAAGGAGAAAACTGGTTGTGTTCATTATCAATGAATATAACCAATTTTTATTATCTTTTTTAATCAAATTTAAGAAAAACCATTCGATCAAAAACACCAAAATCTCCCCGATAATGACAAAAATATAATATAACCACTTTGTCGAGCATAAACTTAGTGCGCCATTCAATAATAAATTTGTGCCAAAATTAAAAAGTAAAGATAACCACAACCTTTCATCTTTGACTTTGCATATTTCTAATACAATTAATTCTATAGTCATCGTTAATAAAGCGCTGACAATTAAGATGGTAATCTCTTTAAACATGATTATTTTTCCTCTTTAGATAATAAGAAAGGAATAATAATATTCCTGTTAATAGGCAGATAATTGGAATAATAATATTTTGTAAACCATAAGGTTTTAATATCGTTCCTAATAAATATCCTGGGATTAAAAATCCAGCGGCTAAACCAAAAGCAAACCCTTCCTTATTAGGAAATAAATATCTTAAAGCATCTAATGTTAACGGCATCAATAAATTAAAGGCAATGAGATAAATATAATCAAAATAACTAACATGAATAAATAAAGAAGAGATAATGCTTATTGCGGTAGAAACAACAATTAAAAAATATGGACCAGCGAGATCTAATATTATTCCTCCTATTGCTTTACCGACACAAACAGCAACCGATAATAAGAAAATGGTGGCCCAAGTATTAATCACACTACTCATCGTAGAATAAAAACCTAAAAATGAGCGAACTAAGACGGCAAAACAAATAAATAAAACCACTAATACTGATAAAGAACTTTTTTCTGATTTATATTGAGGATAAACGATTTGTTCTGTCTCTTTTTTGTTTGATGCAAAAATAATAGATAAAATCACCATGATAAATGGAGTGATAAATAAGAATAATTGAAGAGGAAGATTATTAATGATTATTGTTCCTAGCCCTACTCCAATAGCCCCAGAACAAACAAATATCCCTCCTGGTGTTGCTTTATAAGAAGAAGATAATATCTCTTTCCCTCCAACGACATGGAACAAAGCATTATTAACCGCTAATAGGAAGGCGCCGATATAAAAAACAATTATCAACCTATTAAAAAGAAAAACTATAATCAATTGACCAAATATCAATCCTGCAACAACGAACAACAATAATGGTTTTAATATTGTTTTATGATATTTTGTGACTAATAAATCTACTAGATAGCCGAAAATTGGTTGTAATAAAAAAGCAAAGCAATTATATAAAAGAAAAATTACTCCAACATTGATGATTGGTTCGTCATTTAAAATATTAGCGAATAGAAATAATGTCCCAACACAAATGAAATCCACTAAGAAATGAAGAAAAGTAAAAATTATGAGATTCCTATTAATTAATAATTTCATGTTCATTATTATAACATATGTTATTGCTGTTAGTGGCTGATTGAGATATTAACTTCATCTTCCACTTTTAATAATTTATTATATAAATTATCGATTAGTATTGCCCCCAGGGGAGCGGTAAATAAAATAGCCACTACCGCTGCAGTTAAGACAATATTACCTACTGCTAAGCCTTCGCTTAAAGCAATCGCCCCAATAGAAGCTTGAACTGTCGCTTTCGGTAAATAAGATAATATGATGAAAATCTTTTCTTTAATATTATATTTAGTCAATAAAATGGACAAAAATACACCAATGCTACGGAACACCAAGGCAATACAAATAATTCCCAGGATAATCGCTCCTTCTTTGGAAAAAGCATATTTAATATCAACTGCAACACCGACTAAAACAAATAGCAATATTTCGAATCCCTGCCATAATCCGTTATAAGACTTTTCCATTTCTTTCGTCTCTTCTTTTTTGATTGTTTTTATCAATAAGGCCATCACGATAATGGCTAATAAAGAAGAGACAGAAATATATGGCTTGAGTACATTTTCTAACGCGATCATACCAAATGATAATCCAAGGGTTAAAATGACGTTTATAATATGACTTGTTTTTAAATACTTAATGATTAAAACCATCAATAAACCTATTAAAAGACCAAGGATAATTCCTAATATCACACTTATTGGGATTTGCACGATATTAAGGAATGATAAAGAGGAATTATGTAATAGACTTTTAAATGAATAAAATAGCACAATGACATAAATGTCATCTAAAGACGCTCCCGCCATGATTAATTCAGGAACATGATGCTTTTCACCATAATGGTTATTAATCAATTTAATCATTCTAGGAACAATAATTGCTGGCGATACAGCGGCTAGTACTGAACCCAATAATAATGCTTCTAAAGAAGAAATATTCAAAAATATCGGTGCGAATATGGTAATGCCAATAATCTCTAAAGAAGCGGGCAAAAATGATAACAATATCGCAGGTAAACCAATTTTCTTTAAATGATGAATATCAAGCGAAAAACCAGAGCGAGTCAAGATAATCACTAAAGCGATTTGTCGAAGATAAGAAGATATATTAATCAATGTCTCGTCAACAATATTTAATAATGATGGTCCGATTAATATGCCTAAGATAATATACCACACTAATTTAGGTAGTTTGATTTTCTCAAAAAGAATACCACCTAGTATTCCGCCAACAAAGATGATCAATAAAGATAAAAAGATATTCATAAATTCTCCAAGAAATAAAAAACATCTATGACAAAAATAGTCATAGACGTCATCAGCATTTTTTGCGGTTTTCTATAGATATAGAAGGGAGACATCATTCCCAATTAATATCTTAATATTCGAAATACCTTAATGCAAAGGATTTATTGCTTTAAACTTTTAAGATAAGTTTTATGTTGATCACTTATACGAAATGATTCAATCGCTTTTTGTATCGCCTTATTATGTATCCATTTAGATAATGTTTTGCTTTCAAATATTTTGATTGTAGTTTCATACTGTTTAATTAATGCGGTTGAGTAGTACCATGCTTTCATCATTTTTACATAATAATCATCATTAATAACTGCATTAATCAAATCAAAATATTGCGGATTAAAATATTCATCTAAATAAAAAACCATAAGCATATCAATTGCAAAGCGAATCGTATATGTTTGATCTATTTGTAGCCATCTTTTAATCTCGTTGATTAATTTGTCACGATATCTTTTAAATATTTTTGGATACATCGTATCACTAGTGGCCCAGTTATTAACATAAGGTAAAAATCGATTGATTTCTCTAATTGCTAAATCGTAATCTTTTAGTCCACTAATGATAAATCCATGTATCATATTTTCTTCGTGATATTCATGGGGCAATTCATTCATGAATTGTGTTTTTTCTTCTAAAGACATTTCCTTCACTATTTGTTTTAATTTAGGTGTCTTTACACCAAGAAAATATGTACGAGGTAATGCAGGAATTAATCGATGAATAAAATCACCGCATTTTGTATCAACATTTTCTAATAATATTTGCTTAATCTTTTCCATAAGTATATAGACATTATACAAATTATTTATTTACAGTAATAAACATCATAATAAAATCCCGTTGATAAATGTTGGTTTATCACACCACTATTTGTTTTTATCGTGATAATCAATAAACTCTTTTACAGAAAGAAAATGTTTCCAATTATGATTCTCAGTTAAATCTTTCGCACATATGGCTCCAAGATAACCGATATATCCGTCTTTTCTTATACCAGCAAGGATAAATCCATCATAATCATCAATCATAGAAACGAATAATTCCTTTTGACTAACATAGTTAATAAGTTCTTCTCTTTCTTGTTTCGAATTTGTGTCCACAACACATTCAATAATTTTTGACATTTTTATATCCTCCTTATGTCATTAGCCACAAAGAGAAAATAAAAACTCCCATCGTTATGATAGGAGCAAAGTATCTAGAATGAATTGTTCCCATCATACAAGCTTTAGCACTTTGCCTTTATAAAGGTAAGTTGCTGGTGGATCAATGGGCTTGTCCCTCACCACTCTCTTTATGGATACAATAATTATAAAACAAAACACTGTAGGCATATCAAACAAAAGTTTGTGTTTTTTGTTGAATATTATTCAAATTTATTAGTGTCTGATAGAGGTATTCCAATTTTAACCAAAAAAGGGAAAATTCAAATATTATTGACACCGAATAAATAGAATTATGGACTTGCGTAGTGAGGAACTTAAACAATCCCAAATCTCGAATGCCAAATTAGCGTTACTTTGTTAGTCTTAGTGGTTTTACAGCAAATTGGCAAATGATCAAAGCCGCATAAATAAAACCAACAAAGATGCTAGTGATTACCCATTCAGCGGAAACAAAAAACATCGAACCTAATATAATAAACGGTATGATGATGTTCATAATTCTTATTGTCGTGTTTATAGCTTTGTTGTTAACAAAAATAAGAACAACCAATAGAATCAAAGCAGTTACAATAGCTAAAAAAGATATTAAAGCAAAAATATTTGGTAAAGGCTGTTCATTTATTTGAGCCATAAAAAACACCATTTCAAAATAATTGACATTATAAAAATATTCGTAATAACCGGAACCAGAAAGCACCACCTTAAACCATGGACAGAAAAACAAAATCAAAACCGATATATGAGCACTGATACATGTAATTATAAATGGTAATCTGTTTTTATTTTTTGTTTCTACACCTGTCTTTTCATTAAATGAATTTGTTTCGCTTGTTATATCGTTATTTTCCGTATTAAGAAGATAATCAATTGTACAGTGATAAAGTTTTGATAATGCAATCAATTTTTCAGTTTCAGGAAAGGCCATATCACTTTCCCATTTAGAAACGGATTGGCGGGATACATTCATGATGTCCGCTAATTCTTCTTGCGTATAATTATTGTCTTTTCTTAATTTTTGTAATTTTTCACCCGTTGTCATCGTTCTTCCTCCTCGTATGACAACATAATCTTAATCAAATGGTTAGTTTACTTTCCACCACTTACGAGTTGTTTTTGTGTAAATTTCTAGTTGCAATTGTATAAAAATAGGCAAACAACGCTTATTTATATATAGTGGAAATCTGTTTGTAATCCGATATATAAAACTTTTAATCAAAAAGATCTATTTATGCCAATCAGAAGGTTTTTCTATTGTTTTAATTTTCTCTATTGTGTGATTTGAGTACGAATACTTATTAACCTCAAATCCTTCAATTGTTTCGTATTTTTTGCTCGATATATTTTTAAGCGTTACCGAATCTGTAACGATTCCTAAAATATATTCTGACTTGGATTTACTATATAAGGAGTTTAACGCTAGCGCGTTTCTGAAGTACTTACCATTTTTTGATAGAAAATCGATATTAACATGCAAATTTGCCTTTTTGATTAGAAAATATAAGAGCATTGCTGAAGTTCTTGTATTTCCTTCTCTAAAAGGATGGATGTGCCAAAATTCTGTAACAAAATAACATATCTTCTCTATTTTTTCTTTTGAATCTAGTTTATCCCAGTCTACTTCTTTAAATTCTTCGTTTAAATCTTTTAAGGCTTTATCAATAAAAGATGCATAAACATAATCAATTGAGCGACCATCTAATAGTGATTCACCTTTGAAAATATCAATACTTCGTGGTTGACCAGCCCAATCATATAAGTTAGAAAACAAAAATTTATGAATTTTTAGTCCATCTTGAATATTTTCTATAACGAAATCACTATGTCTTAATCTATTAGCTGCAAGACCAACAAAATCAGACTCAGCTTTTTCTAATGTTGCTTAATCTTTTATATCTAATTTATTTTTCAGCACATTCGTGCCTTCATAAACATATGGATCCTTCATTATTTATATAACCTCGCTATAGCGAATTCTGCTGTTTCATAATCAATTTCACCTCGTGAATATAACCTCATAATTCTTTGAGCATCTTGAGAAGGTGGTACACCATCAACGGTGGCAATAGATTTTGCGAAAGCTAAATCGTCCTCATCATCCGGCAATGCTAATTCAAAAGGTAACCCATTTTTATTTACTGAGGCAGTCAAAAAAAGAGTAATAGCTTGGCTTGTTGTTAATCCTAAACGATTAAAAATCTTGTCAGCTTTTTCTTTTATGTCAACAGTAACTCTTGTATGAACAGTTTCAGTTTTCGCCATATATTTTCCCTCGACTATATTGTATCACGATTGCGATACATATCAATAATAACAATAAAAACGACATCCTGTATATTCTACAAAATGTCAATTTTTTTGTTTGGGGGAAACTACCAAATTGGTACTTTTTGTCATAATAACTCGGGTGCAGATAACTAAAGCGATACACCTATTCCCTAATATTCATTTGAAAACCAGACGCACCTACAATTGAAATCATTGTTGCAAACGAAATAAAGAAAAGCACTAACGAAGTAGCAAACACAACAATTGAACAAAGTCTAATAATCTTTAATAATCTCTTATTTAAATTCAAAAACGACAGTAAAGAAATGATTATAGAAATTAACAAGAGCACAATATTGATAACTGAAATTGGATTCCCTGCCCTCAAGGTTGCACCAATAATTGATGCATAGCCTGTCACATGAACAGGTGTTAGATTATCAGGATAAGATACTTGAGAATAGTCATAGCTGCTATATTGATAAAAAGGAATAACTGATAGCAAGAGTAAAATAACACTTATTGAAGCAAAACAAATATTCAGGATCATCCAAAACCTTTGGTTTGTTTTAAATGATTTTTCCACTATTTCGCTCTTTTCTTTATCAGATAATAAATCTTCAACCTTCACATTAAGAGCGGCCGCAATTTTTTCTAAGTTTTCTTGAGTAGGAAAAGCACTTCCACTTTCATATTTAGTAATAAGCGTTCTAGAGACATATATTTTGCTGGCAAGCTCTTCTTGGGATAATCCCGCTTCTTTACGGTATTTCTTTATTCTTTCATTTAGTTCCATGTTGTTATTCCTATTATAAACGAATTTGGCATGACATATTTACTTCTAAACATTTTTCTTCTTCGCTAGAACGAAGATACATGTAATGAGTCTTGTGGCTTATATAAAATAAGGCAGAATATGTCGTATCATATGGATGAGAACTTTCGGCGACTACACGGACACAGATGGCGTCATCTTTAGAGTCGTTAGGTGGCCAACCCATAAATTGTTCATCGATATCAAAATTAACTAAAACGTAGCTACAGTCTAAATAAGAATAATATTTTTCGTCCATAGACCACGCTAGGCTTTGATAAACGCTTGAACTAACTTGCACTCCTACAATATCAGATGTTTCAAAGCCCACTATTTCTTTTAAAGAATATGTTTTATCATTACAACTTGTTAAGAGGAATGGCAGCAAAAGGAGAAAGAATGGTATTTTTTTCATACTTTTATAATATGACAAATGCGAAATATCTATATGTGAATTGATGTGAATTTAATAATATTGCCATAAGTTATGAATGATAAAATCTGGAATATTTGCATAATTCCAGAATAATATTCGAATAAGAGCAGATTGCATAAGTGATACGTAACTACTCAACTTCTTTGGGGTAAAAATATTTCTTAACCCGGATATCAGTGCTATCAATCACTCCCTGACCAATAATAAAAGAC
>JAXERM010000083.1:0-4938 GCA_034116505.1 Bacilli bacterium
GTCACCAACTTTAATCATAAAATAAAACTCCTTTCGTTAGTTGGACATAAGTGTCTTTTCAAAAGGAGATAAATAAAAAGCCATCCAAATGAAAACACCTTGTTGGCAGTTATCGACTAAGTCCAGTAACTGCTGGTGTTACATCATCCTTGTGATGGCCACATGTTCAATTATTGCTAATTGTGCGGAGCGATGGGCACGATTCATCTTGAGCTTATCCCGCATCTAGGCGGAGAGTTCTTCTTGATTAATCCTCGCTGGAGACTTCTAACGGTCACATTTACCCTTGGGCAATACTATTCCGCATTACCATACCCTAACACGTAGTATGATAGTCCGTATATCCATTGGCCACAGTTTACCTGCGTATGGTCGACTTTGCTAATAGCAAGTTCATAGCGCCCATGGTCTAAATATAAGAACAAATATATTATAGCTTAATAGTGCTTATACATTAATCAAAACTGATTTTTTCTCTAGAAAAGTATAGCTTCAAATCGTTACCCCTAATTGTAAAAAATGCTAGAAAATCTAGCAAATTTTTACTTCGTATTTTAGTTTTTACCGTCTCTTTAAATTTTATTTTTAATAAGAGGCGGTGATTGATTATTAAATTATTGCTTCATGAACTACGCAATCTTGATTGAAAGGCCGGGACGCACACTGTAGCCCGTGCTGTCGACGCGGTTGTCGCCGAGGCCACCATCGATGTAGACATACCACGCGTAGTCGGAGTAGATGCTGTAAGGAGAACGAGTCCAATAATAGCCATTATAAAGATATGATGATTTAGTACTATACGAAGCACCTCTAGCTCTTGCCCAGTCTGTTGTCCTACACCATCTTGTATCGCTTGTATCAGTATAACGCGATGTTGCTTCGAAACCATATTCGGAATTAAGATAGTCTTGATAACTTAGTAAGAAAACTTTGTCTTCTGTATTAGCACAGGCATAACTATTGCTAGAATTATTTGTGGTTAAAGCAGAGTTATTAACGGTTGTTGTTTGGATATGTTCGTTGCCTAGTGCAAATGCAGAATTATAGAAGTCAGCATTTAACCATGCACGGATACCACTATATTTATAGTTATTTGCATAGACGATTTGACCGTCGATTGTTCTGTGGGATGTTGAATTGTAATAACAATGAGCGTCTAACAACACAGAAGAAACGATGTAATATTCACCATTATTGTTGTTTAGAACATTCCAAACGATAGGTTCGCATTTGAACCAGTAAGTTGTACCACTAACAATGGTTGTGCCATTGTCAAATACATAAGTTGAAGTATATGGGGTGGCGCTAACTTTAGCGTAGTAATCACCTTCATATAGATACCAGCCATTTAATTCAGGAGTTGTTAATGCATTGAGAGCGGAAACTAATGAAGAATTATTAACATTCGTTTGTGGGTATAAACCATAAGTAATTGTCTTTCCGTCAGCGGAAACAAATGGTCTTGTCGCGTATTTTTGGGCGCGTTCTTCTTCTTCTTCTTCTTCTTCTGCTTTTGTGAAGAAGTGAGCAACTAATGAATAATCATTAGTAGGCATTGCGAATGTGTATGTTGCATCATTACTAACCTTTGTGGATTCGTGATACCAACCTTTGAAGACACAATCACCAATAGGTGTAGCTACAACTGTAATAGATTCATCTGAATAACCACTACCGCTTGTAATAGCAACTGTACCTTTAGATGTATCTTCGCTTGTAACAGATAAGTTGTTTAAATTAGCAGTCCATCTTGCTTCAATATTAACTTCACCAGTACTTTCGACAGGAATTTCAGTAATTAATGTATCGTTAGTATACCACCCAAGGAATGTGTAACCTGTTTTTGTTGGAGCAGATAAGATAATGTTATCTTCAACTGTGTATGTTGAAGGGTTAGATGGATCGTTAGTTCCACCATTTAAAATGTAATTAATTGAATAATTGATAATTGTCCAATGTGCCAATAGTGTCTTATTACTTGTATATTTCCATGTTCCACTACTATTAATCATTGTTGAGCCGTCATACCAACCATCGAATGTATAGCCATTTCTAGTTGGTGCTGGTAATGAATATGAATGATCATATTGAACATTAATCAACACTTCTGAAACTGAACCACCATTAGCATCTAATGTTACAGTAAATGAATCACCTTCATTCCAATGAGCGGTTAATGTTAAAGCGCCTGTTTTTCCTGCTGCAATCGATGTGACTTGATTACCACCTTCATCAAACCATCCAAGGAAAGTGTAACCTGTTTTTGTTGGAGCAGCGAAGGTAAAATCAGATTCAATTGTATATGTCGATGGATTGTTTGATGAATTTACCCCACCATTAAGATTATAAGTAATCGAATAAAAGATGGGTTTCCATTTAGCGTAAATCACTAAATTGCTGTAACCACCACTATCTATAGTAGTAATTCTATGTGTAAAAGCAGAATCTTTATACCATCCATCAAAGTTGTAGCCAGTTCTAGTAGCGTCTTTTAAAGTAATTGTACTGCTTTCAATTGTATAAGAACTTGGGTTAGAAGAATCATTTGTTCCTCCATTAAGTTCGTAAGTAATAGAATAATCATGAACATTCCAATTAGCAACAAGAGTAATATTTTCAATCCAATTTGGATCGATTTCAGTAACCGTTCTACCATTATAAGTCCAACCAGTAAAGTCATATCCGGTTCTAGTAGGCTCTTGTAATGCAATCTTACTAGAATCAATAGTATAACTTGTTGGGTTAGAGGAACTATTAGTTCCACCATTTAAAACATAATTAACAGTGAAATAATTCCATTTTGCCTCTAATGTATAATCATAATTAGGCATAATAAAACTATAAACAGCGTTTGTTTCAACTAATTTATTTTCATTATCATACCAGCCTAGGAATCTGACGTCGGCTTTAGAGTATGCAGCGATCGTTATAGAAGATGTGTAGTCGCGATATTCTTGATATTGTTTTTGATAGTTGTTAGAGGCATTGCCCTTTAAGAGAACCAATCCGTAATTTGAATTGTTTGTGTGGATATTCATTATGAATGATGCGAGTTTGAATCTTGCTTCAAGAATAACATCTTCGCTCCACATCATATATTTATAATCATTAGTGTTGCTTAATAAGGTATTTTCGAAATACCAACCAACAAAGACATATCCTTGTTTTGCATAAGCGGAAACATCGACATATGTATTATATGGGTATTCGCCTTCTCCAGTGATGTTGCCAGCACCTTCTAAGTTAGAGACAATTGTCATTTTAGCGGTCTGGGCATACATGGCCACGAATGTCATGGTTTTAGCCATTGTTGGATTGGCTAATTGATTTCCTTTTTCATCAAAAATCTTAGTGCCATTATATGACCAACCTCTAAAATTCCATCCTTCTTTTACACAATCGAAGAAGAAAATATCTTTTGAGAATGCTTCAACTGTTTTAGAACCACTATAAGAGGCAGATGTACCACCATTTAAATCAAAGTTAATAACATACTCAGTTTTAATCTTTTCGTACGAATAAGTTGCGGTATATGTTTGGTTAGCAGTAGCAGGAACTACTTCTGGATCCCAACCGCTCCAAGTGTATGTATATTCTTCATTGTCTGGTCTAGTCGGAGTTGCGCCATCATATGTTGGTGTCGTTCCTTTCTTAACATTATTATCAGTTTCTAATGTTGTCCCATTCCAGTTCTTCCAAATAATGGTATAAGTAGGTGGATTGTCGCTTCCAATGCCACCTCCATCTGAAGAACACCCGCTAGCCATTAAAGCGATGATAAACGTAATTCCAAAAGTTGCTATCTTTTTAAAAAAGTTCATTCTATTTCACCATTTCCCTTATTAAATCAATAATTTCTCGAGTTAATTCAACCACTGTTTTGCCTAAATTTAGGATTAATTTTGCATTAGGTGGTAATAGAATATCTGTTATATCCAAAATGACGGATGCACAATTAAGAATGCCATCTGTAGTTTCTAATTTTTTTATATTGCATTTTGAAACAATAATTTTTTTGATAAAATTCAATGCTTTTCTAAGTTTAAAAGAGAAAATTAGACCAGAGCACAAAGCAATTATGAAGTCAATCGATCCCTCTTTTATTTCCTTAATTTTTATATATTCCTTGCCGTTATAGTCAAACCCGAGTCTTCTTTCTATATCAGCAAGTTTTAGACTTATGTTTTTATATTCATAAAAAGGTAATTCTTCATTAATTTGAACCTTAAAAGTCAAGATTTGTTCGGTTGGATTAATGAATTCAGAAAAGCGATTCAAGGCCGCCAAATAATCTTTTTGCGTTTTCTTTTTTATTCCTTCTATTTCACAATACTTATATTTATATTGAAAATAAGCAATATTTGAGGCTAAATCTTCTAACGAATTAACCTCTTCTTTTTTCATTACAGCTTTTAAATATCCGACGTATGCATTTGGTTTTTCCATAAACGTTTCCAAGAACATTTTAAAATCAGCAAATTCTAACGTGTTATTCATCATAAGTTCTCCTTTTATTTTTATTATCTTTATAACAATTGTAGAGAGAGAGAGAGAGAGAGTCAAGCACTCAGTGCTTATGAGTGCTAAACTATTCTATGATTTGTACGCTATTTTATTTTCAAAAATGCATTTCCTGTCCCATAATGAAAAATATCTCTTTCATAAGAAATATGTCATGAATCAGTTTTGAAGCTTTCATTTTTATGTTGGAAAGCATTCGAACTATTGATAGCGGTATTCTAACTTTAACCAAAGGGGGCGGACATAATCTTGGACTAAAATATATATTGGAAGGACAATTGATTATATACACTTCCCATTCATTAATTACTTGGAATAATAAAAAATTCGAACTTTTCTTTGGTTCGAGTTTTTATTTAAACTCTCGCTTTCCAAATATTCATACTGTTCATAAAAAATCCTCTAAATTTAGTAGTA
>JAXERM010000084.1:0-15418 GCA_034116505.1 Bacilli bacterium
TACTACGAAGAATTGCTTTATTTTTATTTAATAAATCGATTCTTGTTTCACCTGGTTTTTGATTTGCACCAGCCGTAATAATGATGATATGGGCGTCAATAATATCAGAATAATCTCCCGCTTTAATTTCTTTTGGTGAAGATAAACTTACAGCGTGATTCATATCTAAAGCGTCACCAATGGTTTTATCGATATTGACATCAATCAGTACAACATTAGTGGCGGCGCTTTGAAGCAATAAAGTATATGCAATAGAACTACCGACCATTCCATCGCCAATTACCACTACTTTACGTAAATTTAATTCTTTTCTTTTCATTTTATTCATCCTTCATATCGCGATTCATAATATCGATAACCACATTTTTGATATTTTTATGGTTGAAACAAACATCATATACCGCATTCACTATCGGCATTGAAATATTGTTTTGATCAATTAATTGTTTTGCGGCTGGTAAAGCATTATATCCTTCCACCACCATACCAACTTCCTTGATGGCAGAATCGACATCATATCCTTTTCCTAATAAATAACCACAATGGTTGTTACGAGAATGCTTACTAGTCGCGGTGACAATTAAGTCTCCAACACCCGCTAAACCAGCAAAAGTTTCATTATCACAACCAAGAGATTGGCCTAATCTTTTTAATTCTTTAATTCCTCTAGTAATTAAAGCGGCTTTTGTATTATCACCAAAACCTAATCCATCAGAAATACCACAGGCTAAAGCGATGATATTTTTAAAAGCTCCACATAATTCAGAACCACGTCGATCAGAATTGGTATAGACACGGAAAACATCGCTATGAAATGCTTTTTGTACAATTTTGGCGTTTGTCTCATTAGGGCAAGCAGAAACAATACATGTCGGAATCTTTAATGACACTTCTTCAGCGTGAGTTGGACCAGTTAAGGCAACAACCTGTTCTTCAATATTTAAGACTTCTTCAATCACTTCACTCATAGTTAACAATGAAGAAGATTCAATTCCTTTAGCTACACTAACTAACACTTGTTGATGAAAATATGGTTTAAACGTTAGGGCAGTAGAACGAATAAAATTGGAAGGAGTAGCAAAAATGACTAAATCTGCACCCTTAGCTAAGGAAGCGTCAGTGGTAAATAATATTTGTTCTGGAATAATTAATTCTTTTAAATTTGGTTGTTTACGAGTCGTTTTTAATAATGAAATTTCTTCATTAAATTTACTCCAACAAGTAACTTGATGGCCATTATCAAATAAGACTTTTGCTAGAGCAATCCCCCAAGTTCCTGTTCCAAAAATATATACATTCATGAATGTTACCTCTTATTAAAAAGCGATTTAATGCGATTAATAAATTTTCTTAAATAATTAATATATAAAGGACATAAAAGGACAACGATAACAATTAAAGTTACAGGAAGCAAAGTGATGATTAGATTAAAAGATTCAGGGTGTTTTAAAGGTGAAATATTTTTGATTAAAAAGAAAAATCCAATTCCTCCTCCAATACCTAAAATGGTTGATATTAAAGAAGCAAAATATGTGAATTTATGTTTTTCTTTTATGAGTGTATCTTTATGATCAAGAAAATCGTAAACATCGCACATATTGATTAAGTGAATGATTAAACAAAATAAGCCAGTTAAAAGGAATGTGATCCCCAACCCAACATTTTGGTCCACAAAATAAGTTGGACATAAAATAAATGGCCCAATAAAAGCTGTGATTGGAAGAATTAAAAACAAAAATAAAGAAATATTATCGATTAAGAATTTAAAAAATGAAGGCTTTTGTTTGTCATTAAAAACACGGAAATTTAAAAAGCTTTTATGATTTTCTTCTTTCTTAATATCGTTATTAGTTTTTTTGGCGTGAGTTTTTGTTGGTTCTTCTTGTTTAGAAGTAGGAGTTGCAGACAAATCAATAGAATAATAAGAACCTTCGTCATGATTTTCATCTAAAACAATAACAGTGAGAGTTGGATATAATTTCAATAAATCATTTAATAATAAAGAATATTCGAAATTCGTATCCTCAGTAGAATCTAAACAAATATAAGAAACATTTTTCTCTAAAAGAATATTGAACAAAGCCGTTAATTTTTGCTTTGCATCTGCAATATCTTTTAATGGAATGATGCAATTATTAATTTCTTCAACCAGTGCTTTTTTATTAGTGTTTTCAAGTGAGAAAATTGCAAACAAAGAAACACAAAAAGAATTAATTTTTAAAATGTAAAAACTATTAGTAGAGTCACTAGAAAAATTATTAATCCCATCGACCAAAAGAGCCCCACTCACCAATTCTTGTTTATTGATTGTTAAGAAGTTAAATAAGTCCTTATCGGAATATTCAAGATGGTTGACACCGCGATCAAAAACGCGGTTATAAATTTCGCTATTTTTGTTCTTAATTTTAAAAGTTAAATCTTTTAATTCTACCATTGCCCTTATTTTATATGAATTAAAATTCAATATAAAGAAATAATAATTAATGGCGAAAAATTAATTTTGATTATTTTAACCTTCTTTTAATTATTATGATATATGTCACGGGTATATATTTTATCTTGGTATTTATCTAATATTGAATCATAACGATTTGCGACGATTATATCAGACTGATTTAAAAAATAATCTAAGTCGGAAACAGCGTGAGGAAAAGATTGTTCATATACAATAACGTTACATCCTTTTTCTATTAATAAATTATAGATATCTAAAGAAGATGAGGAACGATAATTGTCACTATTGGTTTTCATTGATAATCGATAAATACCAATCACGATTTGCTCAATGTTTTTGTTAGTTCTTTTGATCGCTTCTTTAATAATGTCATTAACGATATATTCTTTTCTAGATTTGTTTGAATTAACAATTGCTTCAATGATGTTATTATTCGGAATTCCAACAAAAGAGCGCCGTAATTGTGCGCTATCTTTAGGTAAACAATAGCCACCATAGCCAAAAGAAGGGTTGTTATAATATTCTCCAATACGCTGATCTTTACCCATTCCCTCTATGATGTTTTTACTGGATAAATCATGTTCTTTTGCGTATGTATCTAATTCATTAAAATACGCAACACGCATCGCTAAATAAGCATTAGAGAATAATTTAGTCGCTTCTGCTTCATCACTATTCATAAATAAAACGGGAGGATTATTTAAAGCGATGTTATGTAAGATATTTGCAAATATTTTTCCTCTTTGATCATCACTTGAACTCACTATTATTCTTGAAGGGTATAAATTATCTATCACACTATTACCTTCTCTTAGGAATTCAGGCGAAAAAATAATATGCAATTTTTCAAATCTTTGATTAACCTCTTTTGTAAAACCAATTGGCACAGTGGATTTTATGATTACCAAAGCATTTCTATTTACTTTATTAACGATATTAAGCACATCAATTATCGCATCAACATTAAAAGAATTGGTCGTTTTATCATAATCGGTTGGTACACAAATAATAATCATATCTTGGTTGGTATAAATGTCTTCACAAGATAAGCATGCTTTGAGATTAATATTACTATTTAATAAATCATTGACCTCTTTGTCATAAAAAGGACTAATTCTTTGATTAATTAATTCCACTTTTTCCATATTAATATCCGTTAACGAAACGATATGGTCTTTAGCAAGAAGAACGCCTAATGACAATCCGACATACCCAATGCCACAGACGAGTATTTTATACGATTTAATCTTTTCTTTGTTTCTTTTTTCTTCTAATGAAGATACAGCCTTGCATAAAGAAAAGTATTTATAATTTTTCTTTTGACTATCAGCTTCATATCTTTTGTATGTGCGTAATGGAATATTAAGTAAATTACACACATCCGCTTGTGTGAGATGTTTCTTTTTTCTGATTGATTTTAAATTCATATCTCATTTATACCATAAAATATTAAACTGTTAAATATATAAGTGCCATTTTGGCCTTTTATTTTTAGTTTTTTTATATTTAGTTTGATAAGGTGAGCTTTTTTCCATAAAATATTAGTAGGGGGAAATATTTTTAATCCGATTACGGGTTCTGAGGTATTTCAACAAATGCATTTTAAAAAAATAATAAGCTTAGTAAGCACCGGTTCTCTTTTAGGGTTGCTTATTTTTAGTTTGCTAAATATTTATAGCCATGAAAATTTACAAGAAGCAAAAGCAACAACAACAGTTACATATTTAACATCATCTAAATTGCCAAAGACTTTAAATTTAAATGACTACACAAACACTGAGATTACAAATTATTATTCTTCTTTGAATGGTTTATCTAGTAATGAACTTCAAGGAACAAACCTATTAAAAAATTTAAGGGAAATTATCCATAATATAACTTATTTTAATTACAACTCTTTATGGAATATTTATGAGATCACTGATCGTGATTGGTCATTGTCTCCTACATCAACTTTAAATGGTACATATGATGCTTCTACAAACACTGTGACTAATTATACCTATGGCGATACGACAAACGATCCTTATGTTCGTGCTTTATATCGTAATTATTCGAGTGAATATATCGAAACTTCAAAAGTAAAAGCTTTATCAGATCATACGTCTAATGGTATTAACCGTGAACATGTCTGGCCTAACTCAATGGGCTTTAGTGGTACAAACAATAATCAAAAAGGTCCTGCTTTTAATGATGCACACCATTTGATGTCAGGAGATGGTTATGTTAATCAAACATTACATAATAATTATTGCTATGGTTATGTTGATACGACAAAAGAATATATTGTTGGTAACAAACCGTTCTTAACTAACAATTATCGTGGAAGTTCACTATTTGATCCAACTTCTACCATCAAAGTTTTCCAACCACAAAAAGAAGATCGAGGCAATATTGCACGAGCCATTTTCTATATGGCGGCTTGCTATAATAATTATTCCGGAAACGAAAATATATCAGACGAAGATCCATTTTTAGCCATCGCAAATGAAGTGATTGATGGAGTAACTTGTTCATCTACAAGCACTAATCCTGTATCTATTGGTATTACCCATGATTTATTAATGTGGCATAAAGAAGATCCAGTCGACAGTTTTGAAATACATCGTAATAATTTGATTTGCCGAAACTATCAATTTAATCGAAATCCTTTTATTGATTATCCGGAATGGGTTGATTATATTTGGGGAACCGCAAGTGGCACAAATACATATGACGCCACACCAACTGGTTATGTTGACTTATCTAAAGATGTTATCAATGGTTATCGCGCTGCTATTGATGAATCAGGTATTAGCATTTCTTTAGATAAATCGGTGTTGTCCTTACCAGTAGGTAATACATCAACGTTAACTGCTACAGTATCAGATAATACTTTGCCGGTTTCTTGGACTAGTTCTGATGAAACAGTGGCCACAGTATCTTCAGGAACAATTACTGGAATAAAAGAAGGAACCGCAGTTATTACCGCAAAAGTCACCTCAAACGGCAAAGATTATGAAGCTAGTTGCAATGTTACCGTTACGACAAATACAGTCAATGTCACTGGCGTTACATTATCTGAAAGTGAAAAACAATTAGATATTAATGGTCAAAAATCGTTTACTTTGGTAGCCAATATCCTGCCAGAAAACGCTACAAACAAGAATGTGTCTTGGACTTCAAGCAATTCAAGTGTGGCTAGTGTTTATAACGGCACTGTCACAGCCTCTAATGTGGGAAACGCAACAATTACAGTCACAACAAACGATGGCAAATTCGAAGCTAGTTGTTTAGTCACAGTTATAAACACCAGCACTACTGACGAGGGGCAAGCTTCTATTGTTTTTGCTAATAACGATAAAGATTATACATCTGCTCTAGATTTTACGACTTTATATAGCAATTATATTAGTGGCGGTGCTAATTATATCGATTCTACTAGTGCAACAAATGCTACTAGTAAAATATATCGCGGGCAAAACGGATTAAAATTTGGCACAAAAGATGTCGGTGGGACATTATCTTTTGCTTTATCAAGTGAAGCGAAGGCTCGACATATGATCGGAGTTAGTGTTGATACAACGCAATATCAAGTAGAACAATCTACCTTATCCATTTATATTAATAATCAAACCACTGCATCCTATTCTTTTAATGTGGGTGATACTACAAATAATGTGGCGAATTTTGCTTCAGCGTTGATTGTTGATTCGATTAAGATTACCACTTCTGCAAGAGGATATATCAAATCCATTAATTTCATTTATCAAACCGATGTCAATAAAGTGGAAATCGAAAATGTGGCTTTGTCATCAAATAATCTATCATTAGATTTAAACGGAAATATCAACGCTACATTGTCGTATACGATTACGCCAGAAAACGCCACAAATAAACAAGTCGAATTCTCTTCATCAAATCCAGAAATCGCGACTGTTGACAATAGTGGTTTAGTAACTGCAATAAAAATTGGAACCGCGACTATTAAAGTGGTAGCAATAGATGGAGGAAAATATGACGAATGTGTAGTTGATGTGACCGACACTACTAATTACGAATCTTTCTCAAATGATATCATTACTAATGACGTCACTTTATTCGAAAACAAAAACGCAACCAGCGGGAACTCGTTTGTTCATACAAAAACTATTGCGACAACAGATGACTTAACGATAAATTTTGAAGGAATTAATACTGGATCTTCTAGTGGCTCAAGATATAGTTATTTAATGTTTGTAAAGGATTATGGGTATTTTTATAATTCCACCTGCCCTAATGGTTATTATTTAAGCGATATCAAAGTCACTTTTTCTTCAACAACCGGTTTAACAGGAAGTTATTTATTAACTACATCAACTTCCATGAATAATGTTCGTGCTACAGCTAACGGAACTAATCCAACAAAAAGTGGCACTATTGAAATTGCAAACGCAGATGAAACAATCGGATATTTTAATTTTTCGACATATGGAGCGAATATTCAGGTTGCCTCAATTGAATATACTTTCAGATTAAAATCATATCTTTTAGATGATTATTATACTGATTTCATCTCAAGCATTATTTGTGATGCAAACGGTATAAATAAACCAACATTTACGTCTGGTTCTAGTTGGAATTATTTAAAGACTTTATACAATAGATTATCAACAAGTGATCAACAAGCTTTAACGAATATAACCTATACAAGTGAAGAAGCATTAAATGGTAGTAACATCCAAATTATTGCTGCGAAATACGATTATATTGTCGCGAAATATGGTGAAGCTAATTATGAAAATTTCATGAATCGTTCCATTAACCTTAATAGCGGCAATAAGATTATAAAAATAACGAATAATCAAAATTATTTATGCGTAATATTATGCATATCTATTGTTGGAGTAAGTTATTATTTGTTATCGATATTCCGTAAGAAAAAAAGATAAAAGCACAATAAAAGAGTGATGGCTCACTCTTTTATTATGAAAATTTTGTTCGTTTTATTCTTCTTTAGCAGTTAAGTCGACTGTTTCAACGCCTTCTTCTTTATCAACTTCTTTTTCAAGTTGAGCTAAACGAATTGCTCTTCTTGTTTCTTTTTCGTATTTAACATCAACTTTTTTAGCGAAAAATAACAAGACAACAATTGCGGAAACAGCAGCAATCACTAAGATGATCAAACCCCATCCAAAGAAATCTAAGCCAAAGGTTTGAGCGAATTCAGAATTAATTTTTACCAATCCATCATCACTAGCGGTGGTTGGAAGATTTTGTGCCACTAAACCTAAAACGATATATGTGATACCCCAAATTGCTAACAAAGCCATTAAGCAATACCAAACAATTTCGAATACGTTAAGATTTTTACGAACTTTTTTCATTTTTCTAGCTCCTTATATTAAGCATTATTTTTGTTTTGTTGTTGTTTAGCGATTTCCATCATTTCGTTAGCTAATTCATTATAACGTTTGACCCAATCAGCTTCGACAACTGCAACGCGTTCATTGATGCGTTTATTTAAATCGTTGAATAAATCGCCAAAGGATTTATTATCTCTTCTTTCTCTTCTACCTTCTGCCATTTCTAATTGTTGATTGACTTCATCTAATAAGTCTAAAGTGGCGTTATCGATGCAGTGTGTATGAGCACGTGAGAAGCGAATTAATGAAGATAATTTTGCTAATTCATTTTGTGCAATGAAATTAGATTGTGGTGTGGCTTTGCCTTGAGCTTCACCAACCACTTTTTGGAATTCACCGAATGATTTTTGGAATTCTCTAAATAATAACATCGCGATGACAACACGAGTTAATCTTTCATCAGCGACAACCATTTCAGTGACTTTTTGTTCTTCTTCACCGCGTTGTTTTGCAGCGTTTAAATGTAAGAAAACGATATCTCTAATTGTTTCTTGTAAGCCGATAACTTCATCAAATAATTTGATGTTTTGGGTATGATCAACACGAATTTCACCAGATTCTGTGACTTTAATAATAGAAGAATTTTCACTATATAAATCTTCGAGAACATTTTTAATTTTTTCGATAATTTTATCGCCTTGTTCTTTATTTTTTTCTTCGTTGAAGAAATTACCTAATGCAGTTCCTGGTTCAAAACCTTTTTCTAATAATAATTTACGATTATTATAAAGATTAACGTCATGTGGTCTATCAATCGCGTATTCTAATGTACTGCGTAACGCTAATAGATATTGATAGACTTGGAAAATGTATTGATTAATATTGTTTATCATTTATTGTTTTCTCCTTTCAATACAAGTTTGCCTAATTTATGGACACGTGTGATTACATGTTTTGCGTACTTCTTCACACTCGGATAGGCGTGCGCCATGCAATAACTATGTTCGTGAAATTCATTAAACATTTGAATATCATTGCCAGAATCACCGACGACATAAACATCATCTTTATGAAATCCGATGTGTTCACAATAATATTTTAATCCGAATCCTTTGTTACAATTTTTTGGTGTCAATTCATTGACATACATTGTCCAACTAGATTCAATTTCAGGAAAATTCTCACGTAATTCTTTATTGATTTCTTTAGCGAGGAAAGATTTCTTTTTTCCAAAGCCGAAGAAAAGAATCACTTTGTGAATCTCTCCATTTAGAATTTCTTGATCGAAAATATTATTATCGATCACACTTTTTTCACGATAAGAGAATTGAAAGAAATTCCAAATTCTTACTAATAAGAAGAGAAATTTTCCAGCACGATTAAGATTTTTAATAACAACCGGATAATTTTTAGTAGTCATCAATAATCCTAATGGCTTATATTTTTCATCAATTTTATCAAGAATGGTTTTAAGTTTTTTATTAGGAATGGAGACATTTCTAATTAAATTACCATCATGATAAATTTGACTAGATGTGCAGTTAATCACATCGAATGGTCGCTCAATTTCATCCTTCAATTTTTCGGTGAAATTTGCACTCCTTGATGTCACTAACACAATTTTATTACCGGCGTCATACCATTTTTGTAAGAATTTAATGTTTTTCTTACTGATACACTTTTTAACTTTACGAGGATAGAAAAGTGTTCCATCTAGGTCGCACGCTAATAATTTACACATGCTTGTATTATACACGAGCACAAGTAAAAATCAAAATAAACTATTTTGGGTATAAAAAAACCAATTACACGAGGTAACTGGTCTTAATTAACGGAGGCTTATTTGATTGGATTCTCTGCTTGGATCACGCCATATCCACCATCACGACGTATATAAACGACTGATACACGATCATCTTCTTTATCAAGATACATAAAGAAGTCATGTCCCAATGCTTCCATGCGTGTAATTGCTTCTTCAATTGTCATCGCGGTTAAATAATATGATTTAGCCCTCACGATGACATCTTGTTCATCGCTTTTTTCTTCTTCTATTTCTTCTAAAGCAAGACCTTCAGCGAAACTATATTTATCATTACTACGATCCATGCGTGTTTTGACTTTACGCATTTGTCCTTCTAATTTATCAACCGCTAAATCGATTGCAGCATATAGATCTTCATTTTTTACTTCCGCTCTTAGAGGGAGATGCGGTAAGAAAATAGTCACTTCAACTTTTTGTTCTCTTTCATGTGTGGAACAAACGACACGGCATTCTACTTCTTCATTGATTAAGAAATACTTGTCCATCTTTGATAATTTCTTGGTCACAGCAGCGTTAATGCCTTCTGTGATTTTGATGTTTTTTCCGATAATTTGGTACTTCATTGATAATCCTCCTTTCCCAAAATTAAGGTTTTACCTAACTATATTATAACTTATAAAGTTAACATTTATAGTAAACTTTTATAATTTCGTATTTTTTAACGATAAATACTTAATTAAAAAAGGATAGGTTTTACCCTATCCAGTATCTTATTTTGTATTATTAATTATTTATTTAAAAGAGCTTTAATATCTTCAACTTTATCTAATTTTTCCCAAGGCAAAGATAAATCAGGACGACCTAAATGACCATAATTAGTTAAATCTTGGTATCTAAATGAAGGATTTCTTAATGAGAAATTTTTGATAATCATTCCTGGGCGGCAATCAAATAATTGATGGATGATAGATAAAATCTTGTCATCGCTATAATGCGCGGTGTGATATGTTTTAATACCAATCGATAATGGTTCATTAACACCAATCGCGTACGCTAATTGGATTTGTATGCGGTCACTTACCCCTGCAGCCACTAAATTTTTGGCGATATATCGAGCCATATATGCTGCGCTACGATCTACTTTAGTTGGGTCTTTACCGGAAAATGCTCCGCCACCATGTTCACTGCTACCTCCATAAGTATCAACAATAATCTTACGGCCAGTTAAACCTGTATCTCCAGCAGGACCACCGAGTACAAAACGACCAGTTGGGTTAATTAATAACTTATAATCAGTATTTAAACCAAATGATTTAACAACTTTATCGATGATTTCTGTTTTAACATACTTTTTAAAATCATCTAAATTGACATCTTCATCGTGTTGTATCGACATTAATACGGTGTCGACCTTAATATTTTTAGGATCAGTGTAATCAATTGTGACTTGCGATTTCATATCTGGTCTAGCGCCTTTAAAAACCCCAGCTTTTCTTTGTGCTGTTGCTTCTCTAACTAACTTATGGGCAATTGAAATAGGTAAAGGCATATAACCTTTAGTCTCGTTAGTTGCATAACCAAACATAATACCTTGATCGCCTGCTCCTAAATCTTCCGGTCTTTCTTGGTTAACACCCTGATTAATATCTGGGCTTTGTGTTTTGACTTTTATCAAGATATTTGCAGTATGATAATCAGTGCCCAATTCCGGTCTATCATAACCTACTCTTTTTAAAACATCTCTTGCCACTTGTGCATAATCAACATTTGCTTTTGTGGTAATTTCTCCCGCGATAATAATATCGTTATTTGTGGCAAATACTTCACAAGCAACATGGGAATTTTCATCTTCTTTTAAGCAAGCATCTAATATTGCGTCAGCAATCTGATCGCACACTTTATCAGGATGCCCTTCACTCACTGATTCGCTAGTAAATAAAATTTTTTCTGGCATAAATAGTCCTCTTTTCTATCAAAAAAGCCTTCCCACAATCATGGAAAGGCATATTTTCTTCCTTTACTCATCGCTCAAGGTTGTGGGACCTTGCTAGGGAAAAGCACTTACTTATAAAAGAGTTGCTATCGTGATATTTCATTCCCTGAAACACGATTCTTGATAAGTATCTATATTATATGGATTAGAGGTAATAATGTAAAGATTAAATATTGGGAAAACGAAATAAAAATTCCAGATAAATCTGGAATAATTATTATTTAATTGTTTTTAATAACTGGGCTAATTGATCAGGGCAAGATGTTTCACCTGTACGAGATCCACGGCATTTGATTCCTTCAAATTTTTCAATGACTTTTTCAAATGGTAAACCTTCTAATAATCGAGCGATTCCTTCAAGATTACCAGGACAACCACCGAAGAATTTGACGGATACGATTTTCCCATTTTCATGGGCTAATTGGATTTCGCGTGAACAAACACCAAGAGGTTTTAAATTTACAACTTCCATTATTTAACAATTTCCCCAAACACTTCACCACTGCAGCATCCTGCATTTGATTCATCTGTATCGATGTGCATGGCTAATGCATAAGAATCACTAACGCGAACGACAGTGTCACCAAAGACAAGGTCACGGCCTTTACCACTGTAAACTTTAACAGAGACGATGTCACCGTTATTAACGCCAAATTCTTCAGCGTCTTTAGTGGTCATATGAATATGACGTTTAGCAATAATGACGCCTTCTGATAATTCTACTTCACCTTTAGGACCAACTAATTTACATGGAGCGGATCCTTTAACATCACCAGATTCTCTTACAGGTGCACTAATGCCGATGGTTCTAGCGTCTGTGAAAGATAATTCCACTTGATTTAATTTACGACAAGGTCCAAGGATTGAACAGGTTATGCTATTTTTTGGTCCTACCACTTGCACCTTTTGATTAGAAGCATATTGACCAGGTTGAGATAGCATTTTTTTGATTTCTAATTCAAATCCTTCACCGAATAAGATTTCTAAGACTTCTTTAGTGACATGAACATGTCTTGCACTAGTTTCTACTAAAATTTGTTTCATTTTTTTGAACTCCTTTTTCTCAGCGAAAATATGTTAACATATTTAATAAAGTATTGTAAATTGATAAGTAGCATATTATTATTTTTTTAAAGGGGGCATATTAAAATATGAAAAAAACAATATTAACATTCTTAAAAGTTGAAAAGATTCTCGATATTATTTCCTTAATCTTATTCGCAGTGGCTAGCTTCATCTTAATCATTTGTGGTGTTGTTACATTAATATCATTGTTTGATCAAGTGAGAGATCTTTTTATAAATATCAATGCGGGTGCACAACCAACTGAACAAGAAGTGGCCGAACTCATCGTTCCATGGGCAGTCCCACTTGGTGTTGGTGGAGTATTTCTTTTCTGCACTTTATTAATGATTCCTTCATTAATTCTTACTGGAATTGCAAGAAATAAAGTCACAAACGCAACTTGCAAAGATGATGTAAAAAGCGCCGCTCCACTTGCTATTATCGCTGGTTGCTTAGGCAATAAATTTGCAGTCGTTTCTGGCGTTTTATTAATTGTGAGTAAAGACGAACATTATCAATAATCGTTAATCACAAAAATTACTAAGAACAGTCTCTTTGATTAGAGACTTTTCTTTTTGTTTAAATTTTTTGTTGTTAATAGTTGTTTTCTTACTTTATTATAAATAAAGGAGAATTTCATGTCTGATTCACAAATTAGAGATTTAATCGTTAACGCAATTAAGAATAAAAAACTTGCGGTTTTAAAAGAATTATTCGAAACAATTCCCACTATCGATATTGCAGAAGCAATGGATGATATTGAAAATGTTTCGACTTTACTATACCCTTTCCGCACCATATCAACTGAATATACTGGTGAATTGTTCGCTGAATTATCTAGTGAAACGCAAGAAAAAATTATCAATGCTTTTTCCGATAAAGATTTAATTAAATTATTAGAAGCTTCATTCGCTGATGATGTCGTGGATAGTTTACAAGAATTACCCGCTAATATCGTCCACCGAATTTTGCAAGTCGCTCCCTTAGATTTAAGAAAAGATATTAACCAATTATTGAATTATAAAGATAATACCGCTGGTAGTATCATGACTACCGAATTTATCGAGATGCATAATGACATAACCGTCAAAGAAGCAATTGCTAAAATTCGAAAAATTGGTCGTGACGCGGAAACAATTTATACAATTTTTGTTCGAGATAAAAAGAGAACTTTTGTCGGGACAGTTAGTCTTGATGATTTAATTTTTGCTAAAGAAGATGAATTAATCGAAGATATTATGGATCGAGACTTTGTCTCGTGCCAAGCAAACGATGACCAGGAAGAAGTGGCAAACATGTTCAAAAGATATGACTTAAATGCCATGGCGGTTGTCAATAAAGAAAATAAAATCATCGGTATCATCACCATCGATGACGTCGTTGATATCATCGTCGAAGAAGCTAATGAAGATATCGCTAAATTAAACAATGTTTCTAGCATTGACACCCCATATTTAAAAACACCAATTTTAAAATTAGTATGGAAATGCGTGCCTTGGATCATGATTTTAATGATTTTGCAAATTGGTTCAGCTGCAATCACATCACATTTTGACGCTGCGATTGCGTCTTTTGCAGTTTTAGCTGTCTTCTCACCATTAATTCTCGATGCTGGAGGAAATTCTGGAGGACAAACAACAACAATGATTGTCCGTTCCTTAGCAATGGATGAATTTGAAAGAGGCGACTTTAAACGTGTTGTTTGGAAAGAATTAAGGGTT
This sequence comes from Bacilli bacterium, assembly GCA_034116505.1. Lineage (GTDB taxonomy): Bacteria > Bacillota_I > Bacilli_A > RFN20 > CAG-826 > RUG13091. The sequence goes on from JAXERM010000084.1 coordinate 14,324, forward strand.
TCATTAATTATCGCTGCCATTATCGGCGTCTTTGCATTTGGCTTAACATATCTAGAAATGACTATTGGAATTGTATCAATTGATACAAGCGCAATTACAGTTAGTTATTTTGCCAATAATTTACCAGTCACTAGATTATTAGTTTCTGGTTTAGTCGGTTCTACATTAATGCTGACAATGATTATTTCGCGTATGATTGGTGCATGCTTACCATTTTTAGCAAAGAAATTAAAACTAGACCCAGCGGTTGTTTGTGGTCCTTTTACTACGACAATTGTCGATATTGTTAGTTTATTAACATATTTCATTATTTGGACCGAATTAATTTCAAGAATTTTAGGCATCGGAGCGTAAGATGAACAAAAAAACTTCTCGTGTCTATGAATTAATCAGATTTCTTATTTGTGGTGTTGTCAGCGCTTTAACAGATTATATATTTTGCCAATTAATCATTTTATTACTACCAAACACTTGGGATAGGTCATTGATCACTATTCTTTCAACTGCCGTAGGCTTTCTTTTTGGTGTTTTAGTTAATTATTTAATTTCTACTTTTTGGGTTTATCAAAACGTCGATAAATCCATCAAAACTAAATCAACCAGATTTATTATTTTATTTGTTTTATTATCTTTTGGTGCCATGTTATTAAGTGTTAGTAGCATGTATTTATGCGATTTATTTGTGTATAATGTATTTTCATATTCGATTGTTGATTTATCCATTATGGAATTAATAAAAGATAACGGTATTTTATTCTTAACTCAAGGGATATTCTGGGCTTATTTTGTTAGTTTTGTAATCAAAACATTAGTGGGATTATTCTTTAATTATTTCACTAGAAAACATCTTTTATATAAAGAACCAAAAAAATAAAAGATAATTTTTGAATATCTCTAACGCAAAAATAGAGATAATTTATATTGTTTAATTATATAGAACAAAATATCTTCGCTAGATTTTTAGACTACCTCTTTACTTTTAATATGTTTTTATTCTAAAATATTCAAGCACGAGTTGCGCGAATGGCGGAATTGGTAGACGCGTACGTTTGAGGGGCGTATTGGGCAACCAGTGTGAGTTCGATTCTCATTTCG
>JAXERM010000085.1:0-4305 GCA_034116505.1 Bacilli bacterium
AAAGGGGATGTTGTTGCCACTCCACTTAATGGCGAGCCAGAATTCATCGCTAGCAAAGACCAACTAGTGTCCATGAATCTATTCGCTTTCTCAAAAGACATTATTGAGAAATTAATCGTAAGATTTCCTGATTTCTTAAAAGAAAACATTCAAAATAATAAATCTGAATACCTCATTCCTGAAGAAGTATCTAAATTAGTGAATGAAGGTCAAGCAACACTAAAATTAATATCTACTCCATCAGTTTGGTATGGTGTGACATATAAAGAAGATAAACCTTCTGTTGTTAACGCATTAAAAGCCTTAACCGACAAAGGTTTATATAAACCTGGACTATATTAATAGAAAAAAATTATTATTTAATTAATAAAAATTTTTATTTATATAATTATTTTAAAATTCATTATTCGAAACCATTCGGGGAATTGGGAGGAAGAACATATGAAAAGATTTTCTAACACAATCATCGGTGCTTCTTTAAGCGCTCTTTTGACTATCGGAATTAGTATTTCTATTAGTTCTATTCAAAGAGAAAATATGTTATTAACAAACGCTGCCGGTGAAGCAACCGTCACAATTAAAGATGAATCCAAAACTATTGGGTTTGCTGATGGTGGTAAAACCGGAAGTTTTTTGACCACAGTTGTTACTACTGATGATTTAACTATTGGATATGGTGGAATTAATGGTAAATCTAGTAACGGAACAACTTATGGTTATTTCATGTTCGTTGCTGATAAAGGTTTCATGTATTCTAACTATGCAGTCAGTGGGTATTATCCTTCTAAAATTGATTTAACTTTTACTTCTAAAAGTGCAAAAGACGGAAAGTTTGGTGTTGTTTTCTCAGAAAACATTAATCAAACATATACCGCTGCTAACGCAACAGTAACCGTTGATGACGGAACTACTAGTTACATGGGCAAAACATACTCTTTTACCAATAACAACACTTCATATAATCATTGGCAAATTGTCACCTCTAATAAGAATGTGCAGATTACTTCTATTGGTTTAACATATACTTCTTTAGATAATGGCGATATTGTTACTGAGATGTCAGTAACCCCATCAACTAAGAGCTTATATAATACCCAAACTCTTGATATTTCTGAATTCACTGTTTCGGTTACTAAAAATGGTGCTGCAGGAACTAGTAGTGATTATGTCTATCAAGGTATCGGAACTGGTGTCGGTGATAAATTTGTTGCTAGAGACCCATCTTTTACTTCTGGTAAACCATTAGTGAAAGACACTAGATTACAGTGGAAGGCTAAATATCCAACATCAACTGGTTCTAATAATTATTTATATTGTGGTGTTGATTTAACCGTGACCGCTGATTCAATCACTTACATTAATGTTCTTGGTAATTTAAAAATTACTAATTATTCAGTCACTGGTGCTTGGAGCTATTCTGGATTATCAATTAAGACTACATCTTTAGGTGGAGTCACTAATGAAATCACCGCTGATAAAGCTACTTGGACTTTTGATCCTGCTACTCCAGCAGATATGGGTGTTGGTCAAGGCCAAGTGAAAATCACCGCAGATTACCAAGGAATTACTCATACAGTGCAAAAAAATGTCACTGTAACTGCGGTTGATAATGTCAACGGAACATATGATTTTGTTGGAAATTTCCCAGTCTACGGAAATAGTTGGAGTACAAATTATTCTAACGCCACTTTAGATGAAGTAGATTTAAATGGCCCTTATCCAGCTACTGTAAATTTATCTTATGTCAATAAATCTCAAAACACGATTACTGATCGTCCAGTTATAGGTAAATCTACTGGAGCGAACAATTATGTTAAAGTATTAGAGTTTAATTTAAATAAAACTGGTTATTTACTTGAATCGGTTACTGTTAATTTCCAACAATGGACCACAAAGACACCATCGTTTAAATTAATCAGAGGCACAATTTATGAAGATAGTTCTGTTTTAGCAGAAACGACATTGTCTGATATACAATTATCAATCTCTTATCCAACCGTTAATTCTTCTGCTTTCTCTTTAATGTACTGTGCGAATAAATCTGAAGTAGTTCAAGTTGGATTAGATTCCATTGTTATTACCATTAAACAAGAAAAAGCATTTAGTGTTCCTGATCACATGCGTATTGTTTCTTTACCATATAAAACCTCTTATTTAGTGGGCGAACCATTCTCTAGTGAAGGATTTAAAGCAGCGGTTTATGATGACCCAAATGAAGATATCGCTTCATACAAATTGGTTAATTTCAGCGAATGCTTAGAACATATGACTCCCGATGGATATGTTTTTCAACCTGGAGATGTTCCTGGATACGATAATCTTGTGGAATATACAGAATCTGGTGTTACTGTAAGTGCTTCTTTCCATATTACTGTTTCTGATCAGTCTGCTTATCAATTAGTGACTACCGCTCCAACAGATTGGTCTGGTAACTATATCATTGCGGACGTTAATGGGAATAGTACAGTTGTATTTGATAGTAGTTTAGCCACTCTTGATGCCTCACCTAACTACGTTACTATTGATCCAGATCTAGTAGATGAAACCACAATTATAACAGATAAAAAATATGAAGTGCGAATCACTAAAAAAGAAAATGGCAATTATAGTTTACTTACCACTAGCGGACTATATTTTGGTCAAACCGCGAAAGATAATGGTTTAAAACAAAGCACTACCACCGCTTATGATAATCAGATCGAATTATTAGCGGATAATAAAGTAAGAATTTCTAAACCAACAAACGAAGGTGAAACTACTTACGCATTAGATTTCAATTCAAGTTCGAGTGCAAATAGGTTTAGATATTATAATGTCACTGATACTTTAAACCGCACATTAAAATTATATAAATTAGTGACTACTAAAAACGTAGACACATTTGTCACTAATTTCTTAAACTATTTAAAGGGTGTTTGTGAAGCAGATGGTTCAACCGATATTTCTTTATTACAATATACATGGGGTCTTGGATATATCGAATATCAAAATTTAGACGGCGAAGAAAGATTAACACTTCAATACGCTGTTAGTGCTGGTGATTCCGACATGGCGCAATTAATGATGAAATATGATTATATATGCGCTAAATACGGTACTAATTTAGAAAGTGAAGATTGTGATAATTTCGATTTCTTAAATAGAGGTATCAAACCATCGAGTATGAATGTCATTAATGTCATTAATAGTTCGTTCAACACAATCATTCCAATCGCTTTATTATTAATGTCTGGATTATTTGTTTCTGGTTATATTTCTTTTAAGAAAAGAAAATTAGAAAAATAAAGTCCTTCATTTAAAAGATTAACAAGGACCTATAAACGTCAGTATTCACTGGCGTTTTTAAATATTCCCTAAAAGGGAATAGTAAAATACGTTTCCTTTTATTAATAAAATATTAGATAATAATTTTATGAATTTAGATAAATAATAGTTATTTTCACTGGTCATGAGAATATCTTTTATCTATTTTCTGCTTTTTATTGATGTACATAGAAAAACGATGCATATTTTTCTATCCATATGTCAAAAAGCTTGTACATTCATTTTTGAGTGTACCGCGATTAAGAATCGCATATGTTCATAAAATCTCACGAAATAATCGGAGATAATAAGGAAAGGAGTTTTTTTATGAACAAATTATTCAAAAAGATCGCTGGGGTAGCGCTTGGTTTCTCTCTAGCGATTGGCGCTGGAATAGGTTCTAAGTATTTGGGTAATGGTTTTGCTGAAACTAAAGCCGCAAATCCGACTGTTGACTTCACTCTATCGTCCGCTAGTGATGTGTCGAAGAACGGTGTTAATGTTTCTTTTGCCAAAGCAAGTGGAAGCAATGCTCCTGCATGGAATACTGCCGGATTGAGACTCTATGCTAAAAATACAGTTACTATTAGCTGTGTTAATGGGATTACTGGTGTTTCCTTTAACTGGGAAAAACAAGGCTCAAAACCGTTTGCGTCTGCAACTGCCGGTGTTGGTACATACACTCATCCTGCTAGTGCGGGTGTTGGAACATGGACTGGGTCCGCAAAAACAGTTGTATTCACTCTTGGAGGTTCTGGCCAACTTCAATTAAATACTTTCTCTGTAGAATATGTAGAAGGTACATTAACTTATGCAACTGGTGTTTCATTAACTGGTAATGCATCAATGTATGTTGGTACTACACAAACATTAACTGCAACGGTTTCTCCAGAAAACGCAACAAGTAAATTAGTTTCTTACTCTTCTAGTAATCCTGATATCATCGCTGTTGATGATGCGGGTGTTGTTTCTGCTATCTCAACTGGTAAAGCAACTATCACC
>JAXERM010000086.1:0-6771 GCA_034116505.1 Bacilli bacterium
GAATATAAATATATGTCTCTTGCTCGCGAAGCAGGAATAAATATACCTGAAATTAAACTAGAAACATCTAGACTTGGAAGCAAGTATTTTCTTATTAAAAGATTTGATAGAAACGATAACAAAAGAATACATATGATAAGTGCAGCGGCATTATTAGAAGTAGACTATAGAGCACCTTCACTTGATTATAGCGAGCTTATAAAACTTACAAGGGTGCTAACGAAGAATAATGAAGATGTTTTAGAAATGTATAGAAGAATGGTTTTTAATGTTTTGATTGATAATCAAGATGACCACGCTAAGAACTTTTCGTTTATCTATGACGACATAAACAAAACATATAGATTATCACCTGCATATGATATTACACCTGGAAGAACATATTATGGCGAACACACAACATCCGTTAATGGAAAAGGAAAAGATATAACTGTAGAAGATATGCTTAAGGTTGCTATTAAAAACAAAATCGATCTAAATGCCGCAAGAATGATAATCAGCCATTGTAAAAGTGTTATAAAGAAATAAAATGAGTATTTTTTAATAAAAAAAGAATCATTCTTTTTCGTATTAGAAAGATATAAATCAAGTGATAAAATGACTACCGTTTCTAAACAAACTAATCTATATTAATATTGATAAATAAGAGAAGAAAGAATGAAAAATAATAACGATATATTTTTATCTTTATACAATGAACTAGATTCAATATTAAGAAACCGTTATCAAAACGATGATTATTTTTCTAGTGCAATCATGCGTTTTATTCGTGAATTAAATAAAACCGGGCAAAGAAAATATATCGATATCGCTAAAAGATTGGATATGATTCGTGTCTTACGTAATGACTTAATTCATGAATATGATATGAATGCGATGCAATTGGTGAATGTGAGTGATGAAACTAATAATTTCTTAAAGCAAATTATTTATAATTTAAATAATCCAAAAAGAGCGATCGATATTTGTACTAAAAAAGAATCAATCAAATATATATCCACTAAATCATTAAAAGCAAAAGTCATTAATGTCATTTCTTTAATGCGAGAAAAAGGTTTTTCGCAATTGCCAATCATCGATGATAATGATGTGCTAGTGGGCGTATTTTCTCCTAATGTGTTATTTGATTATTTTAAAAATCATCAAACAGATATAGCTAATTTATTATTAGAAGAATTGATTGACTATTTACCGATCAATAAACATTTTTCCGAAACATATATTTTTGTTAGAAAAGATATGGATGTATACGATTTATATAATCTACTTCAAAAGAGTCTATTGAATAATGAAAAGCTATCGATGATATTTGTGAGTGAAAACGGACGTATAGATGAACCGATATTAGGCTTATTAGTGCCCAAAGATATTATTAAAAATATTTAAAAAAACTTGATGACAGATGATTTGCTAATCTGTCATTTTTTAATTTGTAAAATTGAAAAACTTTGGTCATAATCAATTTTTTTGCGTGGAAAAATTAGATTTTTACTTTGTAAAAGTATGACTATATTCGTTTTGTAACATTTTTTCAAAACGATAAATAAAATGATAAATTTTCACAAAAATTGAAAAACATATTTCTAAAATTGACAAAGTTTTATCAAATCATATAATAATTGCTAGCTTATTAAAAATAAGCGAAGGGGGAAGTGTTAACATCATGAGCATTTCGTTAAGGAAAGCAACTGTTGTTGGAGTGGGTTTATTATTACCACTCGCAAGTATTTTTGCTGTTTCTCATAATGATGCTTTCCAACAAGTTAACGCAGCCTCAAACATCTCACTAGCAAGCGATATTCAAGTTGGTGATGTCGTTATTTTTACTGCTGATGGATTAAAAAGAGAATTCACTGGTATTGATGAAGAAAACGGTATTGGTTACGCTAATAAATATCGTGGCGCTGCTCCTAGTGGCCAATATGCTTTCGTAGTTGAAAGCGGTGCTTATGAAAATACATACGCATTTAAGAATAGTGACGGTTTATATTTAAGTACAAACTTTAGTTTTTTATCTTTTATCGATGATATAATCATGCTTGATCCAAACATCGATAGTTATTCCTCTTTTACAATCGATTTCCTTTCTAAGGGTCGTGCTTTAGTTTCTGTCAATCCTTTTTTATCCCATAAATATTTATGTTATGACAGAATCAATGGAGTCTTTGATTATTCATATGATGAACCAACTCAAGACCGTAATTTACTCGGTATAAAAATATTCCGTTATGAAAGACAAGTGAGTAATTTAATTGTTGAACCATCTTATTATGTGGCCAAGAAAAACACTGTTATTACTAATCCGCATAAAGTCACTGCGACTGTTGCTGGTAAACGCGGTGTTACATATAATAACTATTTTGCTCTAATTGGACGTTTGGTTAATGGGGAATTTATCCAACGTGAAATAGTGACATTTAATCAATCAGTTATTACTGAAGAAGATAATGTTATTCGCTTTATTGCTAGAGACGCTATGACATTAGGTGGCAATAGTTATGCTTTTTACGACGCACCAATCACTAGTGATGAAGAGCCTTTAACTTCAGCTAAAAATTATGCTCAATATTTTTTAGACAATGTTGTTTGTACTGGTTCTTCCATCGCTAGCATTGACTGGAGCGATTTATCTAATCGTTTTGAAATCTTATCTGAAGCTAGTAAAAATTTATTGATTAATGTGAATGAAGAAAGCGATGAAACAATCAAATTAGCAATTGAAAGATATGATTTCATTATTCATAAATATGGCACTGATAAATTTAACGATTTCATTAATCGCGGTGCCAATAGTGCTTACGCAAATTTCATTGTTCCAACTGAAAATAACAATAATCCTCTTGTGATTATTATTGCTTCATCGTTTGTGATTTTGACATTTTGTTTATTCTATTTCGGGCGTAAGAAAGTCCGTTAATCGATAGAGGGAAGAGAAATCTTCCTTCTTTTTTATTATTCGTTGAAAAAATATGTCTATTAAATCCTTTTTCATTTATAATGAATAAGAACTTATGAAGAAAAGAATTACAGCAGTAAAAATTATATCTGGAATTATAGTTTTAACCCAAGTGCTTGGTGTTGTTACTTTTTCAATTCTTTATTTTGCTTTTCCTGCTTTGAAATTATCATCAATTATTAAAATTGAATGGTTATTATTAGGACTAGCAGGATTATTATTTATCGATTTAATTTATATCTGGATTATTTCCTCTTTAATCGGAACATTAAGACATAAAACTGATTTAAGAGCGGCAGAAGTCATCGGTAACGATGTTCAAGAAGCTTATAATTTCGCGATGATCGGTTTAGCGGTTACTGATAATAACGATAATGTTATTTGGACAAATGATTTATTTAAAACCCGTCACATTGATATTATTGACACGAATATTTTAGATTGGAATCCTTCATTATCCGTCTTAAAAGAAACTAGCAATTATTCTGGTGATAAAAGCACCAAAATTAAATTTAATAGCAGAACATACGAAGTAAAATTCTTAATCGAAGCCGGTTTATGGATCTTTAAAGATATCACAGACTATGAAGAAGTCTTTAATTATTCTAAAGACCAAGCTCCTGTCCTCGGTGTCTTAGCAATTGATAATTACGATGATGTTGTTCGTGGCGATGACGATTTTAACGACGTAGCAACGAAAGTGAAAAACGTTATTTTCAATTACGCAAAAGAATATGGCGTTTTATTAAGAAGAATTAAAGACGATAGTTATTCAATGTTATGTAATTATGAAAATTATTGTCGTATGAACGCTGACCATTTCTCTTTTATTGATAAAGTGAGAGAAGTTTGCCGTGGATTAGATGTTCCATTAACTCTATCAGTTGGCTTAGCAAGAGAATTCCCTGATGTCATTAAATTAAATGAATTAGCAAATGAAGCCTTAGATATTGCTATGTCACGTGGTGGTGACCAAGTGGTCGTCAGTGTTTATGGTAGTGAAATGGAATTCTATGGTGGGAAAAGTGAAGCACAAGAAAAACGCACAAGAGTTAAAGACCGTGTTTTATCTGACTCAATTATGGCCTTAATTAAGGCTAGCTCTAATGTGATCGTGATGGGCCACGCTGAGATGGATTTAGATGCTTTTGGTGCTTGCTTAGGATTTAAAGCTATTTGTAACCATTTAAACAAAGATTGTCGTGTCGTGGTTGACTTCCGTTCCACTGAATATAAAACAAGAGCGGCGATAAATTCTTCATTCTCAAAAGAAGAATTAGATCGTTTAATTATTTCTCCTAAAGATGCGGACTCATTAATAAATACAAACACCTTATTAGCGGTCTTAGATGTCCACACTGATAATATGGTTATGGCTCCTAAATTATTAGAAAAATCTTCTAAGATATTAGTTATTGACCATCATCGTCGGGCTGAAGATTATATTGAAGGGCCAGTCTTTAATCATATTGATCCAGCTGCAAGTTCGACTTGTGAAATTATTGCTGAATTTATTAAATTCTCTTCTTTAAATCCACGCATTATTATTCCATCAATGTATTCAACATTTATGTTGGCGGGAATTTATTTAGATACGCATTATTTTAAATCAAAAACCACTGTTAGAACATTTGAAGCATGTACAATTTTAAAAGAATTTGGTGCTGATAACGCGATGGCAGATGACTTCTTAAAAGATGATTATGAAGAATATCAATTAATCAATACCATGATTTCAAAACTAGACCACCCATCCTATGGCGTAGTTTGTGCTTATGCAAGCGAAGATAGAATATTCGATCGTGCTTCCTTAGCTAAAGCCGCAAATACATTATTATCGTTTAAAGGTAATCATGCTTCTTTTGTGGCAGGAAAGATTTCTAATAATGCGATTGGTGTCAGCGCTAGAAGCGACGGTTCGATTAATGTCTCATTCTTATTTGAAAAAATTGGTGGTGGAGGACAATTCTCACGTGCCGCAGTGGTGTTTGAGAAATCTTCTATGGCGGATGTAAAAGAAGCGTTAACAAATGTAATAGATACTTATTTAGAAGAAGCGACTAATCGCGATAATAAACTTAAAGATGAAGGGGATGACGATTAATATGAAGGTAATTTTATTAAAAGATGTAAAAAATGTCGGTAAAAAAGATCAAACCATTGAAGTGAGTGACGGCTACGCTTTAAATTTTTTATTTCCACGCAAATTAGCGGTGCAATTATCAAAAAAATCATCTGAAATTTTAGCTAATCAAAAAGAAGAAGAAGCGCGCATTTTTGCTTTAAATACAAAAAACGCCCAAGAACTTGCGGATAAATTAAAAGATATCGTTTTAGAATTCACTCTTAAAGCTGGTAATAACGGGAGATGTTTTGGCAACATTTCTTTAAAACAAATCGAAGAAAAATTATTAAGCCAATATCAAATTACAATCGATAAACGTAAATTTGTTGATAAAGGACCATTAGATACTTTTGGTAATTGGAAATTACGCATTGAATTATTTAAAGGTGTAATTGGAACAATTAATGTCCACATTCAAGAGGAAAAGAAATAATTATGGCTAATAATCGAAACAATTACACAAAGACTGTACGTGAAGATTTACCCCATAATCTCCAAGCGGAGAAAGCGGTCATCGGTAGTGCTTTATTAAATGCGGAAGCGATGATCAATGTTTTATCAATGCTTTCAAAAGAAGATTTTTTCGATATTAAGAATCAAATTATTTACCAAGCAATGTTAAATATTCAATTAAAGAACACTCCAGTTGATGTATTAACCGTTTCTGAAGAATTATCTAATATGAATGAATTATCAGCAATTGGTGGACCTGAATATTTAAAAGATTGCTGCGATTCGATGGTAGCGTTTTCCGCTTTAGATTTTTATATTAATATCGTTTTAAATCAATCGGTGTTAAGAAAATTATTAAATACAATCAGAGATATTGATGAAGATTATCATCATCAAGAAATTGAAGATGTAAATGATTTCATCGCAAATAGTGAAAGAAGAATTAAAGAAGCGACAGAAAAGCGTCGTGTTTCCACTTTTAAAACTAGTGGTGAAGTAGCTAAAGTGGTGGAAACGACAATCAATAGCCCAAAAGAAATCGGAGCAGATAATGTTCCTTATCTTACTACTGGATATCGTGAACTCAACCGTTTAACCCAAGGTTTTAATAAAACTGAATTAATCATTATTGCGGCTCGTCCAGGTTTAGGCAAAACCTCTTTAGCCTTAAATATTGGTTATCGTGTCGCAACAAAAACGAGAAAACCAGTAGCCTTCTTCTCTTTAGAAATGTCTAGTGAAGAATTAGTGACGAGATTAATTGGCTGTGAATCAAATGTTCCACTAGAAAATTTAGCTAACGGCAATATTTCTACCGATCAAAGAATTCAAATCTCAAGAGCGGTAAATAAATTAGCTAAAGCCCCAATATATATCGATGACACTCCTGGTGGAAGATTGATGGATATCATCGCAAAATGCCGCAAATTGCAATCAAAAGAACCTGATTTAGGTTTGATTATTATCGATTACATCGGTTTAATTTCTGGTGTGAGCATGAATAAAAATGATAATCGTCAAGAAGAAGTGAGAAAAATCTCTTTAGCGTTAAAGAGCTTAACAATGGAATTAAAAGTCCCAATTATCGCCGTGTCACAATTATCAAGAAATACGGAACAACGCGGTGAAAATAAACGCCCAATGTTATCCGATTTAAGAGATAGTGGTTCGATTGAACAAGACGCAGATAAAGTACTGATTCTTTTCCGTGAAGATTATTATAAAAATCAAATTGATC
>JAXERM010000087.1:0-2549 GCA_034116505.1 Bacilli bacterium
TTCTTAAATGGGGCGGATGATCAGACTTGAACTGACGCGTGCCTGGTTCACAGCCAGGTGTGTTAACCCCTTCACCACATCCGCCACGGCATGATAAATATTATCTTATATCGATCCGTTTGTAAAGTATTTTAATGCTTCCTGGAAGGCGATTATTTCTCGATTAGCGACCAATCGTCCTAATGGCTCGTGCATTTTCTTTTGATATGTCTCAATAACCTTATCGTATTTTATCCATTCTACGCCTTTAAATATCGATATTTCGTAAGGTTCTCTATGTATTTCCTTGTTATCAATATTTTTAAGATGAGCGAGATAATAATGGTTATCGTTTTTACGATTAATAATATTATAAAAATCAATTATTCTTCCTAAAGGAATAATAGAGTCGATGTCCGCTCCTATTTCTTCTTTGATTTCTCTTTTTAATGCAGTTAGCAATCTTTCGCCTTTTTTCACTCCACCACCAGGAGTTTCGTATAAATCACGATGGCCAAAAATATCATCGCCTAAAAGATAAATAAGGGCTATTTCCTTATTATCGTTATAGACAAAACAACGAACGATTTGTCTAACATGGTCATAGCCCTTATTTGGATATTCGTTATCTATTAATCTACCTAAGACTTTCATTATTCAGCTTTTAAGAAAGCGCTATAGGCTAAATATGCTTCATAGACATCGACTTTCGAAACAATTTCCATCGGTGCATGCATATTAAGTACTGGAATACCAGCGTCAATAACATTCATATTGTAGTTGCCTAAGATATAAGCGATTGTACCACCGCCACCTTGATCAACTTTACCTAGTTCACTTGATTGCCAATGCACATTTGCTTCATCGACGACTTTACGAATAAAAGCATAATATTCTGGATTTGCGTCATTAGAACCGCTTTTACCACGTGAACCAGTATATTTGTTAAACACAATACCATATGATAAATATGCGGCGTTATCTGGGTCGTTAACATGTGCGTATAAAGGATCATACCCAGCACTGACATCGCTAGATAACATCTTCGAATTTTCTAAAATTGTTCTCGCCACATAAATTGATGGTTGTAGACCACATAAAGCGGCCACTTTAGCGATTAAATTTTCAAAGAATAATGATTGTGCCCCTGTCGCACCGACAGAACCAATCTCTTCTTTATCGACTAAAATACAGCAGGATGTATAAATAACATCTTTAGGATCTAAATCTAAAATCGCTCTAAAAGAAGTATAAGCGCAGCTACGATCATCATGACCATATCCTGCAACCATCGAACGATCTAGACCGTAATCTCTTGCCTTACCAGCAGGAACGACTTCAATTTCGCTTGAAACAAAATCTTCATCTTCGATATCGTATTTGTCCTTTAATAATTTTAAGACATTAGCTTTTACAGCTTGTTTTGTATCACCATCTAAAGGCATATTACCTAAAGTGACGTCTAAGTTTTCACCTGTAATCGCTTTGCTTAAAGGTTGGCTCATTTGATCGGCAGATAAATGAATTAATAAATCGGTAATACCAACGATTGGATCATTTTCGTCTTCACCAATATTCACTTCCACAGTTGTGCCATCTTTTTTACAAACTACACCATGTAAGGCTAATGGAATTGTCACCCATTGATATTTTTTCACACCACCATAATAGTGAGTGTTACCTAAAGCAAATTCGTTTTTCTCATAGACTGGATTTTCTTTGAAGTCTAATCTAGGAGAATCGATATGTGCGCCTAAAATTCTTAATCCTTCGCTAATTGGTTTACTACCAATGATGAAAGCAGCCACATTTTTATTTTTATTAATAAAATAAACTTTATCGCCAGGATGTAATTCTTTCACTTTATCGCCGTTAACAAAACCGGCTTTTTCTAAAGAAGGAATTGCTTCTTTAACTACTAAACGTTCAGTTTTACCATAACTAATAAATTGCTTATAATCTTCAGCAAATTTAAAGATTTCTGCTTTTCCTTTTTCGTCGTATTTTAACCAAGCATTTTTTCTATACATAATTTTTACCTCCTTGTTGGGTTTATATATTCTAATATATTAATAATAAAAAAGTAAGATATAGTTATTTTATTGTTTGATAACTTTAGCTAAACCGGAAATAGATGTTTCACGATATTCTTTCTTAATGTCTTTTCCGGTTAAATACATTGTTTTTAAAATATCATCAAATGTCACTTTTGATTCTTTATAAGGTAATAAATTCATTAATGTTACTGCATCCACTGCTTTTAACGCATACATCGCACACCTTTCAATGCACGGAATTTGCACATATCCACATACTGGATCACAAGTGAGTCCTAACGAATGTTCTAATGCAATTTCAGCGGATTGAGCGATAGCTTCATTAGAATATGAAAAAGCGGTGGCGATTAAAGCTGCCGACATCATACAAGCAACACCAATCTCAGCTTGACAACCACATTCAGCACCACTGATAGAGGCATTAGTTTTTGCTAGCATACCAAATAAACCGGCAACTAATAATCCGTCTATTATCTTATCGTGAGAAATACATTTTTGAAGACAATAGGTAAT
>JAXERM010000088.1:0-2407 GCA_034116505.1 Bacilli bacterium
GTCGGCTATATTGTTTTACTTGGTATGCGTACAATGTGGCTATCAATGAGACAACTTAATCCACAAACTCAAGCATAAAGATCATTATTAAATTTAAGAAATAAGCTAGACATGAATTACGAATTTGTAAAGATGCCTAGCTTTTTAATTTTATTAAATAGAAATTATCTATTATATTTATACCTTTATTATTAGTCACCATAATCACTACCGCGTGATTTGTCTTCGACATAAATTTGTAAAGGATCAGTAATGTCAGTAATCTCTAATATGATAAAATCTTCATCAACATCAGTTTGAGGAAATTCAAAGTTACCGGTGAAGATTACTTTTTTATTCTTTTTAGCGACTTCTATAATTCTATTGATAATTAATAAATATTGTTGATGGGGAATTCGTTCTTTAAATCCGCGAAGATGAGTATAAAAAACTGGTTCAATATAAAAGCGACTACCATCTTCTAATTCATATAAAGTTGAGAATGGATTGTTATTGTCTTTTATTTGTTTTAAAGCGGAAAATTCTTCGTAAATCATTTGTGATAAGTCTCGTTTCTATAAATTTTAAATGCGCGATATATTTGTTCTAATAATATTAGTCTAGTCATCGTATGGAGAAAAGTCATTTTTGATAAACATAAACTATCATTTGCTCGATTTTTTAATGCATCGGATAAGCCATATGATCCTCCGATAACAAAGGTCAGATTCGCACCGCTTAAGGATAATTTATCCATTAAATATGATGAGAATTTAACGCTATCAAATTGACGGTCACATAAATCAAGATTAATAACATAGTCGGTTGGTTTTAATAATTTTAACACTCTTTTTCCTTCATTATTAATCGCGAGCAATATATCACTATCATTAGGATTAGTGGGTAAAGGATCATCATTTACTTCCACTATTGAAGTATCAGCGTATGGTTTTAATCTAGTTAAATAATCAGAAATACCCATTTTTAAATAAGCATCTTTAATTTTACCAATCGCGATAATTCTAATTTTCATCATCGTGACCTCCGATTAAAGAGACATGCTGATTCGCGCATTTCACAATAAATTTATTAATATTAATACCCATTTCTTTAAATATTCTTTCATAAGCAGCTAAAGCTACTTCAGGAGTATTAGCTTCTTCAGAAAGATGAGCGAGCACAATTTGTTTAGTTTTATTGCCAATAATTTTAACGCACGCTAAAGCGCTATCTTCGTTACATAAATGCCCATGCATTGACATAATGCGCGTTTTTAATTCATATGTACGATTAGTTTTTAATAACATTTTAATATCGTGATTAGATTCGATAATAATGTAATCAGGATTTTGACAAATTGGTAAATTATCTTCGATAAAATATCCAGTATCGGTCATATAAAACAAAGTCTCTTCACCATCAAAGAAGAAATAACCACATGGATTATTCGCGTCATGAGAAGTGATTAAAGGCGTGATAGTAAAATCACCAATAACAAAAGGTTCAAATAAATTTACTTTATGACATAAAGGAGGTAATGTACCTTCTAAACCATACATGATATTAGGAGATAAAAATCTAATTCCACCAATATGGTCGCTATGATTATGGGTAAAAACAGCCCCATCAACATCTTTTAATTCTAAATTAAATTCTTTTAAGCCTTCATTTAAACGCGTTAAGGTAATACCCATGTCCACTAAAAGGACAGTATTTTTTGATTGGATAATAGTCGCGTTACCTTTTGATCCACTACTAACGATATTAAAGCGCATAATTATCTGATTTCATCTTTGCGTTTAATTCATCCATCTTCTCTTGGAATTCAGCTGGAGGTTCATCAAAACGACACACACCTTTATAAAAGAATAAACCCGCTGTGCCTACTCGACCATTTCTGTTTTTGGCAATATTGATTTCAACATAAGAAGCACTATTAGGCATCGATTGCGCTAATTCAATTTTCTTCTGGGCGTAAGATAATTCTTTCTTTTCATTATCTTTTAATTTGCCGCCTTTCTTTTCACCATTTGGATCAATTTGATTTTTATAATAGTCTTCACGGAAAAGAAGCAGTACTTTATCTGCGTCTTGCTCAATCGAACCACTATCTCTTAAATCGGATAGCATTGGACGTTTATTTTCACCGCGTTGTTCCGTATTTCTCGATAATTGTGACACGGCGATAATTGGAACTTTTAATTCCATCGTTAAGCTCTTTAACGCTAAAGAGATTTTTCTCACTTCTTCTTGACGGTTATCATTTTTATTCATGCTCACACCAGAAATTAAACCGATGTAATCAATAATAATTAAACCTAAATCAGGTTCTTTTGATTGCAATTTGCGGCATTTTGCGATGATATCCATCAATCTTCCACCAGGAGTGTCATCGATATATATTGGGGCTTTAGCTAATTTATTTACC
>JAXERM010000089.1:0-8014 GCA_034116505.1 Bacilli bacterium
GCTACAAAAACAGTTGATATCACATTAGATAACCCAGATAGATATGTGGCAATTGATGCTTCAAATAAAACTATTAATGTGAAATCCGCTGTTATTTATTGGGACGTTAATACTAATCCATCTATTGATTTAGTCGGTCCAAATAACTGTGAAGTTGGTTCTTTATTAACATATACTGCTACTAGATTAAATTCTACTGACCCAATTAAATGGTTTGTTGGCGATGCTGAACAAACCACAAACATTACTGTTGATGGCAACACAAGCACATTCAAATACACTCCAACAACAGTAGGCACTTTAGTCGTTAGAGCACAATTAAGTGAATCAGTCTATGCGACAATCGAAGTGACTGTAATTGCTGTTGAATATTTCCAAAAAGTGACTGATTTATCACAATTAACAGTTGGAAATAAGGTCTTAATTACTGCTAAAAAGGACACAGATGTATATGTCGCTAAAAAATATGCAAGCGGAGACAACAACATTAAAACAGTCCAAACCACATTAGTTGATGGAAAAATTAAAAAGACTGCTGATATGTCTGCAATGACCTTGTCTGCATATGGTGATGGTTATGCATTCAAAGATGAGGGAGGAAAGTATTTATATGCTGCTTCACCTTCTAACAACTATTTAAAAGGTAGTGAAACAGCTGTTCCAAACGCAAGATTTACTATTACTATTTCTGGAAGTTCATTCAGTGTTCAGGCTACAAATAATACTACAAGAGGCACAATGATGTGTAATAATTCAAGTGCTTCAAACGTACTTTTCTCTTGTTATGCGTCTGCTGGTAGTTATTTACCAATTGATCTTTATGTTTTAGACACAAACCCAACAGTTTCAGATAAATTAACAACATTTGGTTCTTTATATTTACGTTCAAGCGAAACACCATTAGTTACTGCAGAAACTGGTGAAAGCGGAACTGATTGTTTAGATACTGGTAAAGGTTATTACGCAAAAGCTAAAGCAGCTTTAGCTGATGGTAGCGGCGTTTGGGCTAGTGTTAGATCTGCATTAGAAGCGGATGAAACTGGTCTTGGTTTAAGATATAGAGCATGGGCAAGAGCGGCTGGAGACTTAACTCCATTTGATGGAAAAGTTCTTGGTGCTGCTTCTAACCATATGATGAATAGAGCACATAATAGTTACACAACAATTATTATTGTTTCTTCTATCAGTGCTTCTGCTCTTATCGCAGTGTTCTTCCTTCTTAAAAAGAGAAAAGAACAAAGATAATTAATAACACTTAATTATTGATAATTGAGTCCTTTCTGACCAAAAAGGACTCTTTTAATTATCGAAACGTAGTGAAGATATAAACCGGGTGCTATGCACGTGAGAATCGAAATAGCTTCCTGCGATGTAAAAAACCTCATGTTATAATCAAAAAGGCTGACAACCGTTTGATATAACAGGAGGTGTATCCATGGATGACGATTTAAGTTTATCACACACGAGGTGGAACTGTAAGTATCACATCGTGTTCATTCCCAAATATCGTAGGAAAGAGATATATGGGAAGTTACGTTCTGATATAGGACAAATAATAAGACAGCTTTGTTTATACAAAGGTGTCGAAATAATGGAGGCGCATGCGATGCCTGATCATATTCATATGTTGGTTCGCATTCCTCCAAAAATTGCCGTTTCAAATTTCATGGGATATTTGAAAGGCAAAAGCAGTCTTATGATATTTGAGAGACATGCAAATCTCAAATATAAATACGGCAACCGAAATTTCTGGGCGAAAGGATTCTTTGTTTCGACAGTTGGACTAGATACCAAAAAAGTTCAAGAATACATCAGAGATCAAGAAAAAGAAGATATGATGCAAGATAGCTTGTCGAACAAAGAATATAAGGACCCTTTTAAAGGGTAGCTATAGTGAGAATCACGGTTGTCAGTCCACATATGACCCTTAAGGGTCTGTGGAGTAATAGCCCTTATAGGATCTAGTCAGTACAACGTATTTTATGCGTTGGTACTATTTATTTGCTTATATCTTAATAATTTTTACTTTTATAATGTATATATGCGCAACAAGTTTATTAGGTCACTTTCTAATAGTTCTTTATCAATCATACCGATTATTGCGATTGTGTTTGTTCTATCATTCACTGGATTAGCAAGATTAGGTGTGACTGATTATTTTATGCTTGGAATTGGAACGATCACGATGATTATTGGATTAGCGTTATTTCAAATTGGAGCACAAAATAGTTTGATTAAAGTGGGCGAATATATGGGCTCATCTTTATCAAGACAAAAGAGCATTGTCATAGTCATTATATTCGCATTCTTATTAGGTGGATTAATCACTTGTGCCGAACCATCAATATTAATTATCGCTAATCAAGTTAACATCAATAAATGGTTATTAATATTCTCGATTGCTGCTGGAGTCGGTATATTTGTGGTCTTAGGTATTGTAAGAATTATATTTAGAAAATCACTTAATGTTTGGTTCTTAGTATTTTATTTATTAGTTTTTTGTCTTATTTGCATTTTAGAAGTAGACCCTTCTAATCATGCATATTTACCTTTTATTTTTGACGCTGGAGGAGTTACTACTGGTAGTGCGACTGTGCCCTTTATTTTATCTTTAGGTGTCGGTGTCGCGATGACTCACGGTGGTAATAAGAGTCGTGATAGTTCTTTTGGTTTAGTCGGTTTAGCGTCGATTGGTCCGATTATTACGATGATTATTTTAATTTTAGTTAATCCTGCAGGATTCTCAGCTTATGAAGTGGAAGCATTACCAAATATCGCATTAAATACATTTGATATCTCTTACGCGATTAAATCTTTATTCATTGCTTTTATACCTCACGGAACTTCTTTAGGATCAATGATAGAAGTCTTAATGGCGTTATTACCAATCATGGTTATCTTCTTTATTTATGAAGCGATATATATCAAGATTTCAAAGAAAAAAATCGTTGGGTTATTAATTGGTTTCCTTTTTAGTTATGTCGGTTTGACATTATTCTTATCCGCTGTTTCTTCCACTATGAGTCCAATTGGATTAAAGGTGGGTCAAAAATTAGCGGCATCTTCTAATGCGATTATTATTATCATCGCTTTCATTCTCGGCATGGTCACAATTTTATGTGAACCAGCAGTTAATGTCTTAACTTCACAAGTAGAAGATATATCCGATGGACAAGTAAAGAAAAGAACCGTTTTATTAGCCTTATCCATCGGTGTGGGGATTGCGATTTGTTTATCCGTTATTAGAACTTTATATAATTTTTCAATTATGTATTACATCATTCCGGGATATTTTCTTTCTTTAGTGATGATGTTCTTTGTTCCTGATTTATATACTGCGATTGCCTTCGATAGTGGTGGCACCGCAAGTGGACCGATGACTGTCAGTTTTATCTTGCCTTTAATTATTGGAATTTATTCCGTAAGAGAAAACATAACTTCTAGTGTTTCATTTTATGAAAATGCTTTTGGTGTTGTCGCCTTAGTGGCGATGCTACCAATTTTAGCAATTCAAATATTAGGTGTGACGGGGAAATTTAAAAATATGTATGCCTTACGTCTTATCCGTCAACAAATTCATGATGAAAGGAATAATGAAATCATTCATTTTAATTAACTATGGCTAGAAAGAACACCATTAAATTAACGCGTGATACATTTGAACAAAAAGAAGATTTGATGCGCTTAGTCCTATACACGATTATCGTGCCTAAAGGACAAGGAGAAAATATCTCTCGAATTTTAAAAGCTAATCATGTCTCCGCAACTTTTTATATGATTGGTGAAGGTACTGCAAGCAGTGAAGCAAGAGAAATATTAGGTATTGAAGATACGAAAAAAGACATCGTCTATGCCTTGATTGGTGAAGAATATGTCACAGACTTAAAAAAAGAATTTGATGCTTATTTCTTAATGAATAAACGCAATCGAGGAATTGCTTATACAACTAAATTAAATGCATTTATGGGTGTGAAATTATATAAATTCTTCACCCAGACGGTCAGGGGGTAATAATTATGGCAAGTAAAGAACAATTTGAAGTAATCGTCGTCATCGTTAATGAGGGCCATTCTGATCAAGTCATGGATGCGGCAAGAGATGCAGGAGCAAGAGGTGGCACAATTTGTCACGCGCGTGGAAGCGGCAATAAGGAAATGGAAAAATTATACGGCATTGTCATCACTCCACAAAAAGATATGATTTATATTTTAGTTAATGTTAAAATACGCGACCAAGTGATGAGTAACATCAATAAAGTCGCTGGATTAGAAACCATGGGGCAAGGGATTATTTTTTCCTTACCAGTTAACAATATTTCTGGAATTAAATTAGAATAATTTTCTATTAATAATTACTTTTTTAAATCGATCTCTGGATATAGATCAATATTATCTGTTTGGTAGCAGACTGATAAACAATATTCTTTATCTATTTGATATTCTTTTAAATGATATTCTTCTAACGATAATGGATTATTAATCCTCATTTTTGTTATATCGATTTCAAAGCTATCTAATCTTTTGCTAATCCCATAACCTAATGCCTTTAAATAGCTCTCCTTAAGCGTCCACATACGAAAGAAAGATAAATCATCCTGCTTGATAAAATCTTGCTCTAACGGGCTAAAACAATGCTTTAATAACGATTGTTTTAATTTATTCACTTTTTCAATATCAATTCCAATCGATTGAGAAGATATCGCCACACAAACATAATTACCAGAATGAGAAAAATTAATATGGTAATTTGTGCAATCAGGCTTATGTTGATTATTATAAATAATCTTATCTTCTTTTAATTTTAGAATCTCTAATGCTTTTAAATATAAAATATACACACCTAAACTACGATATTGATCCTCATCAATTTTATAAGAAAGAACATATTTTCTTCTTTCTTCATCGATGATATTTAAGTGTTGATTAAATAATGGTTTATCATCATAAACATCAACTTTGCTATAAAAAATATATGTGTGGTTATTTTTCATGTTTTAATTATCTCATTTCCATGCTTATGAGATAAATAGAATTTTCTTTTTCAACAGCACACAATTTATTGTCTTCGTTATATAGCAAGGAAAAAAGTAATAAAAATATTTGATCGGAAATAATATAATGTAAATAGGAGAAATCCTATTGACGAAAGGATAATTAATTATGCCAAAATACCAATGCGATCCTTGTGGATATGTCTATGATCCTGCTGTCGGTGATCCTGATAGTGGTATCCCAGCTGGAACAGCGTTTGAAGATCTCCCAGAAGATTGGGTTTGTCCAATCTGTGGAGCCACAAAAGACATGTTCTCAAAAGTTGATTAATTTAATCAATCAAACATATAAGAGCGGACGAAATCTTTATATATCCTATTAGTGAGGATTAAGATATTGGAAAACCGCTCTTTTTTGTTGGTGAATTTTTTATAGATTTTTAAGCAAAATAAAACTGCTTTAGCTTTCGCTAAAACAGCCTTATTTTTATGGAGATTAATATTTGTAGAAACCTTCGCCTGAAGCTTTTCCTAACTTACCTTGATCAATCTTTTCTTTTAATAATTTCAATTGTGCTTTGAAATTATATGGAAGCATCATTTTCTTTAAGATTGGGCTTAATAAACCAGGGACTTTTTGGAATTGTAAGACGATGTTATATGCGGTTTGTAAACCAACGACATCGAAGATTTGGAATGGGCCTCTTGGAGCGCCTGTACCTAATGTCCATGCTTTATCAACACTTTCTGGATCACTGACACCACAAGCAACTAAGTCTAATCCACTTAATAAGAATGGGACGAGCATAGAATTTAATAAGTAACCATTCTTTTCTTTTAATACTGGTAAAGCCACCATACGGATATCATTCGCGAATTTAATTAATAAATCGAAATATTGGCTTTCTGTTTTATCTTGAGCCATAACTTCTGCGGTGTTATTAATCCAAATATGATTTGCGAAGTGAAGTGATAAATATTTTTCTGGACGGCCAGTATATTTTGCAAATGCGGAAGGAAGAAGAGTGGAAGAGTTAGTAACCACAACTGTCTTTTCTTCTAATACTGGATTTAATTTTTTGTAGAATTCAATTTTTTGTTCTGCGATTTCCGCCATAGATTCAATCACTAAATCAACATCTTTACATGCTTCTTTTAAATCAGTGACTAATTTAATTGATGCATAAGCCTTTTCAGTTTTTTCTAAGCATTCTTTTTTATCAAAAGATTCTTTGTCGGCTAAACCTCTGGCCCAGAAGCCTTTGTTTTCTGCCATTTTGTTGATGGAATCGATATAGTTTAATCTTAATTGATCTAATTTTGGTTGAGTACGAGTGATTGAACTTTCGCTTCTTAACCAAATAACGACATCGAAACCACAATAAGCCGCTTGGAAAGCAATTTGACTACCTAAGACACCGCCACCAGCGACCATAACTTTTTTAATTTCCATTTTAAAAACGTATCTCCTTTTTGATTAATATATCAAATGGATAAATAATGACAAAAAAAGACTTAGTAATTATTAAGAATTAATAAAAAATTAATGATTAAAAATAGACAAATGTCTCATTTTAGACTATCTTGATATTATGAATAACATTAATAAAGTTAAACCACTAATTGTTCGTTATCTATTTATCTTATTGCAGGATAAAGATATCTATGAAATAGCGATAAAAGACTTATGCGAGATCGCCCATATATCAAGGGCTAGTTTTTATCGTAATTTTTCTAGTGTGATAGAAGTTTTATATTATTACTTTGACACTGTTTTTATCTCAACAAAGAAAATCATTGATGATAAACCTTTATCAACCGGAATTATTATTAATGAATTATTATCATCAATTTATTATCACAAAGAAGAATTCTCTATTCTTGCTAAACGCAATTGCATTATTTATTTAGGTATTTATTTCCAAAATTATATCAACCCTATCTATTTCCCAAATATGTTTAGAAGAGAAGCTTTTATCGGTGTCAGTGTTGCGATAATTAATGCTTGGATTAATGATGGCTATCAACGCGAAATAACGGAAATGATTCAAATGTTAAAAAAGACCTTTATCTTTAATGATAATGTCATCAACATTCCAAAGAATACCCAAGTGGTATTATCAACCAAAACAATGCGAGAATCTGATCAAAACACGATTAATAGTGGGGTTAATAGCAAAGAATTGATGTATAAAGCCGGATTAGCGGTTTATCAGAATTATCATTACGAAGGAAAAATATTAATCGTTGCTGGAAAAGGTAATAACGCTGGTGATGGCTTCGTTTTAGCGGCTTTATTAAAAGAAAATAATAAAGATGTCGCTATTTTGTTGCTAGATCAAAAAATGTCAGAAGACGGACAATTTTATTTTAATATATGCCAAGGCAAGAAAGTTCCAACTTATACTTTATTAGACAACATTGATTTTAATGATTATGACATCTTAGTTGATTGTATCTTTGGTACAGGCTTTAAAGGTGAAGTCAATGAACCATTTAAATCCACGATTATAAAGATGAATGAAGCTAGAGGAAAAATCGTCAGTGTTGATATCAATTCTGGCTTATCTGGTGATAGTGGTTTAGCATACACCGCGATTAAAAGCGATTTAACAATATCAATTGGTAGTTTAAAAACGGGTTTATATTTAAACCAAGCAAAAGACTATATTAAATTAATTAAAAATGTTGATATTGGGATCAAACCAGTCCATGAAGATTATTATCTTCTCGGAAGTGATGATGTGAAATTAACATTAAGAAAAAGAGATAATTTTACTAATAAAGGCAGTTATGGTTATGTCGCATTAATTGGGGGAAGCGATTTATATAGTGGAGCAGTTAAATTATCTAATCTCGCCTTATCTTCATTAAAGATGGGAGCGGGAGTGAGCTTGCTATGTGCAATCAAATCGATTAAGCCTTATATCTTGCCTTATATGGTGGAATCGACTTTTTATCCTTTGGATGAAAAAGATGGGGGAATATGTTTTAACCCATCAGAGATGGATTATTTAATTAAAC
>JAXERM010000090.1:0-2958 GCA_034116505.1 Bacilli bacterium
CGTGACTACCACTGACGATATGCGGAACTCCTAAACCTAAAGAATAAAACTCATCTGCGTCAGATTTATGGCTGCCTTCATCAATTTTATTAACAGCGAGAATAATTGGTTTATTAACCTTATATAATAGTTTTGCCACCATGCGATCATCCGCAGTGACACCGACTTTTCCGTCCGTGACAAAAACAATCACGTCAGCTTCTAAAATTGCAATTTCTACTTGTGCTCTAATTTGAGTTTGAAAAGGTTTATTTTTAATTTCAATCCCACCCGTATCAATCACAGAAAAAGTATGTCCAAGCCAATCGCATTTTCCATATAGACGATCGCGTGTAATTCCCGCTTCATCATCGACAATCGCATGACGATCACCAATCATGCGATTGAAAATGGTGGATTTACCAACATTAGGAGAACCAACAATTGCAACAATGCCGTTACGCATCCACTTTCTCCTGTAATTTTTTATCGATGATGTCAATGACTGCTTTTACTACTTCATCAACACTCATGTATGATGTGTCTAAAAGGACACTATCGGCAGCTGGTTTTAAAGGAGCAAAATCGCGATGTGAATCGATATAATCTCTTTTTCTTACATCTGCTTCAATTTCTTCTAAAGTGCAGTTCATCCCTTTTTGTATATTTTCTTCATATCTTCTAATCGCTCTAGTTTCAACACTAGCGATTTGGAAAATCTTTACTTCTGCATTTGGTAAAACATATGTTCCGATATCCCTTCCATCCATAATGACAGAATGATGTTCTGCCATCGCACGTTGTTGTTCAACTAAGAATAAACGAATGTCTTTATAAGAAGCAATATAAGAAACATTGCCCGACACTAATGATTCTCTAATTTCTTTTGTCACATCAATATTATTACAATAAACAATATGACCTGGTTCTAGAGAAATTTTTACTTCAGGAATAAGCTTTACGCACTCTTCTTCGTTTTGGCAGTCCACTCCTTTTTGTAGACAATACCAAGTAAAAGCGCGATACATCGCACCTGTATCAATATATGTATAACCTTTAATTTCTGCTACTTTTTTTGCCACAGTGGATTTACCAGCAGCAGCAGGTCCATCAATCGCAACCGCAATACGCATAATTACATCCCCCTAAATAACCAAACGCCTGTAATAATAATGCCTAATAACGCCAAGAAGGCAACGCTAAAAATTATAGCTATTTTTAGAATTTGTTTTCTTTTGTTTCTTTTTATAAAAATATCTTCCTGCTCTTTTTCTTGAAGGGTACCGAGAACCTCATCCATCGGCAGAGCGGAAGTAGTTGTTAAAACATCTTTATGCTGTGTAAATGAATTGATATTTTCTGAAGATGATAAAACTGAGACATCTTCCTTTATTAATGAATTTCGATAATTTTGGTATTTTTGTATTCTGGAAGTACTCATAGATTTATCGTCTATTATTCTAATAGAAATATAGGATATTGACTAGCATAAAATCATTTTTTCAAAAATAAATTTGTTTACATAAAAATAATTAATATAAATGTTTGTAATGATTGAAATATCTTATGCATTTAGTTTATAATCAACCTATAAAAACCAAGGAGGATTTTTCGATGGCGAAAAAGAAAATCAAAATCGACTCATCTCTTTGCATTGGTTGTGGTGCTTGTGCTGGTTCTTATCCAGAAGATATCACACTCGGTGATGATGGCTTAGCCGCTGTTGTTACTGGCGAAGCAGATGAAGAAGTCGTTGATGTCTGCCCTGTTGGTGCAATCTCTGTAGAAGAGTAAACATAAAAAAGGAGCGTTGCTATTATTAGCCTCGCTCCTTTTATTTTGCTTAATTAGTGGTAAAACTTAATCGATCAATCAACTTGTGTAAATTCTTATATAACACAAAGGTTAAAGCGACGATAATTACATCCTTGAATGCATTAAATGGGATACATACTAGGAACATAAATGTTAATCCTAGTTCATTAACATTTGGATTTGCGGCTTGACACATCTCTAAGATGACCGCTTTTGGCCAACCCATCATGAAGATATAAAAATCTAATAAGATATAGGTGGTAATAATCGCAGATACAATCAGTTGTAATATAGTAGAAACTCCTAAACCGATTAAAGCGCCTTTAACGTTATGGAATTTTTTATAAATGATTGCACTTGGGATAACTAAAATCGACGAATAAATAAAATCAGCAAGTTCCCCAACCATCATCGTGGAAGTCATTGGTAATTTGGCAATTGTTCTAATAAGAACAACAAAGAAGCCACTTAACGGACCATAAGCAAATCCAGCAATTAAAGCCGGGACTTCATCGAAATGGATTTCTAAAAATGCGGGGAAGAAAGGAACATGAAATTTAAAAATCGGAACGAGATATAAAATAATACTCATCGCCGCGAATAAGGAAGTGCGAGCAATAAATTTTGTGGTAATAGGATTCTTTTTTAAAAACAATTTACAAAAAGCCACAACAAGAATAATCCCTAACACACTAATAGAGATTACTAGACGAGTTAAATCAAATTTTGACATAAAATAAAAAGCTCCTTTTCAGAGCCCACAAAAATACGACCTTCTCTCATCCAGACTATACTGTCGCCACCTGAATTGCACAGGTTCATGCTCATAACAAGCTTGCGGGGTTTACCGCCGGTCGCGAATTTAACGCTGCCCTGAAGTACTTCTATTATATTACTATTTGTTTTTCTTTAACATTACTTTCTAAGAAGTCCCCTATCTTCTATAAATAGGGGATGAATTAGATAAAAAATAGTTTATAACATCAAATTTCATTATTCTCTAATTCAGTATTATTTTTTTCTAAATCGAATACTTTGTTTTGTATATACTATGTATATAGTGTATAATATTTATATGGAAATATATTCAAATAACCACTCAGTATTCAATCTTCATTATCATCTAATTCTTGTTACTAAATATAGAAAGCAAGTAATAAGTGA
>JAXERM010000091.1:0-5895 GCA_034116505.1 Bacilli bacterium
AAGTAGAGAAACCTTGTAAATAGATCGAATCGCTATAACGAGATTCTGGTTCTAAAAATAGTTGGTGTCTTTCTTTATCAGCAAAATTCACTATCTTACTTTCGATTGATGGACAATATCTTGGGCCCACTCCAGTTACTAAGCCACTAAAAATGGCAGCTTCAGAAAGATGATTTCTAATAATTTCATGGGTTTTTGATGTTGTATAAATCAAATAACAAGGAATTTGTTCTTCAACAGGAATAAATTCTTTTGTTTCATAAGAAAAAGCTAGATGCCCTTTAGTGCCTGGTTGAAGAGAACCTTTTGTAAAATCGATTGAGTCTTTTTTAATTCTAGGAGGTGTGCCGGTTTTTAAGCGAAAAGTGTCGATTCCCATTTCTCTTAAATATGGTGATAATCCTAAAGAAGGTTTTTCTCCATCAGGTCCTTCTTTTTTTACTTCTTTTCCACGGAATATTTCCGCTTCCATATATGTTCCGGTAGTTAATATAACCGCTTTAGCGGTATATTGTTTTTTATTATCTAAAATAACACCATAAACATGATTTTCATCATGAATTAATGAAGTGACCATCCCTTCGATAATATCTAGATTAGAAGTTTCTTTTAAAACCGATTGAATATATTCCGGATATTCTAATTTATCTTGTTGGGCTCTTAAGCATTGTACACCAGGACCTTTACCGGTATTGAGCATCTTCATCTGCAAATAATGATGATCAGCCGCTTTTCCCATTAATCCCCCTAAGGCATCGATTTCTCTTACCACAATCCCTTTAGCGGATCCACCGATTGAAGGGTTACAAGGCATATTGCCAATTTTGGTGAAATTTAAAGTAATTAAAAGAGTCTTATGCCCCATATTTGCGGAAGCATAACAAGCCTCAATTCCCGCATGACCACCACCGACAACGATTACATCGTAATCCATTATCCGATGCTTCCTTCCATATCCATCTTAATTAATTGATTTAATTCAACCGCATATTCCATTGGTAATTCTTTTGAGAATGGTTCAATAAAACCCATAATAATCATCTGTGTAGCGTCTTTTTTATTGATTCCACGACTCATTAAATAAAATAATTGTTCTTCGGAAATCTTACTAACAGTCGCTTCATGTTCAATAAAAGAAGAATTGTTTCTCACTTCATTAGTAGGAATTGTGTCACTTCTTGATACTTGATCTAAAATGAGTGTATCGCATTCCACATGGCTCTTCGAATTAGTGGCGTTAGGTAAAAATCTCACTGTTCCACGATAATTAGAAACACCACCATTTTTAACAATTGATTTAGAAATAATTGTGGAGACTGTATTTGGTGCTTCATGAATCATTCTCGCACCGGCATCTTGATATTGACCTTTTCCCGCTACTGCGATGGAGATACAAGTGCCTTTTGCTCCTTCTCCTTTTAAAATACAGGCTGGATATTTCATATTTAATTGGCTACCAATATTTCCATCAATCCAGTCCATCGAAGCATTTTCATAACAGACCGCTCTTTTGGTGACTAAATTAACGATATTAGTGGACCAGTTTTGCACAGTAGAATAACGGCATTTACCATCTTTATGAACGATAATTTCCACTACCGCAGCATGAAGTGATTCCTTTGAATATGTTGGTGCAGTGCATCCTTCCACATAGTGGACATCCGCTCCTTCATCGACGATAATTAATGTTCTTTCAAATTGTCCGCTTTTTTCATTATTAATGCGGAAATAACTTTGTAATGGTTTATCTAAGTGCACTCCTTTTGGCACATAAATAAAACTGCCTCCGCTCCAAACTGCACCGTTTAAAGCGGAAAATTTATTATCAGCGGTTGGCACGACTGTACCAAAATATTTTTTAACTAAATCAGGATATAGTTGTAA
This sequence comes from Bacilli bacterium, assembly GCA_034116505.1. GTDB lineage: Bacteria > Bacillota_I > Bacilli_A > RFN20 > CAG-826 > RUG13091. The sequence goes on from JAXERM010000091.1 coordinate 1,885, forward strand.
CGCCATATCAGTTGATAAGAAGATAACACCCTTATCATTCACTTCTTTTAGCATATTATGATAAACCACTTCTGATTCGTATTGTGTCGATACACCAGAAAGGTATTTTTGTTCTGCTTCTGGAATCCCTAATTTAGTAAATGTATTTTTGATTGTTTCTGGTACTTCTTCCCAAGATTGAGCTTCTTTTTTACTTGGACGGGTAAAATATGTAAAACTATCAAAATCTAAACCAGTTAAGTCAGGACCGAATGAAGGGAAAGGAGACGCTAAAAAAGCTTTTAATGACTTTAAACGGAATTCTAACATCCATTCTGGTTCATTTTTTAAGCGTGATATTTCTCTTACTACTGCTTCATTAATACCTTTTCCAGTAGTTAAGATTGAAGTATCTTCATCTTTAAAACCGTATTTATAATCTTCTTGAAATTTAATATCTTTTTCCATCTTATTTGTCCTTTAAGATTTCTGTCGCGGCATTCCATCCAATCGTCGCACATCTAATTCTTGCTGCTTGTTTTGACGTATTCATAAACACTACCGCTTCATCTAATGCTTCTTGATCGTAAGGTTGTTCATGAATCATATTGTCGTATTGTTTAATTAAATATAAAACATCATTAATACTCTTATTAATGAATAAATCGCACATTATATCTGTGGATGCAGTTGAGATTGTACAGGCAATCCCATCAAAACACGCATCCTCAACAATTCCATCTTTGACTAATAAATAAATATTTAAATCATCGATGCAATTATCGCTATGCATATGATGCATTTGATATCCCTCTTTTGTCGGAGTTCTTTTATGTAATGGATTAGAATAATGGTCCATAATGATGGAACGCATCATATCGTTAGTTAAAGTAAGCATCTAAAATATCTCCTCCATTAATTAAAGCATCAACAAAGGCATCAATTTCCGCTTTAGAAGTATATAAATATGTCGACATACGACATGTCGCAGGAGTGCATAAATACCCATTTAATATCTTTGCGCAGTGTTGTCCACTTCTAATCGCGATTCCTTTAGAATTTAATAAAGTCGCTTCATCTTGAGAGAATATTCCCACTTTATTAAAGGTCAAGATGCCATTTCTTGCTGTTTTATTATAAATAATAATATCTTTTTGATCTTTTAATTTATCATAAGCATAATCAAATAATTCTTGATCGTGTTTGTGAATATTATCTATGCCGATTTCTTGAATAAATTCAATCGCCTTTTTAAAGCCCATAATACCTGATAAATTTAGTGTTCCTGCTTCAAATTTATAAGGTGGTTCTAATAAAGAAGATTCTAAATTCATATTGAAGGTAATATTGTCCCCACCACCGACGATTAAAGGATCCATCTTTTCTAATAATTCATATTTACCCACTAAACACCCAATCCCAGTTGGACCACACATCTTATGAGCGGAGAACGCTAAAAAGTCGATACCCAAATCTTTAAAATCAGTCTTGATGTGCGGGACTGATTGAGCCCCATCAATTACAATGATCGCTCCATATTCATGAGCAATTTTACTAAATGATTTAACATCCACTTCATAACCAAGGACATTTCCGATATGGGCAATAGAAATAATCTTGGTATTTTTAGAAATAACTTTTAATAAATTATCAACTGTCAATCTTCCTTCTTCATCTAAAGGAATGAATTTAATATCGCAACCAGTGGCTTTTTTCACTTCGTACCAAGGAAGAATATTAGAAGCGTGTTCTGCTTCTGTTAATAAAATCTCGTCGCCTGGTTTTAAATATTTTCTAGCGTAACCAAACGCCACCATGTTCATACTCATCGTGTCGCCGCTAGTAAAGACCACTTCTTTAGTTTCGGAATTAATAAATTTTGCGATTGTTTCTCGCGCTTTTAACACTTCCATATCCATATGGTAGAGAAGATCATAATCTCCACGATGCGAATTAGCGTTACTTTCCGTATAATATCGATTCATCTCATCGATGACACATTGAGGCTTAAAAGTCGTTGAAGCATTATCTAAATAGACCAAATCATGGCCTTGCATTTTCTTATTATTCAACATCGGAAATTGTTTTCTAATCTTTTCAATATCGTACATAATTACATTCTCTTTTCGATTAATTCTTCAATTTCTTGAGCGATTTCTTGATTATCAAATCCGACTAAAATTGGTTTTAAATAACCAAAAGTAATCAGTTGTTTTGCCTCTGGAATAGTTAAGCCTCGAGAGGTTAAATAATATAAATGATTTTCATTTATCCTTCCCACAATTGCGGCGTGTGACGCAATCACATCATTTTCGTCGATTTTTAATATTGGTTTTGCCACTGCTTTGCTAGTTGGATCGAACACCATAATTTTGGCATTTTGATGCGTCTCAGTATGCGTGCAATATTTATTGATCACACTATCGCCTGAGAACACTAATCGCGACTCGTCTTTACATACGCCATAATTATCCATCTTTGCATATGTATTTTTAGCGTTATGGTTAATATTAACCACGAATTCTTTATGATCATCATTGCTCGCTAAAGAGGCTAATCGCCAATAAGCTCTTGCGTCCTCTTCATTAAGATTAATCATGATATTAATGTTACTCTTACAAGGAATAAAATCGGCAAAATAGCCATTAAATACACTATTTCGACCTAAATTAATGGTGATTCTTGCCTTATTAACTTCTTTAATACCTAAGATTGATAAGCGAAAATTAACGTTAGGAAGAACATTAAAAACATAATCCCCTTCATTAGATATATCACGTAAAACAATTTTGCTATCCTCTTTGATATCGATGACAAAATTTTTATCTAAATCCGAAGCGAGAAGTATTTTTTGCACAATGTTATTCTCTAATTTATTTTCCATCTTTATTCATTTCCTTAACCGCACAAGAACCAATGGAAACTGAATTCATTTTTTTCTCTTCTTTTTCAATCGAAATTCCGAGTTCATTTTTGATGAATTCATAACCGGTTTGATCGATGCGTTTAATTACTTCTTGGCCGCCATCAATCACGACTTTTCCGTTGATAATAACAACCGCTCTTGTAGGTTGAATTAAATCGAACAATCTCGCATAGTGAGAGATAACTAAAAAGCCCATTCCTTTTTCCTGCTCTTTTTTAATCACATCAGCGACAATATTCAAAGCGTCAACATCAAGACCACTATCGATTTCATCTAACATCGCGATGTTCGGTGATAATAAAATCATTTGTAAGATTTCGTTTCTTTTCTTTTCGCCACCAGAAAAGCCTTCATTTAAAGATCTGGTAGCTAAGTCAAAAGGCATCTTCACTTCCTTAGTCGCGTCATCTAATAACTTATAAAATTTATAAGTTGAAATTGGTTTTTCGCTTCTTGCGTTCACCGCTGCTCTTAAAAAATCAGAATTATTTACGCCAGGAACTTCAGAAGGATTTTGCATCCCTAAAAATAAACCCGCTCTTGCTCTTTCATCTGTCGATAAAGTTAATAAATCAACATCATCTAAATAAATAGAACCTTCTGTCACAACGTATTTTGGATGACCCATAATTACGTTTAATAAAGTAGACTTACCATGTCCATTAGGTCCTAATAATGCGACCGTTTCTCCCTTAGAAATTGTAAGGTCAATTCCCTTTAGAATTTCCTTGCCATCAACGGAAGCGTGTAGGTTTTTAATCTTTAATGTGGCCATTGTCTTATACCTCAAATCTTCATTATTCTAGCGAAGTCTTTTTTATTAATCAATTGTCATCAATGAAAATAGAGAAAATACTTTGTGACTTTTTATCTATTTTTATTTGAAAAAATGATAATTATTTTATTTATTAGGGAGTGTTTTATTTAATGATTTTAGCGTTATTTTTATCCCGAATATTCTTCTTACAAAGTAAAAAGTTTAATTATCTTGTTGCATTAAAAACTAATAATATTTAAAATATTAACGCTATTATTCAAAAGAAGGAGTGAAAAAACATGAAAAAAAGTAAACTATCAATCGGATTAGTTACTAGTTTCATTGCTAC
>JAXERM010000092.1:0-3523 GCA_034116505.1 Bacilli bacterium
TTATCTATGTTATTAGCGATGTATGCTTTGATGGTGATATTGCAGGGAAGCAAGATGACCCATCGATTATTTTAATTCCAAAAAATAGTCAAAAAAGATATGAGGACAATCCAATTGTTAATAACAAAAAAGTATTATCTAAGTTGTCAATGATTACTGGTATTGATGCTTCACTAATGGTGGGAGTGGTGGTCACTAATAGTGATTGCCGTATCGCCGTCGAAAGTAAATCTAAACAATTTTATTTTATCCAACGTCGTAATTTAAAACATCTCGTGAAGGCGATTGAATCACGCGATGTCGCTAAAATTAATTCTGAACAACTTTCTCGTGCTGTATTAGCGATTGATAAGATGAACAGGAGGAAGAGAAATAATGTCCGAAAATAAGAATAATATCTTCGCTATTAGAAGAGATTTATACAAAAGAACACGCTTAGAATCATGGATTTTAGGCCTCACCAGCGGTTTATTAATTACTGCTGTGCTTTGTATTGGTATTGCAGTTCCTGGCCTACAATTGATTCTTTTTCCTGTTATTTGTTTGCCAATTATTTTTTCTGCTTCTTTATCGCATTTATTTCTTCATAAAGATTTAGAGATTACCGCTAAGAGTAGTGTTAAATATGCATTTTTATATTTCCGTGGTGATTTTGTTAGTTCCTTTAGATATTGGTTTTCTTTACTAAAAGGAATAACAGTTTTTATGGTCAGCGAATTTGTTTTATCATTTATCGTCTCTTCTATTATGACAGCTTTGAATCTACCATTAGAACAAGCGATTGAAGATTTATATGCACTAATTGATTCGTTTAATGTCGATATCGAACAAATAAACGCTGTTTTATACTCTAATGGAGCAGTTTTATTTTATTATTTTGTTTCAGTGATTATTCCTTCTTTATTCTTAGGCATCATCTTCTTTATTTATAATATTTCTAGAGAATCATTATCTATTTACCTTAAAGGTAAGATGGCTAATACTCCTCCGAAAGTGATTCAGATGGTGATGATGTTCGCAAAAAGAGGACATCGTATGGAAATGGTCAAAGATTATTTAGGTTTAACTTGGCCTTTATATGTATTAATCGCTGTGGGATTAGTGGGTGGATTTACATTATCTAAAATCTTTTTAACTGATAACATTTTATTATTAATCGTATATGCGATGATCTTTGCGGCCTTTTTAGCGACTTTCTATTTGCCAATTTATTTTCCATCCATGGAAGCAATGTTAGAAAAATACGGCAAATTACACGATGAGAGTTTAACGCAAGTGATGGATATGTTTATGAGAAATGTCCAAGCTAATTTTGAATACACTAAAGCAGAAAAAGAAAGAATCGAAAAAGCTATTAATGAAGGTAAAAATCCTTTAAGCGATGATACTACAAAAGATGATGAAAAAGAAAAATAGTTATTGTTAACAATAAAAAACACCGATATAATCTCTATCGGTGTAATAAGCGTCTGGAGCAAGTGACGGGAATCGAACCCGCATATTAACCTTGGCAAGGTTACGTTCTACCACTGAACTACACCTGCAGCTTGCATTATCTAAACGCAAGAATAATTATAGCAAAAGGAATATTTCTTGCAATATAAAATTTCAAAAAATGAAAGAAGGAAAGAAAAATGACAGACTTAGAATTAGCGGAATTAATATTTCCAGAAGTAAAATTAACGATTGAAGATTTAGAAAAAAGATATCCAAAAAGAAATCTAAAAGAAGGAGCAGAGGTCACAAGATTTGCTCCATCTCCTACTGGTTTCTTACATACTGGATCTTTATTTACTTCTTTTATTTGTCATAAAGTCGCAAATCAATCTAATGGTGTTTTCTATGTGAGATTAGAAGATACTGACACTAAAAGAGAGATTGCGGGAAGCGGTGAACAATTATTAGAACAATTAAAAACCTTTAATATTGTTCCTAATGAAGGATATATGGGTGATCATGAAGAAGGAGATTATGGTCCTTATGTCCAATCTAAACGCGCAGATATATATAAAGTATGTATTAAATATTTGATTTCTATCGGTAGAGCGTATCCTTGTTTTTGTAGCTCAAGCGATTTAGATGAGATCAGAAAGAAACAAGAAAGTCATAAAATCATTCCTGGATATTATGGTCAATTCGCTAAATGTCGTTTCTTAAATAATGAAGAAAGAGCGGAAAGAATTAAAAATGGTGAACCATATATCATTAGATTTAAGTCTTTAGGCAACCATTTAAGAAAAATTAAAGTGCATGACTTAGTGCATGGAGATTTTGAAATTGCCCAAAATGATCAAGATATTGTCATTTATAAAAGCGATGGATTACCAACATATCATTTTGCTCACGCAGTAGATGATCATTTTATGCGTACCACGACAGTGATTCGTGGAGAAGAATGGATTTCTTCTTTACCAATCCATGTGGAATTATTCTCTGCTTTAGGATTTGAAGCACCAAAATACGCCCATCTCCCCGTCATCATGAAATTAGATGAACAAGGTCATAAAAGAAAATTATCAAAAAGATATGATAACGAAGCAGCGGTTAGTTATTTCTTAAAAGATGGTTATCCCGCTGAATCTTTATTGATGTATTTAATGACTATTGCGAATAGTAATTTTGAAGAATGGATCTTCTTACATAAATTTGAACATATGGAAGAATTCAAATTCTCCTTTGATAAGATGTCATTAGAAGGCGCTTTATTCGATATGGGTAAATTATCTTTCTTCGCTAAAGAAATTTTAGCCAAGAAAAATAAAGATGAAATCACCTCTTTAGCGTATTCTTATGCTTGTTCATATAATGAAGAATTAAAATTATTAATCGAAAAAGATAAAGAATATTTCAAAGAAATCATGAATATTGAAAGAGAAAAAGAAAATCCTCGTAAGGATTATGAAAAATTCTCCTCTTTAGTCGAAATGATTGGTTTCTTCTATGAAGATAAATATGATCAAATCATCAATAATGGGTTAACTTTTAATCCAAAATTTAATAAAAATGATATTATTACGGTCTTAAATGCTTTAAAAGATAATCTATCATTAGATGTTGATGAACAATCATGGTTTGCCTTAATGAAAGAAACAGGCATCAAATTATCTTTTGCCGGTAATAACAAAGAATATAAAGCCGCACCAGAAAACTATAAAGGCACAATTGGCGATGTAGCGGAAATCTTACGTATCACATTAACAGGCAAAAAGAACTCTCCAAATTTATATTATGTAATGAAGGTCTTAACAAAACCGGTCTGTGATAATAGAATTAATAAGGTCATTTCTTTATTAAATAACTAAGGTGTAATTTTTACACCTAATTGGCCCGTTGGAGAAGTGGCTTAACTCATTGCCCTCTCAAGGCAACATTCGTGGGTTCGAATCCCATACGGGTCACCAAAAATCAAAAATCCCTATTGAAAGATAGGGTTTTATTTTGTAATATTTAAATGTCAAAAGGGAAACCTGCTGATAGGGTGCCGATTTAGGTCCCACCAAACCGCGAGAGACAGTCTCGCTTT
>JAXERM010000093.1:0-8169 GCA_034116505.1 Bacilli bacterium
TGATATTTTCCGTCATATCTTAATCTGAAATAAACGACAGTGGCACCACCGCCACCTTCATAATTATCGCCACTACGATAAGATAGATCTTTTTGAGTATCTAAATAGCTTCTAACCATTTTTCTTAAGGCTCCACTACCAAAACCATGAATAATTCTCACTGTTTTAAATCTTCTTAATCTCGCGCTATCGAGGTATTGAATCAAAGCGTTTTGTGCTTCCTCAACATGCATGCCAATAAGATTTAATTCTAAACCTACTTTTTGACTATTTGATAAGACAAAATCTATGTTATTGGTCTCTTTTTTTCTCACCTTAACATTAATTTTAGCGGGATTTATTTTATGTAATTGTTCTTTAGGAATATTAAAGGAAAAACCATCATTAGTGTTCACAATTGCTTTTTCACCTTTAATTGAAGCTACTTTTCCTTCAACATTTAAAGAAGGAATTGTTACATAATCTCCTTCAACAATGTTTTCGTTATAGATAACTGTGTCTGGGGTTGTAATCAAATCATCTAATTCTTTTTTGATTCTGATCACGTCATGGAGTTTATTATCGCTTCCGTTTAATTGCTTCATGATTTCTTTGACTTCTTCTTGTGCTTTATTGATGATTTGTAATTTTTCTTCATTAACATCTTTTAGTAAAGATTGTTTTTTATCTTTTAATAAAGTCTCTTGCGTATCTAAATCTTTTTGTAAGCGATTCAATTCTTTTTCTTTTTGTTTTAATTCATCTTCCAAATGTGATGCTTCATCCATTTTCTTTTGTAATGTATCTAATAAAATAGAAACATCATCAGTGTTTTTATTCGCTAAATATTCTTTTGCGTCTTTAATGATGTTTTCTGATATACCATATCTTCCTGCAACATCTAAAGCATAGCTTTTACCAGGTGTTCCTTGACGGAAACGATAAGTAGGAAGAAGATTATTTTCATCAAATATCATTGACGAATTTTCGATATATGGACTAGTTAAAGCGTATTCTTTTAAGGAAGAAAAATGGGAAGAAATAATACTAAATGCGTTCTTATTTTCTAAATGTTTTACGATTGCAAAGGCTAATGCTTCCCCTTCTTTTGGATCAGTACCAGTACCTAATTCGTCAATTAAGACTAAATCTTTTCCTTTTACTACTTGTGTTATTTCACCCAAACTAGACATATGAGCGGAGAAAGTGGATAAATTATCAGACAATGATTGATTGTCGCCGATATCGATGAAAATATGGTCAAAATAGCTTAATGTGGCACTTGAGGCAGTGATAGGTAATCCACATTGATTCATTAATGTTAATAAACCAACAGTTTTTAAAGAGACAGTTTTTCCACCTGCGTTAGGCCCAGAAATGATAATCATCCTTTGTTTTTCATCTAAATAATAGGAATTAGGAACCACCTTTTTCATATCGATTAAAGGGTGACGAGCATTTTTTAAATCAATCACGCGTTCTTTAGATAAAGTCGCTACTTCAGCGTTCACATTTTGGGCATATAAACTTTTAGCGATTAAAAAATCAAAATAGGCAATTACACTGTTGTTTTTGATAATTTCTTTTTCTTGTAATAGCACCAAGGCAGTTAATGATTTTAAGATCTTTCTAATCTCATCATTTTCTCTAACTTTTAAAGCGGTCATCTCATTATTGATTTGCACGATTTCCATTGGTTCAATAAATGTGGTTGCCCCACTATCAGAGACATCATAAATAATACCTAAGACTTTACTTTTATCTACTGTCTTAACTGGTAAAACAAAATGACCATCCCTAATGGTGACATTATCGTCATTAAGATAACTTTTATATGAAAAAGCGATAGAGGTGATTTTTTGCTGTAAATTATTTTCTAATTTTTTGATTTTTGTTCTGATTTCTTTTAATTCGCTTGTCGCGTTATCATTAATCGCTAAAGAAGAATTAATCACGCGATGAATTTCTTTTTCTAAAGAAGATAAATCAAAGAATTGGTTACTATAGGATTTAATCCTAGGATACGAAACATCGATTTTATTTAAGAATTTTTCAATATTTTGACTTGTTAAAACATCATCTGCGATGAGATTTAAGTCTCTTGGTGTTAATAAACCAGTTTTCTTTGCTAGAGATATTAAATATAAAGCGGAAGCAGATGTCGCGATTGGCATGACACCAAAGCGAGTGACAATCGACATCATTTCTTTTAAATCTTCTAACGATTCATGAACTTCTTGAAAAGAAGAAAGCATCTTTAGATTATCTAATGACTCTTTGCCAATTTCCGTCTTTGCGAACTCTTTGATCTGATCGATAATTTTATAAAATTCGAATGTTTGATAAATGTCTTGCATGGTATTATGATACCATAAGACTAAAATATTTGTTAAACTATAAAAAATGTATGGAAAACGTCGTAATTAAAGTCGATAAAAATCTGCTCGATAATTTAAAAAATAAATACGAAGAATATCAAATTGATCGTCGCGGTGAATATATTTTATCTTGTTATGATTATCACGATATCATTATCACGATTTGGGAAAGCAAAAAATCTTATTTTAAAGTGCAATTTAGTGGGCCTGGAGCCCTTAAAGAAGCACAAAATTGGGATATGGACGCTTCGATTAAGGAAACAAAAAAAGTTAATAAAGAACATTTTTTAGATTTAGATGAACAAATTGGAAGCGATGAAGTTGGTGTGGGCGATTTATTTATGCCAATGATTGTTGTCGGTGCTTATACTTCAAAAGAAGATATCAAAAAATTGCAATCATTAGGTATCCATGACTCCAAAAAATTATCCGACACCCAAATAGAAAAATTAGGACCGACTTTAATCAAGAATTTTCATTATTCAAAATTGACATTATCAAACGAAAAATATAACGAAATGTTGCTTAAAGGCGAGAATATCAACTCCTTAAAAGCTAGAATGCACAATCAAGTATTAAAAAATTTATTAAATAAATTTCCTAACACTAAACATATTTATATCGATCAATTCGTTAATGAGAAAAAATATTATGAATATTTAGAAAATAAAGATATTCCTTTAAATAATGTGATTTTCAAAGAGAAAGGCGAATCTTATTATCCATCGATTGCCTTAGCGAGCGTGATTGCTAGATATGCTTTGATTATCTACAAGAAAGAATTAGAAAAAGAATATCATCTATCATTCCCATTAGGGGCAGGTAAAAAAGCCGATGAATTCTTAAATATGTTATTGGATAAATATCCGTTAGAAGAAATCGAAAAATTATTAAAAAATAATTTCGCAAATTATAAGAGAATAAAAAAGGGAGAAAATTAATTTCTCACCTCTTCAATTATTTTTAAGAAATAAGGTGGTAAATCGATATGAAATTCCATCTTTTCTTTTGTGCGAGGATGCACTAAGGTTAAGCTGACCGCAGTTAATAGTTGCCCATTAGAATAATATTTATCGTAATTTCTGCCCCCATATAATGGGTCTCCTTCAATTGGATAGCCAATATGAGAGAAATGAACGCGAATTTGATGGGTTCTTCCTGTTAACAAAGAGCATTCCACTAATGTGTGGTTTTTATATCTTTCTAAAACGTTAAAATTAGTGATTGCTTGTTTTGAATTATTACGCGAAACCGCTAATTTTTGACGGTCATATTTATCGCGTCCGATTGGCATATTAATCGTTCCGTGATTTTCTTTAATTACACCACGAACTAAAGCGATATATTTCCTTTTCATTGAATGATCTACTAGTTGAGCAGATAAGAAATGATGCGCTTCATCGTTTTTTGCTACGCAGATTAATCCACTAGTGTCTTTATCAATACGATGGACAATACCAGGACGCATCTTACCGTTAATACCACTAAGGTTTTGACAATGATTCAAAATTGCATTTACTAATGTATGTTCATAATGACCGACACTAGGATGAACGACCATGCCTTGTGGTTTATTAATGATCAGGATATCTTCATCTTCATAAACGATATCTAAAGGGATGTCTTCTTTATTAATCTCTAAGGGTTTTGCCTCTGGAATATTAACGCTAATGACATCGTTTTCTTTAACCTTCAAAGAAGGTTTACTAGTTTTGTCATTTACCAAGACATTTCCTTCATTAATCAAAGTGACGAAATAACTGCGAGAAACGGAAGGAATGTTCTTTGATAAAAAGGCATCTAAACGCATATTTGCGTCAATATTATTTACTTTGTAAATATCCATGAATTATTATTGTTTTTCTTTAATATTTTTTTGTTCTTCTAAACGTTCGAGTTCGTCTTTAGATAACACTTTATCTTTATTGGAAATCACTTCAACTTTTTCCGCTTTATTTTTTCTTGAAGTGATAACCTCATCAACGATGAGATAAACAATTAAGATAAGGACACCGATAACAATACAACTATCAGCGATATTAAAATTGAATTGCCAGATACCGTAAAAGTCAATCCAATCCACCACTAATCCACCGCGATCAGTCGTTAAATAGGCACCACTTAAGAATGATGAAGAATAAAATACACGGTCGATAAAATTGCCTAAAGCTCCGACACCGATTAAATAGCAACAAACAATTTCGATAATATGCATTTTCTTGCCTTTTAACGACAATATCGTGACGATAATACCTATGCCAATCAAAGCGATAATACAATATAAAACACGATTGACAGTCGGGTTAGAAAAGCCAATACCAAAAGCTGCTGCTTCGTTAAGAGTGTAATTAATTCTTAAAAAACCAGGAATTAAGACGATGGGAGAGGTGTGACTTTTAAAATAATTAACAACACCTATTTTTGTAAATAAATCAGTCAATAGAAGAATAAGAGCCCCAACACCAGAGAAAATATAAGTTAATGCTTTTTTTGATAAATTAATTTTCTTCATCATGATAATTCTCCATCACTTCTTGACAGCGCTTGCATAGATATGTTCCATCGCTTTGTTTAATCGCGTCAGTTTCATAATTCCAACAACGTTCGCAGAAACATCCTTCATGATGTTTTACTAATACTTTTGCGTTATTATACATTTTTGCGTCCAAGTTCTCTACGACACTGAGTTCACTAACGATGAAATATCGACGGATTTCAGCTTCATCTAATTTAGAGATTGCTTCGCTAATATCTTTAGATAAATCAGAAACGAATACATGTGCTTCTTGGTTAGAACCAATCACTTTATTTGTTCTTGCTTCTTCTAAAGCTTTTAAGACATCAACTTTTAAAGGTAATAATGCTTTAATCGCTAAATCTAAATCGTTTTCTTTAATATTTTCGTCCACTTTTGGATAATCTAAAAATTGGACATTATCTACTCTTTCACCTGGTAAATTACGGTTAAATTCATCCATTGTAAATGGAAGGATAGGATTTAATAATCTTAATAAGGCTTCTGCGTAACGATATAAGACTGTTTGTGTGGCTTTTCTACGAGTAGAATCTTTTGCGTCACAATATAAAACGTCTTTATTAATATCAAGATAGAAACTTGATAAATCAACGCTCATTAAATTGAGAATATTAGTCATTGCATTAGCAAAATTATAATGATCAAAAGAATCGGTCACTTTGCTTATTAAATTATTTAATAAGACAAGCATATAATGATCTAATGGAGAAAATTCTTCCACTGCGTCTTTTGGATCAAAATCCGCTAGATTCCAAGAGATAAATTTTAAAGTGTTACGTAATTTACGATATTGTTCACTCACTTGTTTGATGATGTTATCACCGATACGAACATCTTGTTGATAATCAACAGTGGCTACCCATAAACGTAAGATATCACTGCCATAGACATTCGCGATTTTGACTGGATCAACACCGTTGCCTTTTGATTTATGCATTTGTTCGCCGTGTTCATCTAAAACCCAACCATGACTTACAACATTTTGATAAGGAGCTTTATTTTGTGTTGCGACCGAAACGATTAATGAGGAGTTGAACCAACCACGATATTGGTCACTACCTTCTAAATATAAATCGCTAGGATATTTGATATCTCGACCTAATAAAACACCAGCCCAAGATGAACCACTGTCAAACCAAACATCCATGATGTCATTTTCTTTGGTGAAATTTCCATTAGGAGAATGTTCGTTTTTATATCCTTCTGGTAATAATTCCTTTGCGGTTTTTTGATACCAGATATTACTGCCATATTGTTTAAATAATTGTTCAACATGGTCAAATACTGCTTTTTCGATAATTGGTGTGCCATCTTCGTTATAGAAAATAGGAATTGGAACACCCCACGCTCTTTGACGAGAAATACACCAGTCAGCACGGTCTTTAATCATGTTAACCATGCGGTTTTCACCCCAAGCAGGATACCATTTTGTTTGATGAATGGTTTCGATTAATTTTTCTTTAATTGGAGCGATTGAGCAGAACCATTGGTCCGTCGCTCTAAAGATTAATGGTTTTCCTGTACGCCAGTCATGTGGATAGGAGTGAGTAAAGGTTGTGTGTTTTAATAATGCACCATTAGCTTCGATAATTTTTAAGACTGCTTCGTTAGCATCTTCATAAAATAATCCTTCAATTCCTTCACCGGTGCCTTTCATCATATATCCGTGTGCGTCCACAGGACAATAAGGGTCTAATCCACAATTTGGATAGTTTTTACAAACTTGATAGTCTTCAACACCGTGTCCAGGAGCGGTATGGACTAAACCAGTACCGGCATCATTTGTGACATGAGTGCCAACAATCACTAAAGAATCGCGATCATAGAAAGGATGTTTACAAACCACATATTCTAATTCTGAGCCTTTAATAGTTTTTAATAAGCGAACATTTTCTAATCCTAATTCTTCGGTTAATTTATCTTTAAATTCTTGTAAAAACAATAATTTACCTTTATTTGTTTCGTATACCCCATATACAAAATCAGGATGGGCTGAAATCGCTAAATTAGCTGGGAGAGTCCATGGAGTAGTTGTCCAAATAACTAAGCGAGTGTCATTATCAATCACTCCTTTTCCATCTTTAACAGGGAATGCGACATAAATAGAATGAGATAAAACATCTGCGTATTCAATTTCTGCTTCCGCTAAAGCGGATTCGCTACTTGGAGACCAATAAACTGGTTTTAATCCTTTATAAATTAATCCCTTTAAAGCCATATCAGCAAACATTCTAATCTGCATCGCTTCATATTCTTTTTGTAATGTGAGATAAGGATGGTCAAAATCACCCACTACCCCTAATCTTCTAATTTGTGCTTTTTGTCTTTCAACTTGTTTTAAGGCATATTCTTCACATTTTTGGCGGAAGACATCAACTGGAGTGGTCTTACGATTAACACCGGACTTAGTTACCATGTTTTCAATTGGTAAACCGTGTGTATCCCAACCAAAAATAAATGGAGTCTTATATCCTTGCATGTTTTTATATCTGACGACAAAATCTTTTAAAATTCGATTAAGCATATGGCCACAGTGCATATCACCGTTAGCGTATGGAGGGCCATCATGAAGGACGAATTCTTTCGCATCTTTACGATTGAGATTCATCGCATGATATAAATCTTGTGCTTGCCATTTTTCCACTAAGAGAGGCTCTTTTGTGGCTAAATTACCACGCATCTCAAAGTTGGTTTTATTCATCAATAATGTCTTTTTATAATCCATAGAAATATCCTTTCTCTATTAAATTTCATTTAATGCATATTCTCCTAATATTAGCGATGTTGCATCACTAGTTGAAGGAGTAAATGTATAAGTAATGACACCAGTATAGCTTGTGTCAAAATTATTACCATAAATTTTAGAGGCAGCTTTTGTTCCAGCATTATCATCAATCAAAGCGGAAAATATTTCTTGTCCGTTAATTGCAATCGATAGATTGAACGTTTTATTTGCAATTCCAGAAGCAGCTCCGACAAAGGCTGCATTAATATTCATCGAATCTTTAGAAGTGATTGTTAATTTAGTTAACGGATTGGAAGTGCTTCCAATTTTCACTGAAGTACCTTTATCAAAATTCGTAAAAGGTAAGGCATTAGAAGGATTTTGTACTTCATAATTCACAGTCCACTTTTTGCCATTAATCTCAATGTCTTTATCAACACCACTATTTCCAGCCGTTTTATTAATATTGAATATTGAGGTTGATAAAGTTCCCGTTTGATAACTACATGATTTAATATTCAATTTGATTTCAATGTTGTATTTAATCACAT
>JAXERM010000094.1:0-3610 GCA_034116505.1 Bacilli bacterium
ATTATTACCGATTCCGCTGCTGATATTAGCGTTAAAGAAGCGCAGGAATTATCTTTGGATATCATACCGATGAAAGTAAATTTTGGCGATGAAGAATATATCGACGGCATAACTTTATCTAGTCAACAATTCTTTGAAAAATTAATTGAATCGGATACATTACCAAAGACGAGTCAAATTCCGCCTTTTAATTTTGTCGAAGCATTTCAAAAATATCCTAATGACGACATTATTTGTATCACTATTTCGAAAAAATTATCCGGATCTTACAATAATGCCTTAGTGGCCGCAAGAGAATTTAAGAACGTATATGTAATTGATTCATCTAATGTCACAGTAGGGGAGAATATTTTAGTCCGCTACGCACTAAAATTAGCAAAAGAAAATTTATCGGCTAAACAAATTGTCGATAAATTAGAAAATAAAAAGAAATCAATTAGATTAATTGGATTATTGGATACTTTAAAGTATCTACATAAAGGTGGAAGAATATCAAAAGTCACTGCTGTTTTTGGGGATATGCTCCGTATTAAACCGGTGGTGGAAATCAAAGATGGTAAAGTAGGCTTAATCGGCAAAGCTAGAGGTTCAAAACAAGGTCATAACTATCTTCGAACTTTATTAAATAACACTAATGGTATCGATTTTACTTTGCCAGTCGCATTAGCTTATTCTGGGTTAAGCGATATTTTATTAAATAAATATATCGACGATTCTTCTGATTTATATCCGGACCATCGTGTTTTGATTAAAACTCAAATCGGTAGTACAATCGGGACACATATCGGTCCTGGCGCAATCGCTTTAGCATTTTTTGAAAAGGAAAATAAATAATGATCAGAGCAGTGTTTTTTGATTTAGATGGCACATTATTAGGAATGGACGAAAACAAATTCGTCGAATATTATTTTGGCCTATTAGCGAAAAGAATGTCGCCTTATGGTTATCAAAAAGAAGATTTAATCAAGACGATCTGGGCGGGAACAAAAGCGATGTATCAAAATGACGGTAAGGTCACTAATGATGTCGTATTTTGGGATGTATTTAAGAAAATGCTCGGCCCCAAAGCATTTGAGGATAAAGAAAAATTTGATGCTTTTTACGAAAATGAGTTTTTACTCGCTAAAGAAGCAACTCATTTTCAACCATTAGCAAGAGAAGCAGTTGATTATGTTAAAAATAAAGGAATCAAAGTCATCTTAGCGACAAATCCCATTTTCCCTTATATCGCAACAAAAAATCGCGCTTCATGGGCAAATTGTCCTTTAGAAATTTTTGATGATTATACTTCATATGAAAATTGTGGTTTTTGTAAACCGAATTTGAAATATTTTGAATATTTATTCAAAAAACATGAATTAAAACCAGAAGAAGTCCTGATGGTTGGTAACAACGCACTAGAGGATATGATTATTGCAAAATTAGGTAGTAAAACTTTTTTATTAACTGATGATTTAATCAATCGTGAAAATGTTAATATTGATATTTTCCCGCATGGTAATTTTTCTGATTTATTAATTTATTTAAAGAATAATCTATAAACTGAACATAATACGTATATTTGGTCTTGCTAATTTATTATTAAATTAACGGACATAAATGTATTTATTATTTTTATTTTTGTAATATACTTATTTTAAGAGGTGATTTTTATGGTAAAAATCGATGTTATTAGTGGTTTCCTCGGCGCAGGAAAAACAACAATTATTAAACAATTATTCTTATCGCAAGAAATTAAAAACGAAAAAGTTGTCATCATTGAAAACGAATTTGGTGAAATTGGTATCGATGGAGCGTTTTTAAAAGATTCAGGCGTCAAAATAAAAGAAATTAACGCTGGATGTATTTGCTGTTCTTTAGTGGGAGATTTTTCTAAATCAATCAAAGAATTAAATGACACATATCATCCAGATCGTATCATTATTGAACCTTCAGGAGTCGGTAAATTATCCGATATTATCAACGCGATTAATAACGTTGATATTCCACACAAAATTAATATTTTATGTACGGTTGTGGACACTAAAAAAGCAAAAATGTATCTAAATAATTTTGGCGAGTTTTTCTTAGATCAAATTGAACACGCTTCGCATATCGTCTTAGCGAAAGTTGATTTATGTGAAGAAGAAAAAGTGGTCGAAGTCTTTAATATAATTAAAGAACATAACGAAAAAGCGACAATTATTTCCACTAAAGTAACAGATTTAGAACCAAATAATTTCTTAAAAACACTGGAAAGTGAAAACGCTTTAGTACAAGAATTAGCCAAAGAAATAAAACATTTGCATCACGAAGAATGTGATGATCCAGATTGTTGCTGTCACCATCATCACGATGATGAATGTGATGATTCAGAGTGTTGTTGTCACCATCATCATGACGATGAGGAATGCGATGACCCAGAATGTTGCTGCCATCATCATGAACATGAAGATGAAGAAGAACATCATCACCATGAACACGGTCATCACGAACATTGTCATCATGACCATGGGCATCATCATGAGCATTGTCATCATCACGATCATGACGCAGATGAAGTATTTTTAAGTTTCGGTAAAGAAACACCAAAATCTTACTCGAGAAAAGAATTAGAAAATATTTTATCTCTCTTAGCTGATCCTAATAGTGGTTTAGGTACCATTTTACGTAGTAAAGGCATCTTAAAAGCTAGCGATAATGACAAATGGTATTATTTTGATTTAGTGATGGGTGATTATGAAATCCGGCTTGGTGAACCAGAATATACTGGTCGTTTCGTGGTAATTGGTTCTAAGATGGACAAAGATAAAATTGCTGAATTAATAAAATAATTATGAAAAAAATTCCAACATTTTTAGTCGGTGGCTTCCTCGATGGTGGCAAGACTAGTTATATTATTCATACATTAAAAACAGATACGCAAATTGATCATTTTCACACTCTAGTGGTGGCTTTAGAAACCGGCGAAGTGGAATATGATGAAAACGATTTAAAAAAATATAACACCGATGTAGTTTATATTAATAATTTGCAAGATTTTAATGGTGATGTTTTTGAAAAAGCGATAAAAAAATCACATCCTGATCGGATCATTGTTGAGCTTAACGGTATGTGGGATATTAAAGATATCGATATGCCGGCGAATACTGAAGTGGTACAAACTATTTTATTCGTTGATGGTGAAACTTTCCCGGTCTATTTTAACAATATGCGACAAAAGTTTACCGATATGTTAAAGTACGCTCAAGTGGTGTGTTTTACTAAAGTAAAAGATCTTAGCACAATCGCTAATTTTCAAACACCATTAAGACTAATTAATCCTAATACTTATTTTTATACCGTGAACGAAAATAATAAAATCGGTGACGCTTTTGAAACTCCTATTCCTTATGATATCAAAGCGGATGTTATCAATATCAAAGATGAAGATTTCGGTTTCTTTTATATCGATAGTTTTGAAAAACATGATCGTTATGAAGGTAAAGTGGTGGAATTTGACGCTCAAGCAATTGTGAGCGATAAATTCACTGATAATTCATTCTTAGTGGGAAGATGGATTATGAATTGTTGCGCGAATGATGTGCAATTATATGGCTTTCCAGTCCATATTTTAGGTGATAAATGTCCA
>JAXERM010000095.1:0-11427 GCA_034116505.1 Bacilli bacterium
CTTGATTGGAAGAAGCTTTATAACAATCTCTTCCATCTTTTAACCAATCAGCGTACACCCCGATATCTCTAATTAATACTGGACAATGACTCGCTAATGCTTCAAGAACGACAATGCCTTCTGTTTCTTCATAACTAGGGAAGAACAAACATTCAGAATAATGAAGCGCTCCTTTGATAATTTGGTTATCGATATATCCAGGCATAATGACATTGCTTGGACGATGCTTAATTGCTTTTAAGACATTGATTTGTGTTAATATCTTTTGTAAATAACCAAACCAAATAAATTTCACATTCGGAAAACTCTTTGCCACTTCAAAGAAATCTTTAATGCCTTTACGATTAAATGGAAAACCAATGCCAATAACTACTTTTTCTCCTTCTTGAATATGAAAGTAGTCTTTAAAAGCTTTGATATTTTCTTCTTTATAAGCATATTCATTTGGTTCAATCCCGTTAGATACATGGATCACTTCTGTTCCTAATTGATAACTATCAATTAAATCTTTAGAATATTGTGTTGGAGTAATAATATAGTCAGCATTTTTATAAAACCACATTAAATTAGGATAAAACCATAAAGACATCACAGGCCATAAGCGGAAGGAATTACGGAAATCTTCTTTTGTGCTATGCCCATGCACAATGACAGGAATACCTTTTTTCTTTAATTTTTTCACTAATCTCTTAGAGGCAGGGAAATATGTATTGATATGTGCGATATCATATTCATCTTTAGGATTTAATGTATATTCAATCCCTGCGGAAGTAAGTGAAGCAATCTGATGTTTTAAGGCACGACCAATACCTGATTTTTTAATTTTTTCTTCTTTTTCAAAATATAATAATACTTTCATAAAATGCACCTAACTTAATTTTAATAAAAATATACTACCTTCTCAATAAGGTGATGAAAAATGATTGTTATTCATAAATTTTATAAATTGCTATAAATGAATAATTCATATAGGTAAAATTAATATAAGTTATGTATCCATATTTATTTAACACCAACATTCCTACTTATACCGTGATGGTAATTTTAGGCGGATTAGCCTCTATATTAGTGGGTGAAATATTTTTAACAAAGAAATTAAATATCAAACGTTTTGATTCTTTTTTACTAATCGGCTTTGTGATTATTTTTGCCTACCTTGGTGCGGTCATATTATCGATTATTACCCATCTAAAATCATTGTTGGCTAGTCCCCATTCTTTTATTGATTGGCTGACTTCTGGTTATGTCTTTTATGGTGGTCTTATCGGTGGAGCTTTTGGGATATTTTTATTTTGTAAAATCTTCAAAGTGGATGTCAAAAAACACCTTGATTTCGCTGCGACTACTTTACCACTTGGACAAGTATTTGGACGATTAGGTTGTCTTTGTGCAGGATGCTGTTTTGGCAAAGTTATCCCGGCAAATATCGACTTTTTAGGTATTTCTTTTCCTATAAACACCGATGCATATCAGATGTTTGGTAGTCAAAAATTATATCCAACACAAATATTTGAAATGGTGTATTGTCTCATTATTTTTGTCGTTTTATTTTCTCTGATAATGTTAGACAAATTAAAACCAGGATATGCTTCTATAATCTATCTTATTAGTTATGGAATTTGTCGTTTTATAAATGAATTTTTCCGCGGTGATTTTCGCGGTGACACATTATTCTTATCCTTATCGCAATATATTAGTTTATTTTTAATCGCGGCAGCGGTTATTTATCTATTTATTAATCGTCAACGAAAGATTAAAAACTAAATTGTTTGATTGAATCTGTACCATCAACATAAACGGTTGCTACTTCAATCGTTGATTCATCAATTAATTTAAAGGTTTGTTGTTTAATAGCCTTTTCTTTTTTCTTTGCTTTGATTAATTTTTTGATTTCTTGGTTAATATTGTGATCAATAACATTCCAATCAATTGGATCTTTTTCAAATAAAGGGACATTCTTATCTGTTCCTAATTCCTCTCCTGCATATAAGAATGGACATCCTTTCAATGCGAAAGAAAATCTTAATAAAGATAATAATCTTTCTTTATCGTGATGCACTAAATCATAGATACGTTTTGTGTCATGATTTTCTAAACAGCAAATACGGTTATATTTATTTTGTTCATCATTTAAAGCGCCCACTAAATTTTTAAGAGGTGCTTCTCCTTTAAGATAATGTTCTAAATCGCGAAAATAATTGTAATTATATAAAACATCAAAATAAGGGGCTAATTCATCATCAGTAGTGACATCAATACCTATGCTTTTCGCATATCTTATAAAATCTGGGTCGATTGATTCTGATAATAAAAACAAGCTCTTTCCAAATCTTTCTCTTAATTTTTTAAAGAATGATAGAGGTATTAAACTAGAGACATCAAATCTAAAACCATCAACACCGACATGAACCCAATATTCTATGACACCAAGAAGATATTCTTGTGTTTTTTCATCTTTGGTTTCTAAATCGATAATATCGCTCCAATCACCAACTTTATTCGCGGTTTTACCGTTGCGATAGAAATAATATTCTGGATGATTAATCAATAATTCATTATCAGGTGCGGTGTGATTAAACACCATATCCATAATGACCTTCATTCCTTTATCGTGAATAGCATTTATTAAATTCTTAAAACTAGTTAAATCACCTAGATCAAAAGAAATAGAATAATAATCTTTAATCGCGTATGGCGAACCCCAAGTTCCTTTTCGGTTTTTTACTCCAATTTCATGTATCGGCATGAGATAGATAATATCCACTCCTAATCTTTTAATGCGATCTAAGTCTTTTTGAATCGCTAAAAAAGTACCTTCTTTAGAATAATTGCGTACAAAAATTTGGTAGATTACTTCATTCATATGTATTTCCTTCTTAATTACATATTAGCACACATAAAAAGGATTAGATAAATATGATTAGATATTTAAACGAATAAAAATAATAATTCAAAAGATGTTTTTATATTAATAAAGATATCGTTATCAACTAGCTAAGAGGTTATTATTCAAAGTGCTTAATCATTTTACAAAAATAATACACATCTTAAAAAGATGATGTTGCTATTAATTAAGATGTTTGATATTATCATAAAGCAAACTTTCTTTGAGCAAAGATAGTAGCTCAAGGCGGAAGGAGA
Organism: Bacilli bacterium; assembly: GCA_034116505.1. Classification (GTDB taxonomy): domain Bacteria; phylum Bacillota_I; class Bacilli_A; order RFN20; family CAG-826; genus RUG13091. The sequence goes on from JAXERM010000095.1 coordinate 3,142, forward strand.
AAAAAATGAAAAAAGGCATTCACCCAAATTACAATCGTTGTACAGTGACTTGTGTCTCTTGTGGCGCGACATTCGAAACAGGTTCAACCTTAAAAGAAATCAAAGTTGATACATGTTCTAATTGCCACCCATTCTACACAGGTAAACAAAGATTTGTACAATCCGATGGCCGTGTGGCTAAATTCAACCGTAAATACGGATTAGAAGAAAAGAAATAATATAAGCCCACTTATAAGTGGGTTTTATTTTAATGATTAACAGGAGTGGTTTATGAAAAAAAGATTTTATATTACAACCCCGATTTATTATCCAAGCGCAAAATTACATATTGGTCATGCTTATTGCACTGTTTTAACTGATATCTTTGCCCGTTATAAAAGATTAAGAGGTTTTGAATGTTATTTCTTAACCGGCGCAGATGAACACGGACAAAAAATTGAAAAAAATGCAGCCTTAAGCGGTAAGACACCACAACAATTCGTCGATGATATTGTGGAAGGCTTTTATAAATTGTGGGATTTATTAGATATTTCTAATGATGATTTTATTCGTACAACACAAGAACGCCACACAAAAGTGGTGCAAGATATCTTTTCAAAAATGTATGAAAAAGGTGATATTTATCTTGGCAAATACAAAGGATGGTATTGCACTCCATGTGAATCATTTTGGACTGATACACAAGTAGGAGAAGAACATATTTGTCCCGATTGTGGGCGACCAGTCCAAGTTGCAGAAGAAGAATCATATTTCTTTAAAACCGGTAAATATGTTGACTTCTTATTAAAGTTTTATGAAGACCATCCTAATTTCTTAACCCCAATATCTCGTAAAAATGAAATGATTAATACATTTATCAAACCAGGATTAGGTGATTTATGTGTTTCTCGTACAAGTTTTTCTTGGGGCATTCCTGTAAAAGAAAACCCAAAACATGTTGTTTATGTTTGGCTTGATGCTTTAACCAATTACATCACAGCCTTAGGTTATGGTTCTTCTAATGAAGAAAAATTTAAAAAATTCTGGGAAGATGAAGATACAGAAATCATTCATATTCTCGGTGCAGACATCACTAGATTCCACGCGATCTATTGGCCGATGTTTTTAGAATCATTAGGTTTAAGAAAACCTGACCGTGAATTTGTTCATGGTTTATTAATGATGCGCGATAGCAAGATGAGTAAATCAAAAGGTAATGTTGTTGATCCATATCCTCTTGTAGAACATTTTGGTTTAGACGCAGTGAGATATTATCTTGCCCGTGAAGTGACCTTTGGTCAAGATGGTAGCTTCACTCCTGAACAATTCGTTGAAAGAGTTAATATGGATTTAGCGAACTCCTTAGGTAATTTATTAAATCGCACTGTATCAATGATCAATAAATACTTTGATGGTGTTATTCCTGCTTATGAAGGACAAATCACTCCATATGATGGTAATTTAGAAAGCGTCGCGAAAGAAACTGTCGTCCAATATGAAAATTTAATGGATGATTTACGCATTACAGACGCGATCGCGGTTGTTAATGAATTAGTGAATCGCGGCAATAAATATATTGATGAAACAACTCCTTGGGCATTAGCGAAAGATGAGTCCAAAAATAAAGAACTCGCTAGTGTTATGAATCACTTAGCCAATGTCTTATTCATCGCTGGAATGTTATTAAAACCAGTATTAACAAAAGCGAGTGATCGTTTGTTCGCTCAATTAGGTATTCCTGAAGAATTAATCAAATATGATAATGTTTATCATTTTGGTAAAGTGGAGAACTTTACTGTTCATAAAGGTGATCAGTTATTCCCGCGTTTAGATGCTTCGATTGAGGTACCGTTTATTCAACAATTAATGGGAGAAAAGAAATAATAGGTTTTTGAACCTATTTTCTTTATTTATGAATCAAATTATTAAAGGGACATGCGTCGATATATCTAGTGAAGGAAAAGGCGTAGTTAAATATGATAACGACGTCATCTTTTGCGATGGTTTATTTATCGGTGAAGAAGCTTTAATATCATTATTATATAAACGTGCAGGCGTATATTATGGCAAAGTAAAACAACTATTAAAAATATCTAAAGATCGGATTGAACCGAAATGTAAAATATGCACTAGTTGTGGTGGTTGCCAATATCAACAAATCGCCTATTATAAACAATTAGAATATAAAACTAAAAGAGTGGAAAACGCTTTTAAACGAATCGCAGGTATCGATTATCAAATCCCTTTATGTCTAGGAATGGATAATCCATATTTTTATCGCAATAAAATCCAAGTTCCTTTTCAAAAAGATAAAAAAGGAAACGTGATTTACGGGTTTTATAGAGAAAATAGCCACGAAATCATTAAAGTCAAACAATGTTATATTGAATCTCCTCTTTCTAGTGAAATCTTATGGGATATCAAATTATTGCTAGAGAAATATCACATCTCAACTTATAACGAATTAACGAAAAAAGGCGTATTCCGTTATGCGTTAATTCGCACTAGTAAAAGACTTGATGCTTTAATGGTTGTTCTTGTCACCACTTCTTTATATTTTAAAGGTCTCAACCTCTTAGTGGATTCATTATTAAAAAAACATCCAGAGATAACTACTTTAATTATCAACGAGAACAATAAAAATACTAATGTCGTGTTAGGTGAAAATAATCGAATTATGTTTGGTGAAGGATTTATTAAAGATGACATTTTGGGGTTAGATTTTGAAATATCACCAAAGAGTTTCTTTCAAGTCAATCCAACACAGGTCGAAGTGTTGTATCAAAAAGCGTTATCGTTATTGGATGAAAAAGATCAAATTATATTAGATGCTTATTCTGGTGTTGGAACAATCGGTTTAATTGCCAGCAAGAAAGCAAAAAAAGTCATCTCTGTCGAAATAGTGGAACAAGCGCATAAAAACGCAATTATGAACGCTAAAAGAAATAATATTAACAATATTGAATTCTTTATGGATGACGCCTCTAATTTTATTAGAAAATACCAAGGAGATATTGATGTTGTTATTATGGATCCTCCTCGTAAAGGAAGCGATCAAATATTTTTACAAACATTAATTGATAAAAAAATCAAAAAAATTATTTATATTTCTTGTGATCCAGAAACATTAGCAAGAGATGTTAAATATCTTTCAAATGATTATACAGTTAACTATGTTCAACCAGTTGATATGTTTCCTCAAACAAGCCACGTTGAGACTGTAGCATGTCTACGACTAAAAGAGCGATAGGCTCTATCACTTATTATATTTATATAATAAAGCATTAATATCAAGAAGAATAGGCGATAGCGGTATGCTATTATTTTCCGCCATTGGTTTTGCCAAACTTGCCATTTAAAACGCGCCAAACTTGCCGTTAATTATTCGCCAAACTTGCCGTTTTGAAGTTTTTAATATATTATATTTGTGAGGCATTTACTATGAGCAAGAAACCATATATTGAACGTTTGTTTGATAAAGAACTTGAATTTTATTTGAAAAGCGTAGGTGCAATTCAAATTGTTGGGCCTAAATGGTGTGGAAAATCTAGGACTGCAGAGAGATATGCACAAACCATTATTGATTTACTTGATGATTCTAAAAGAAACCAATACATTGAATTGGCTCAAAATAGCCCAGAAGCATTATTGAATAGTGGTGATAAACCTATACTAATTGATGAATGGCAAGTCATTTCTTTTATTTGGAATTCAATTAAAAGAGAAATTGATAAAACTGGTGAATTTGGTCAATACATATTAACCGGTAGCGTTACCGACAACACTCTAGATGATGGCTTGACTGGTGATATTAACGAAAAACACACTGGGACTGGTCGAATTATCAAGAAGAAAATGAGGACCTTATCTCTCTTTGAGAGTGGAGATAGTATTGGAAGCGTTTCATTGGTTGATTTAAAAAAAGGCATTTTCAAACCATCAATTTGTAAAAAAGATATCTTTGATTATTCATATTTTATATGCAGGGGTGGGTGGCCGCTAGCTATCAACACAGAAAGAGACGTTTCGCTTCAACAAGCAAAATCTTTCTATAACGGCCTCGTTAATGAAGATGTATTTTCTTTGCGCGACATTTCATTGAGAAAAGACCCAAGTAGATCTAACAAAATGTTAAGAGCGTATGCAAGATCGATTTCCACTCAAGCATCAAACGAATCTCTGAAGGCCGACTTGAAAGAAAATGGAGATGAGTTTAATAAAGAAACATTCGCTAAATATATGCAAGCACTACGAAGATTATATGTTGTCGAAGAGTTAGAAGCCTGGAATCCAAATTTAAGAAGCAAAACTGCAATTAGAGAAAAGAATACTAGACATTTTGTGGACCCATCCATCGCAACTGCTGCTTTACACATAACTCCAGAAAGTATGTTTGCTGACATGAAAACGTTCGGCTTACTCTTTGAATCTTTAGCAATAAGAGATTTAAGAATTTATTGTGATTCAATAAATGCCAATGTTTATCATTATAGAGATAAAGCAGATCGTGAAGCAGATGCAGTGATAGAATTTGAAGATGGATCTTGGGCGTTGGTTGAAGTCAAACTTAGTAGTAAAGAGCAAATCAAAGAAGCTTCAAAAAAACTTGTTGAATTAGCAGCGGATATTGATGAAAAGGAACATCCAAAACCAGCTTTCCTAATGGTAATTACAACACAAAATGTCGCAATACAAGATGAGAATGGTGTGTACATAGTTCCATTAGGCTGTTTAAAACCATAGATATGTTTCCAATTACTTAAAAAGGCTTGTCATACTTTGCTTCGGGTGGTGAAAAAGGCATGTCATTTGTTGTTTCCATGAGTAAAATGCTATACATATCTAATTTCGCTACATGTAGAATCTATCGTTTCACTTAGGTTAAAGGTGTAAAAAATACAAAAGTTTCAAAAAATACCCCCATAACTTGAATGTTTCATTTCTTAACAGCCCCTTTTTTATAAATTGATTGTTATTTCATCGGGGTAATCAGATAAATTAATTTTATTATTTAAGATTACATTATTATTTATTTTAATTTTTCCATTTAATTTATTTTCTCTTTTAAATATCAAATGGATATTTTTATTTTTTATTTTGATATCTAATCTTCCCTCCTTAAAGAATGTCTTCTTTTGAGGATAAATATATAATTCATCATTTAATTTTGGCTTAACCCCAAATAAATCGAACACGAGAGTTTTAATTAAAGTATTTGAACTTCCAGTATACCAATCGCTCATCGATTCTCCATCCACTCCGAGTTCCTCGTTATAAATATATGAATTAGGCATGACGAATGGAGTTGTGGATAAATATTTATGAGTTACTGGAATTATTTTAAATAGCTGTTCATATGCTTTAAGTGGTTCTTCCATCATTAATAATGATTTAATTCCAAATATGCTGGCATGAATATATGTTGCTGCGTTTTCTGCGGTTCCTTTAGGGAGATTGATTATTCTTCCAACTTTATATGCATCTTTTGCAAAATATTCATCAAAAGTTTTTAAACCGTATTTGCTATCTAATTTATTATAGGCATCAAGTATAAATTTCTTAATTGATTTATTATCTGAATATAGGTTAGATATTACATAGAATGCATTTGAAGTTAATGAATTCCTTGATTTATTATCGACATCTTTAAAACTTCCAACATAGAATGATTGATTTTCACCCCATCCATGGATGATTCTTTTTTCTTTATTTTCGTTTTCAATAATTAATTTTTTATTGATATTATTTTTTAATTTCTTTTGAACATTATCGAGTTCTAAAATCAAAGGAATATCTTTTTTACTCATTAATATTATTTCTTTTAACTCGTCTAGATTTTTGTATAAATGGAAACTAGCCATAGAAGAAACACCATTTGAAAAATTACTATTTGTATTATTTTCATAATTTCTTCCTAATCCATCAACTGCATCGTTCCAATCTCCATATAATGTTTTTAACACGCCAGTTTCTGGATCAATATTATTTATTAAATAGTCTTTAATTTTGATTAAATGATCGTAAATAGTCCCTTTTTTATTTATAAAATGAGCGCGATTTGAACTTTCTAATTGAACATAATCAGTTTCTTCATCTAATATTGAAAAATCTTTGGTAAATGCTAAATAGGTATATAAAGTGGAAATAACCCATTGTCCTTGATCAATGAATTCTCTTGAATCGACAAGGAAAGAACTATTTTTATCACTTGGTGTAGAAAATTGACGTAAGAATCTTCCATTTAAAAATTCAAAAGAAAAGGCGTTGATTATCTTTTCTTTTGCTAAAGAAGGATCCCATAGTAATGAAGCTTCCACCATTTGGAATAGATCTCTTACTCCAAGTTGCATTAAAGAAGAGTTTTTCGTTTTGCTTCCGTAATCAATTTGATTTATGACACTTTTTAAGAAACTATTAAATATATTATCTTTAACATTATATTTTTTATCTATGCCTTGAACAGATATTCGTAGGTTATCTTGTTTATAATTGTTTTTTATATCGTTTTCAATTTTTAAGAAAGATAAATCATTATTTATATTTATTACTTTGTATGATTTAATTGCTTCTTCATCTTCCAAATGTAATGACAATTCATAATCTACTTGAATATATTCACCTTCTTTTAATACAGCTTTAAACATATCGCCATATATCGCGGTTTCATTAAATTGTGTAGTCTTTTTATTGAGTTTAAATTGACCGTCTTTTAATGATGAAGAATTTTTAATGCTTATATTTTTTCCGTTTGCGTAATCTAATCTAGAAGTAGTAAATGATTTGATGGTTTCTTTTCCATATTCGCTTCTTCTTAATAAAGCATAATTAGATAAATGAATTTCTCTTGATAAATCTTCTATTCCTAAAAAGTAGCAACCATTTTCAAGAAGCGAGGTTCTTTTAAACCATTTAGTTTCATCGTTTTCACACGCTGAATGCATCATTAAAGGATTGATATATGTTGATAAGATAATATCTTTTTCATCTTTATTTTTATTAATACAAATAGATGAAAATAATATCTTTTTATCTTTATTAATACCAATTCTAAAAGCGGATATTATTCCATCTTTTTCTTTTAAATAAATAGCTTTTGATTTTGAATATATTACTTTAACATGGTTATTTTTATTTTCTTCATTAACTCCAAGGATTGATGATATTTCATATTTGCTATTTTTCTTTATTCCACTTAAGACATTGAAGAATGGTTCTTTTCCTTCTAAAGCAGGAGGGATGATAAAGAAGTTTGATTCATTAATAGAAATATATCCAGAAGAATGAGCCCAGATATTTAAGCCATCTTCAATATATGGATATCTAGAATCACCGTGATCTCGATATTCACATAAAATATAATCATCATTCAAAAAATAACAATTTTCGTTGATATAACCATCTCTATATTGTTTTTTTGAACGCGTTAAAAAAATTATGTTGTTTATTTCATCTAAGAAAGTATTCATTATTATAAACCTACTTGTCTTAACCAAGTTGACCAGTTGTCATTTGCGTTTCTTTTTATTGTTTCAAAAGCTGCTTCAACAGAAGCAATAGTACCATCTAATAATCCTTTAAATGGTCTTGCAGCGGATGTTGACCAAATATCAACAACGCCAGATAAATATAATGGTGAAGAACTATAATTTGTATATGTAGATTCTAATGAGGTTCTATATTCTAATAATGATTTCACATAATTATTTGTAGATGTATATTCACTTGAATCCCAAGAATACGCCATTAAGCCATAAGCATTATCTAAAAAGTTTTGCATTGAATAATCAGAGACCATTAATTTAATGAATGATTTTGCTAATTCAGCTTTTTTAGTGCTTTTAGGAATAGCAATATATTGGTCTTCACCAACGATATAACTTGAATTAGGTTCAATAGCATTTGGAGCAACTGGGGTTTTCATGATTTTTAAATCAAATGATTCTGGAAGAGTTTTATCATCCATATAGTTGATCATTTCATTATAGAGCCAGTCTGAATTGAACATCATCGCAGCATAACCATTTAAGAAATTTTGTTGAGCTTGGTGGTTTGTTTTTCCAGCACTTCCTTCAACATAATTGCTTTTATCATTAAAGATGTTATTCCACAATTTTGTTGCTTCATATAATTTTGAATACGCTGAAGCTTTATTAGTGTAATCAAATATATCAGCGTTTTCATATGATAAAAATTCTTTAATAGCGGATTTACCTGCTAATTGTGACCACCATGTAAAAACTGCATAATCAAAGTAGTCAGTATTTAAGCCAGTATAAACAAATGGTTTAACAGTATCGGTTTCGCTTC